>JADCGK010000196.1 GCA_020249045.1 Azospirillum sp. | reverse complement strand
GCGAACGGCCGCGGTGCGGTGACCTTCGACGTCGCGCCCGCGGGCGGCACCGCGATCGCCGTACTGCGCCGCTTGACCGTGCGGCGCCAGACCGACTTCCAGGAGGGCGGCGAATTGCGAGCCAAGACCCTCAACGACGAACTCGACTTCCAAACCGCGGCGATCCAGCAAGTCGCCCACGGCGTGGCGCGGTCCTTGCGCCAGCCCGACGAGGACGTCGCGGCGTTGGCGCCGTTGCCTCCGGCGGCCACGCGGGCGGGCCAGTTGCTTGGCTTCGATGCGGCCGGCCAAGCGGTCGCGCGTGCGGAGACGGGCGGCGGTTCGCTCGCCTTGCCTTTGCCCATCGCCCAAGGCGGGACGGGCGCCGCGACCGGTGCGGCCGCGCGTGCGGCGCTCGAAGCGGCGCCGGCGTCCGCGTCCTACGCCTATCTCGATGCGGTCCAAGCCTTCACGCGCGCGCAGCGTTACGCGCCCGCAACGCTCGCGGATCAAGCCGTGATCGCGTGGGATCTGGACCTCGCACCCGTCGCGCGCGCGACGCTGGGCGGCAACCGCACGCTGGGCGCGCCCGCCAACCCGCGCGACGGCGGCGTCTTTCTGCTGATCGTCCAGCAGGACGCCGCCGGCGGGCGCGCGCTCGCTTGGCACGCCACGTTCGACTTCGGCGTCGACGGAACGCCGGCGTTGCCCGCGGCGCCGGGCAAGGCGGCGATCTTCACCTTCCTTTCCGACGGCGCCGCGATGCGCTGCATCGGGCGGTGGAGCAACTGATGCTGATCCCCCCGGGCGGCGGCCCCACCCGCCATCGCATCCGCCATTCGCTGCGCTTTCGCGCGGCCGGCGGCGCGTCGCTGTCGCGCACGAACGTCGCGGCGCCGACCAACGCCCGCATCTTCACCCTGTCGGCCTGGATCAAGCGCGGTACGCTCGCAACCGGCGCGTTCCAGACGATCTTCGGCGGCAGTTCCTCGGCGGCCCAGCAGGACACCCTCGGGTTCGGCGCGGGAACCAATGGCGCGGGCGATCAGCTTCTCGTTCGGGACAGCGGAACCGGCGCCTACAACCTGCTGACAAACGCGCTGTTCCGCGACGGCTCGGCGCACGGGCATCTGCTCGTCGCCGTGGACACGACGCAAGCGACCGCGGCGAACCGCGTCCGTCTTTACTGGAACGGCGTCGAAATCGCGTCGTTCGCGTCCGCGTCGTATCCGGCGGCGAACTACGCGTTCGATTGGAACGCGGCGTCGCGGAACTGGTGCATCGGGCAGCGCTTCGTCGGCGCCGGTTCCATGTATCTCGACGGTTATCTCAGCGAAATCGTCATGGTCGACGGCCAGCAGCTCGCGCCGGCCGCGTTCGGTCGCGTGGACGTCGCGACGAACGCCTGGATCCCGCTGCGCTATGCGGGCGTCCACGGCGCCAATGGCTTCCATCTGCCGTTCGACGATGCGGCCTCGACCGCGACGATCGCGCGCGATCGTTCGGGCAACGGGAACCATTGGACGGCCAGCGGCATCGGCGTCGCGGCGGGCCTGGCCTTCGACCAGATGCTCGACAGTCCGACGAACAACTTCGCGGTGCTGTCCGGCGTCGACAACGCCGGTGCGAACACGCCGTCGAACGCCAATCTGCGCATGACGCTGGCCGCCGGTGCCGCGATCAATTCCGCGACGATCCCGGTCGCCAGCGGGAAGTGGTACTGGGAAGTCCATCCCGAAACCATCGCGTCGAACGCGATGCTGGTGGGCGTCGCCAACGCCGCCGTCGCGGCCGCACAGCGCGGGGGCAATACGGCCAACGGATTCTTCTACGTCTCGGACGGCACCAAGTACGCCAACAACGCTTCGGCGGCCTATGGCGCGCCCTACACCGCCGCCAACGTGATCGGCGTCGCGCTCGACATGGACGCCAGGACGGTCACTTGCTATCGCGACAACGTCTCGCAAGGCGTCATGTTCTCGGCGCTTCCCGACGTTGTCGTGCCAACCTTCGGCAACGGGACCGGCGCCGGCGGCCAGGTGTTCGGCGTCAATTTCGGCCAACGCGCGTTCGTCCACACGCCCCCGGCCGGCTTCGTGGCGCTCAACGCCGCGAACCTTCCGGCGCCGACGGTCCGGCGCGGGGACGACGCTTTCCACGCCGCGCTCCGCGCCGGGACGGGCGTGGCCGCGAGCGTGGCGTCGTTGCGATTCCAGCCCGATCTGCTGTGGCTCAAGTCTCGGTCGAACGCCACGAACCACAATTTGTTCGACGCGGTGCGCGGCGCGCAGAACGGCCTCATATCCAACGGTGCCGCCGCCGAGTATGCGGATGCGAACGCCTTGGGTGCATTGAACGCGAACGGCTATTCGCTCGGCGCCGATACGGGCGCGCGCGGCGTCAACCTCGGCGCCAACGCCTACGTCGATTGGGCCTTCCGGCGGGGTGCGGCCTACGGCTTCGACATCGCGACCGACGGCGGGACGTCGGCCAACAAGGATATCGCGCACGCGCTCAACGCGACGCCGCATTTCATGCTGCGGAAGTGCCGCAACGTCGCGCGGTCGTGGCGCGTCTATCACCGGAACGCAAACGCCAACCCCGCGACCGGATCGCTGATCCTCGACGGCGTGGCGGCGTTCGCGGCCGACGCGACGGATTGGAACAACACGCTTCCCGGTCCCGCGACGTTCCGCGTCGGCGTCGGCTACAACGTGACCGGCGAAACCTACGTCACCTATCTCTGGACCTCGGTCCCCGGGTTCTCGCTTTTCGGCGGCTATGTCGGCAACGGATCGGCGGACGGACCCTTCGTGTGGTGCGGCTTCCGCCCGCGTTGGCTGATGGTCAAAGGCGCCACGATCGCGACGGATTGGTACGTCGTCGATGCCGCGCGCGCGCCCTTCAACGCGGCCGCGTCCTCGCTCTATCCCAGCCGAGCCAACGCCGAGGAAACGAACGCCGGCCGCGGTTTCGATCTGCTCGCGGGCGGCTTCAAGTTGCGCCAGGAAGCCGGTTACGGCGCCAACAACGCGGGCGAGACCTACGTGTTCGCCGCCTTCGCCGAAACCCCGTTCAAATCCGCCAACGCCCGATAGGAGGCACGCATGCTGTTCCAGTTCGCCGACGGCCAGACAGTCCGATTCGATCAAGCCTTCGCGCGCGACGGCGTGAACTACCCCGCCGATTGGCTGCGCGCGTGTTCGCCCGCCGAGCGCGCGGCCTTCGGCCTTGCGGAGATCCCCGCACCCGCGCCGTTCGACGACCGGTATTTTCTGGCACCGGACCGGCCGCGGCCCTTGCCGGACGCCAAGACCGCGCGGCGCGCCGAGCTTGCGGCGTTGCGCCACACGCACGAAACCGGCGGCGTCGCCGGTTTGCGCACCGACCGCGAAAGCCAAGCGCTGCTGACCGGGGCGGCCCTCGCCGCGACGCTCGACCCCGCCCACACGATCGATTGGAAGGGGGCCGACGGTTGGGTGACGCTCGACTCGGCGCAAATGCTGGCGGCGGCGCGGCGGGTGCGCGCGCACGTGCAGGCGTGCTTCAGCAACGAACGCGCGCTCGCCGCGGCGATCGACGCCGCCCCGGACGTCGCTTCGTTGCTCGCGATCGATCTCGGCCGCGGCTGGCCGAACGCGGCCTGAAGCCCCAACCCCGGACGGAGGACCCATGGCCGGAAAATCCGGGCGGGGCGCGAAGGCGCCCGCCGAAGCGAAGTCGCGTCCCGCCGCGCCGCCCGCACCGCGCCCGCCGACACCCGGGTTGGTCGCGTTCGTCGACGCGTGGAACGCGCTGCAGGGGCAGGGCACGCCGCCCTTGCACGCGCGCATCGCCGCCTGGCTCGAAGCCAAGCGCGAGGACGGCGCGCGCAGCGGGCTCGTGCTGCTCGCCTTCCGGTCCAGCGGCAAGTCGACGCTGGTCGGCCTTTTCTGCGCGTGGCTGTTCGCGCGCGATCCGGATTTGCGCGTGCTGGTCCTGGCGGCGACGCACGGTCTTGCGCGCAAGATGGTGCGCAACGTCAAACGGATCGTCGAGCGGCACCCGGCCTGCGCGGGCCTCAAGCCCGTGAAGACCGAGCAATGGGCGGCCGACCAATTCATCGTCGCCCGCGCGGCGGAACTGCGCGATCCCTCGATGGCGGCCAAGGGCATGCTCGGCAACATGACCGGCAGCCGCGCCGATGTGGTGATCTGCGACGACGTCGAGGTTCCCAACAATTGCGACACGGCCGCCAAGCGCGAGGATCTGCGCGAACGCCTGAACGAAATCGAATACGTGCTGGTTCCCGGCGGGTTGCAGATCTACATCGGCACGCCGCACGCCCACGATTCGATCTACGCCGATCCGGGCGACGCGGGCGGGGCCGACGCCGAGGGAACGGGCGCGCGCGCGCCGTTTCTGGAGGGGTTCGAGCGGCTGGCGATCCCGTTGCTCGACGCGGCGGGCCGAAGTGCCTGGCCCGAACGGTTCTCGGCCGAACGGATCGCGGCGATCCGCAAGCGCACGGGTCCGCGCAAGTTCCAGGCGCAGATGATGCTCGAACCGGTGCCGGAAACGGGCGGGCGTCTCGATCCCGACCGGATGATCCCCTACGACGGCGCGCTGGTCTATTCGGAGGCCAATCGTCGCCCGATGCTGACGCTGGAGGGCCGGCGGCTCGTGTCGGCGAGCTGCTGGTGGGATCCGTCCTACGGCAAGCCCGCCGGCGACCGGTCGGTGATCGCGGTCGTGTTCGTGGACGAGGGCGGGGCCTACTGGCTGCACGAGGTCGCGTATTTGCGGGCGCTTTCGCCGGCGGCCGCGCAAACCGATGAAGCCGCCGATTTCTGCCGCCAAGTGGCCGCGTTCGCCGGGCGCAACCATGTGCAGCGCGTATCGGTCGAAGCGAACGGCGTGGGCGCCTTCCTGCCCGGGATCCTGCGCCGCACGCTGGCCGAAGCGCGGATCGCCTGCGCGGTCGCCCCCGTGCATGCGCGCCGCGCCAAGGCGGCGCGCATCCTGGAAGCCTTCGACGCGAGGCTGGCCGCGCGCTCGTTGCACGCCCACCGGGCGGTCTGGTCCTCGCCCTTCGCGATCGAGATGCGCGAATGGCGCCCCGACGGGCATTCGCCCGACGACGGGCTCGATGCGGTCGCGGGCTGCCTGCTGTCCGAACCGGTGCGTTTCGGACCGCCCGGGCCTCCGCCCGCGCGCAAGGACTGGCGCCCTGGCGCAGGCGCGCACGCCGCCAAAACCGAATTCGAACCCTAGCGAGGTGACCCATGTTTCCGCCCGAAATCCCGCCTTATCTCGCCTTCGGCGCCGCCACCGACGTCTCGGCGCTCGGCGCCATGGCTTGGCTGGTCTGGCGCCATCGCCGCGACGCGGAGATCGCCATCGAGCGCGCGCGCCAAGCCGCATCCGCCGAGGCGCGCGATCTGCGCGAAGGGCTTGCCGCCTTCAAACTCGATGTTGCGCGCGGTTACGCGTCGATCGGCTATCTCAAGGACGTCGAAAGCCGTCTGACCGCACATCTGCTGCGCATCGAGGCCAAGCTCGATCAGTCGGGCGAGGCGGGGGGGCCGCGGTCATGAGCGCGCGTCTCGCCCCGCCATCCGCAAGCCCGCCCGATCGCGCCACGCTCGATGTGCTCGCGCGCACGATCCAGGTCGAGGCCGCCTTCGGTCCCGCGCGCGGCTTCGATGCCGTGGGCGCCGTGATCGTCAACCGCGCCAAGCGGGCGCACGCGCCGTCGCTCGAGGACGTGTGCCGCACATTCGCATGCTGGATGCCGCGCGCCGACGGCGCCGTTCCCGCGCTGGCGGCGGCGAAGTCGGGCCGCAGCTACGAACACGCGCGCCGTGTGGCGCGGCAAATCCTGCGCGGCCGGCACGTCGATCCGACCGCAGGTGCCGTCGAATGGGCGGACATCGAGGAAGGTCCGCCGCCGCGGGGGTGCTTGCGCGTGCGCATCGGCGGCCGTTGGTACTTCGATCCTCAAACCGAACGGAGGCGCAAATGATCCCCGCGGTGCTGGCGCAAGTGGGCTTGCCGTTGCTGGTCAAATGGGTCGGGGCGGCGTTGGCGGGCATCGACAATCCGGCCGCCAAAGGGGCGGCGCGGGCGTTGGACGAGGTCGGCGCGGCGTTCGCCGCCACGCGCGTCGACCCCGCGCAACTCGCCGAGGCGAACCGCCATCTCGAAGCGATGGCCGCCGCCGACGGCGCCGATTATCGCGCGGCGCTGGCCGAGGTGAACGCCACCGCAAGGATCGAAGCGCAAAGCGAGGATCCTTATGTGCGCCGGATGCGGCCGACCTTCGGCTACGTGATGGCGCTGACCTGGGCCTTGCAGATGGCCGCCGTCGCATGGGCCATCGTCGTCGAGCCCAAGGACGCGGGCCGAATCGTGGAGGCGCTCGGCGCGTTGTCGCTGATGTGGTCGGTGGGTCTTTCGGTGCTCGGCGTCTACGTCTACAAGCGCTCGGCCGACAAGGCGCTGGGTGCCGGCCGCGCGCCCGAAAGCGGCCTTGCGGCGCTCGCGCGCGTTCTCGACCGCAAACCCCGTTGAGCGCGCGAAGACCCCGGCCGCACGTTGCGCGCCGGTGCGCGGGCGCGTTAGGTTGCGCCTCGATGACGACGCCCATCTATCACATGTGCCGCCGCGACGAATGGGACGAAGCCTTGCGCGCGGGCAGCTACGCCGGCTCCTCGCAGGACAAGGCCGACGGCTTCATCCATTTTTCGACCGGGGCGCAGATCGTCGTCTCCGCCGCCAAGCATCGCGCGGGCCAGGACGATCTGGTGTTGATCGAGGTGTCGGCCGAGGCCCTGGGGCCGGCCTTGAAATGGGAGGTCTCGCGCGGCGGGGCGTCGTTCCCGCATTTGTACGCGGCCCTCGACGTGGCCCGCGTCGCGCGCACGGCGCCCTTGAAACTGGGCGCCGACGGCCGCCATGTTTTTCCCTGGGGGCTGGCGTGAACTGGTTCCGCCTGGCCCGGCCTTTCGTGCACGCGCTCGACGCCGAACGGGCGCATTGTCTGGCCGTCTCAGCGCTCGCCAACGGTTTCGTGCCGCTGCCCGCACCGGTCGAAGCGCCGGGCTTACGAACCTCGTTGTGGGGGCTCGATTTCCCGAATCCGATCGGCCTCGCCGCCGGGTTCGACAAGGATGCGGAGGTGCCCGATGCGCTGCTCGCGCAAGGGTTCGGCTTCGTCGAAGTGGGATCGATCACGCCCCGGCCGCAGCCGGGCAATCCGCGGCCCCGGTTGTTCCGGCTGGTCGCGGACGAAGCGGTCGTCAACCGCTACGGCTTCAACTCCAAGGGCCTGGATGCGGCGCGCGCGAAGCTCGCCGCGCGCGCGCGCCGGGGCATCGTGGGCGTCAATCTCGGCAAGAACAAAACCACCGAAGACGCGGCCGACGACTACGTCGCCGGCACGAAGGCGCTCGCCCCCTACGCCGACTATCTCGTGTGCAACGTCTCTTCGCCCAACACGCCGGGCTTGCGCGCGCTGCAAAGCCGCGCCGCGCTCGACGACCTCGTCGCCCGCGTGCAGGACGCGCTTGCCGGCCTCGGCCTGCCCAAGCCGCCGCCGCTGCTGTTCAAGATCGCCCCCGATTTGACCGACGCCGATCTTGAGGACGTCGTGCGCGTGGCGCTCGATCGGGCGCTCGCGGGTCTGATCGTGGGCAATACGACGCTGGCGCGGCCCGATTCCCTGCGCTCGCCGCACGCCAAAGAGGCGGGCGGCCTATCGGGCAAACCGCTGTTCGACTTGTCGACGGCGGTGCTGAAGAAGACCTACCGGTTGGCCGGCGGGGCGTTGCCGCTGGTCGGCGTGGGCGGCGTGTCGGACGCGAAAACCGCCTACGCCAAGATCCGCGCGGGCGCGGCGCTGGTCCAGCTCTATTCGGCGATGGTCTACGAAGGCCCCGGCCTCGCCGCGCGCATCGCGCGGGATTTGCCCGCTTTGCTGGCGGCCGACGGTTTCGCGCGCGTCGCCGACGCGGTGGGCGCCGATTGCCGTTGACCGGCCTGCCCGGGCTTGGGATACCGGTCCGGTCATGACCCCGATGCCGCATATTCTCGCCGGTCTCGCCTATATCCTCGGCGCGGGCGCGCTCGCATTGGCGCTTGCCCCGCTCTGGGGACTGGCCGCGTTCGCCGCGGCGGTGGCGTTGCACGCGGTCTGGTGGAATGCCGCGCTCGCCAAACGCCTGGATGCCGCCGACGCGCGCCTGGGCGATCTGCGCCGCGAACTCAAATTCGCCCGCGATGAGGCCAAGGGCATCCTCGAAGCGATCGAAGGCATGGCGCGCAAGAACGCCGATATGGGCACGGTCGTCGCCGAAATGCGCGTGCTCAAAAGCCTCGTCGAGGAATTGTCGGGCAAACCGGTGGGCGAGGCGGGGGCGGCGGCCTACATCGCGCCGGCCAAGCCGAACCTTGCGGACTCCCAAGTGCTCGATATCGTGCGCGACGCGCTACGCGAAGGTCGGGTCGAGCTTTACCTGCAGCCCATCGTCGACCTGCCCCAGCGCCGCCGCCGCCATTACGAATGTTTTTCGCGCATGCGCGGCCCCGACGGCACGTTGATCGGGCCCGACTCCTATCTGGCGCTGGCCGAGGCCTACGGTCTCGTGACGGCCATCGACAACATGCTGCTCTTCCGCGGCGTGCAACTCGTGCGCCGCATCCAGGGCCAAGCGGGCGCGGGCGCGGGCACCGGGATTTTCGTCAACATCTCCCAACACACGCTCGCCGACCGGCGCTTCTTCGGCGAGTTCGTCGCCTTCATGGGCCAGAATCTCGATCTGGCGCCCAACCTCGTCTTCGAACTCGCCGAGGCGCAGACACGGCGCCTCAAATCCGAGCAGTGGGACGCGTTGGCGGCGCTGGCCAAAAGCGGCTTCCGTTTCTCGATGGATCAGGTGATCGAGCCCTCGCACCTCGATCCGGCCGAACTCGCCCGGCGCAGCTTCCGCTTCGTGAAGGTCGAAGCGCGCAAGATGCTCGACTACGCGGCCTCGGGCGGCGGATCGGGCTTCGTGCGGTTGCGCCAGGGTTTGATGGACGCGCGGGTGGAACTCGTGATCGACAAGATCGAGAACGAGCCGACGCTCGTCGAAGTGCTCGATCTCGACGCGGGCTTCGGCCAAGGCTATCTGTTCGGCGAACCCAAGCCGCTCAAAGAATCCCAATGACCCGCGCGCTGCAAGGTCTCGGGCCGGTCGTCGACCGGTACGACGTGTTTTTGTTCGACATGTGGGGCTGCCTGCACGACGGCCACAAGGCGTTCGCGGGCGTGCCCGATCTGCTGGCGCGGTTGCGCGCGATGGGCAAGAAGACGATCGCGCTGTCCAACGCGCCCCGCCGGGTGCCGATCCTGCGCACGCAATTGCCCGGCTTCGGCCTCGACGAACGCGATTTCCTGGCCTTCGTGACATCCGGCGAGGCCGCGTGGCGCGCGCTCGCGCGCCGCGCGCACGGGCCGTGGTCGCGCTATTTCCATATCGGCATGGACGGCAATCTGACCGATCCCGCGGAGATCGGGCTCGCCGAAACCTCCGCACTCGACGACGCGGATTTCGTCTTCGCGACCGGTGCGGCGGGCGACGGCACGCTCGACATGCCGGCCTTGCAACCGGTGATCCGCGCCGCGCACGCGCGCGGGTTGCCGATGGTTTGCGCGAACCCCGATCTTGAGGTGCTGCGCGGGGAACAGCGCTTGCTGTGCGCGGGCACGCTCGCGCTCGCCTACGAAGCGCTCGGCGGAACCGTGCATTACCACGGCAAACCGCACGCGGGCGTCTATGCGTGGGCGCTCGAACTCGCGGGCCATCCGGACAAGACGCGCGTGCTCGGCGTGGGCGACGCGATGCGCACGGATGTGGCCGGCGCGCGCGCCGCGGGCATCGATCAGGCGTTCATTCCCGGCGGCATTCACGGCGAAGCGCTCCAAGCCCCGATGGGCACCTTGCCGTCGGCCGAACGCATGGCCGCCCTGGCGGCCGAATTCGGCTTCGCGCCGACCTATATGTTGGCCGAATTGCGCTGGTAACGGCGCGGCCCCCGAGTCGCACGCGAATCCTCAAAATATTGGGCCTCGAGAGCGGGTTACCCACAACCTGTCGATAACTCGGATTCAGCGCGCCGAATCAATCTATTGCCCCCGAACCGCCTTGGCCTCGACTCGGGACCCCCTATGGAGGGGGTCGACGGCCCCCTAAACTCCGCTCAACAGGGGAGCAGGCAATGGCCGATTTCGCGCGTCCGGATCTCGCCCAGTGGGAAAAACTCGCGTCCGCCGAATTGAAGGGCGCCAAACCCGACTCGCTGACCTGGATGACCCCCGAAGGCATCGCGGTGAAGCCGCTCTACACCGAGGCGGATCTCGCCGGCCTCGAGCATTTGGGCGGCTTGCCGGGCTTCGCGCCCTATGTGCGCGGACCGCGCGCGACGATGTACGCGAACCGGCCGTGGACGATCCGCCAATACGCCGGCTTCTCGACCGCCGAGGAATCCAACGCGTTCTATCGGAAGGCGCTCGCGGCCGGCCAGGCGGGCTTGTCGGTGGCCTTCGATCTCGCCACCCATCGCGGCTACGACAGCGACCATCCGCGCGTCGTCGGTGACGTCGGCAAGGCGGGCGTGGCGATCGATTCGGTCGAGGACATGAAGATCCTGTTCGACGGGATCCCGCTCGACAAAATGTCGGTGTCGATGACGATGAACGGCGCCGTGCTGCCCGTGCTCGCGGCGTTCGTCGTGGCGGGCGAGGAGCAGGGCGTGGATCGCGCCAAGCTTTCGGGCACGATCCAGAACGACATCCTCAAGGAATTCATGGTCCGGAACACCTACATCTATCCGCCGGGCCCCAGCATGCGCATCGTGGCCGACATCATCGAACACACGGCCCAGCGCATGCCGAAATTCAACTCGATTTCGATCAGCGGCTACCACATGCAGGAGGCGGGCGCGACCTGCGTGCAGGAACTCGCCTTCACGCTCGCCGACGGACTCGAATACGTGCGTGCGGCGCTGTCCAAGGGGCTCGACGTCGACGCGTTCGCCCCGCGCCTGTCGTTCTTCTTCGCGATCGGCATGAATTTCTTCATGGAGATCGCCAAGCTGCGCGCGGCGCGCCTGTTGTGGGCGGAGATGATGCGGGGCTTCGGCCCCAAGAAGGCCGACAGCCTGGCGCTGCGCACGCATTGCCAGACCTCGGGCGTTTCGCTGACCGAGCAGGACCCCTACAACAACGTCGTGCGCACGGCCATCGAGGCGATGGCGGCCGCGTTGGGCGGCACGCAAAGCCTGCATACGAATTCCTTCGACGAAGCCTTGGCGCTGCCCACGCCCTTCAGCGCGCGCATCGCGCGCAACACGCAGTTGATCCTGCAGGAGGAGACGGGGATCGCCAAAGTGATCGATCCGCTGGCGGGGTCCTACTACGTCGAGAGCCTGACCGCGGCGATCGCCGCGCACGCGCGCCGGCTGATCGGCGAGGTCGAGGCGTTGGGCGGCATGACCAAGGCCGTGGAGAGCGGCATGCCCAAGCTCAAGATCGAGGAATCGGCGGCCCTGCGCCAGGCGCGCGTGGACCGCGGCGAGGAAACCATCGTCGGCGTGAACAAGTACCGCCCCGAGAGCCCGGAGAAAGTCGACATTCTCGACATCGACAACACCGCCGTGCGCGAAAGCCAGGTCAAACGTCTGGCCGAGGTCCGCGCCAAGCGCGACGAGGCCGCGTGCCGGACGGCGCTCGAAGCGCTGACGCGCGCCGCGGGCGGCGGCGGGGGCAATCTGCTCGATCTTTCGATCGAAGCGATGCGCGCGCGCGCGACGGTGGGCGAAGTCTCCGACGCGCTCGAAAAGGTCTTCACGCGCCATCGCGCGACCATCCGGTCGGTGACCGGGATCTACGGATCGGCCTACGAGGGCGATCAGGGATTCGCCAAGATCAAGGCCGAGGTCGCCGATTTCGCCAAGGCCGAAGGCCGCCGGCCGCGCATGCTGGTGGTCAAGCTCGGCCAGGACGGCCACGACCGCGGCGCCAAAGTCATCGCGACGGCGTTCGCCGACATCGGCTTCGACGTGGACGTCGGCCCGCTGTTCCAGACGCCGGACGAAGCCGCGCGGCAGGCGGTCGAAAACGACGTTCATGTGATCGGGATTTCCTCGCAGGCGGCAGGGCACAAGACGCTCGTGCCCGCGCTCGTCGCGGCGCTGAAGGCGCGCGACGCCGAGGACATTCTGGTCGTCTGCGGCGGCGTCATCCCGCCGCAGGATTACGACGCGCTTCTGGGGGCCGGTGTGGCGGCGATCTACGGCCCCGGCACCAACATTCCGCACGCGGCGGCCGAAGTGCTCGGCTTGATCCGGCGGCGCAAACGGGCGGCATAGACCATGAGCGAGAACGGCAACGGCATCGGCAACGGACAGGCTTCGCAGCGCTTGCGCGTGGCGGGCGGCAAAGCGGCGGAGCCCGGCGCGCCGCGCGCGGCGAACGATCCGGCCGGCCCGATCTACGAACCGCTGCCGCCCGCGGGCGGACGCACGACCGCCATCGCCCTCGCCGCGTCCCTCGCGTGGCTCGCGGCCGTTTTCTGGTACGCGGCGCTCTATCTGGGCGGGGCCGCCTTCTTGTCGATGCTGCCGCACGAATTGGGCGCCTTCGTCGCCGGCGCGACGATGCCGTTGCTCGTCTTGTGGTTCGCGCTCGGATACCGGGCGCGCGGGCGCGATCTCGCCCGCCACGCGCGCGCGCTCGAAGTGCGACTCGCCGAACTCGCGTTTCCCGCCGATCGGGCCGACGCCAAGCTGCAGACCATCGCCGAAGCTTTGCATGTGCAGGCCCGCGCCCTGACCGAAGCTTCCGACATCGCAAGCCAACGCCTGATGGAGGCCCGCCAGGGCCTCGCCGCGCAAGCCGGCGAACTGACCACGGTTTCGGATCAAGCCGCCACGCGCGCCATGCAGGTGATGGCGGGTTTGCGCCGCCACGCCGAAGGCCTCGAACGCGTCACGGGTCTGCTGACCAGCCGCGTGCAGATCGTGGAAGTCGCGGTGCGCGAGCAGGCCGAAGCCCTCGCCGGCGCCTCGGATCGCGCGCTGTCCCAATCGCGCGAGATCAACGCGACTTTGCGCGAGCAGGTCGAACGCCTCGCCGCGACGAACGAGAAAACCGCCGCCAACGCCGGCGCCATCCGCGAAGCCTTGCGCGAGCAGTCCCAAGACCTCGCCGAAACGACCGAGCGCGCGCGCAGCCGCGCCGCCGAAATCCGCGCGATCCTGGCCGACCAGACCGGCGCCCTTGTCGAGGCGACGGAAAAGGCGCTCGACCGCGCGCGCGAAGTGGGCGACCTGCTGCGCCGCCAATCCGAATCCTTCGTGGATGCCGCCGAAATCGCCGAGGGCCGGGCGTCCGCCGCCGCCGTCGAGATGGGGTCGGCCAAGCGCCAAGCCGAATCCGCGGGCGAGACCCTCGCCGGTACGGCCGATCGTCTGCTCGAAACCGCGCGCGACCTCGCGCGCCAATCCGAGGCGACGCAAGGCACCTTGCGCGCCCAGATCGACGCGCTCGCCGAGGCCTCGACCGAGGCCGAGGGCAAGATCGTGGTCGCAGGCGATCTGATCCGCTCGCGCACCGAGGACGTCGCGCAAGCCTCCGTCCGCATGGCGGAGGTGGCCACGACGCTCGGCGTCGAAACGCGTTCGATGCAAAGCGCGCTCGAGCGCCTGACCGCGCGCACCGAGGCGTCGACCGAAGCCGTGCGCCGGCAAAGCCACGAACTGGCCGCCGCCGCCGACCATTCGGTCGCGCGCGTGCGCGCGGCGGGCGAAACCTTCCAGACCCAGTCGCGCGAACTCGCCGACGCCGCGGGTCAGGCGCTGGCGCGCGTGGGGGCGGCGAACGCCGGATTTTCGGAAGCCGCGCGCGACCTCGCGCTGGCGGGCGAAGCGGCGGAGGCCAAGGCCGCGGCGCTCGGCGAGGATCTGCGCCGGCACGGGACGGGCCTGGTCGAAGCGGCCGAAACCGCCGGCCGCGTGGGCGCGGACGCGGGCCAGCGTTTGGGCCGCGAGGTCGAAGCGCTGCTGCGCACGGCGGGCGCCTTGTCGGCCGAAGCCCAGGCGGCCGAAACCCGCCTGCAGACCGAGAGCGAAATTCTGGCCGATGCCGCCGCCCGCGCGCGCGCCACGGTCGACGCCGCCGGTGCGGCCTTGCGCGTCCGCACCGAGGAACTCGACGCCGTCAACCGCCGCGTGGGCGAATCCCACGCCGCGCTCGAAACCGTCGCGCAGAAAAGCCAGGAGGCGCTGGACCGCGTCGCCGCGCGCGTCGACGCCAGCGCCGAAGTCGCGCGCCGGCGCGGCGACGAACTGGTCGTGGCCGCCGATCAGGCCGCCCAGCGCGTACGCGCGACGGCCGAAGGTTTCCGCGTGCATACGCAGGATCTGACGCATTCCGCGGAATTGTCGCTCGCACGGGCCGAGGAGCTGGGCGACACGCTCAAGCGCCGCTCGCAGGAGATCGACGGCGCCGCCGAACGCGCCACGCAGCGCTTGGACACGTTGGCGAGCCATGTGCGCGAGGGAGCCGCCGCGCTGGGCGATACCGCATCGGATGTCGCGCACAAACTCGGCGTGTCGGGCGAAGCGATCCGCCTGCGCGCCGACGGCATCGAACGCGCGGTCGATTCCGCGCTGACGCGGATGGGCGACGCCAACGCGGATATGGAGCGCAAAGCCAAGGACCTCGACGTCACGGCGACGCTGGCCCAGGGCAAGCTCGGCGAGACCGCCGAGGCGTTGCGCGCGCGCGCGAACGAGGCGGAGACCGCCGTCAACGCCGCCACCCAGCGGTTCGATGCGACAGCCCGCACCCTCGATGCCGACGCGCGCGAGGTCGCCTCGGCGCTCGACCGCGCGGCCGCGCGCATGGAGGCGACCGGCGAGGTCGCGCGGCGCGAGGCCGAGCAGACCGGCCTCGCCGCCGATCAGGCCGGCGGGCGCGTCCGCCAGGCGGCCGACGCGTTCCGCGACCGCACGCTCGATCTGGTCCGCGCGGCCGATCGCGGGATCGAACGCGCCGACGACTACGCCGAGGCGCTGCGCCAGCGCGCCGAGGAACTCGCCGCCATCGACAAATCCACCGGCGACCGGCTCGAGGGGCTCGGCGTCACCCTCGCCGCGCGCGCGGCCGAACTTTCGGCCGCCGCCGCCGAAACCGCGCGCACGCTCGACGCGTCGGGCGAAACCGTGCGCCGCAAGACCGCCGCCCTCGATACGACCGCCGCCGACGCCCAAGCGCGCCTGACGGCCGCCGCCCAAGAGGTCGACGCGCGCGCCCGAGAACTCGAAACCCTGTCCCACCGCCTGGACGAGCGCGTGCGCGCGTCCGGCGAAACCGTGCGCGCCACCGCCCAAGGTGCGGATGCGGATATCCAAGCCGTCGTGCGTCGTCTCGATTCGGCCGCGGAATCCCTATCGCGCGACAGCCACGAGGTCGCCACCGCCGTCGATCGCGCGGCCGAGCGCATGGCCGCGGGCTCCGACGTCGCCAAGCGCGAAAACGCCGCCTTGACGTTGGCCGCCGATCAGGCCGCCCACCGCGCGCGCGAAGCGGGCGAAGCCTTCCGCCACGAAACGCTGGGGCTCGTGCACGCGGCCAATCAGGGCCTGGATCGGGCGGCGTCGCTCGAAACCGCCATCGCCCAGCGCGCGGCCGAAACCAACGCCGCCGCCGACCGGACGCTCGCCCGGCTCGACGAGGCGGCGACGGCCTTGCGCCGGCGCGGCGGCGATCTCGACGAAACCGCCGCCGCCGCGGTCAAGGCGATCGGCACGGCAGGCGACGCCATGCGCCGGGAAACCGAGGATCTGTCCGCCGCCTCGCAGGCCGCGCGCGCGCGCGTGGACGAAATCGCCGCCCTGCTCGAACAGCGGTCGGGCGAGCTCGCCTCGATCGCGGCCAGTGCCGCCCAGCGGCTCAAGGAGAATTCGGATTCCTTGCGCGCGCGCGCGGGCGAACTCGACGCCGCCGCCGACCGGGCGGCGTTGCGCGTGGGCACCATCGACGCGGGCTTGCGCGACCAGTCGCTCGCCCTGCTCAAGACCATGGAGACCGCCTCGGGCCGCGCGGGCGAACTGGGTGCCCAGCTCGAACACCAGACCGCCACCGTCGGCCTCGCCGCCGAGGACGCCGCCGCCAAACTGCGCGTGACGGCCGACGCGTTCCGCGACCGCGCGCTCGAGATCCGCGACGTGGCTGAAGCCTCGACCGCCAAGGTCGCCGACGCCGGCGCCGAAGCCGAACGCCGGCTGCAGGCGCTCGCCACCCAAGCGGTCGAAGCCGTCGGCCGCCTGGAGGAGGGCGGGGAGAATTTCCGCCAGCGTCTGGCCGACATGAACCGCGCCGCCGGATCGGTCGGCGCGTTGATGGCCGAGGCGAGCGAGACGTTCCGCCGGCGCACGGGCGATCTGCAGATCGCCGTCGACCAAGCCAACGCGCGCATCGCGGGCGTGGGGCAGGCGTTGCGCGAGCGCACCGTGGATCTGGGCGGTGCCGCCGACGCCGCCGAGGCGCGGCTGTCGATGGTCGCGGACGTGCTGCGCGGCAACGCGGGCGCGCTCGCCGACACGGCCGACCGTTCGGCGACCAAGCTCGATGCGCTGGGCGAGGCGCTGGTGCGCCGCGCGGCCGAACTGGCCGCGATGTCCGACGGCACGGCCGCGCGCATGTCCACGGTCGACGCCGAACTCGCCAAGCAGCGCGCGACGCTGGTGGAAACGATCGACAGTCTGGGCCGCCGCGCGAGCGAACTCGGCCAAGTTCTGCGCGGACAGGCCGATCACCTCAACGGCGTCGTCGCCGAGGCGGGCGAGCGGCTGTCGGAGGTGGGCGCGCAGTTCGACCGTCAGGCGCGCGAAGCGGCGGACGCCGCGACCGTGGCGAGCCAGCGCATCGGCCAGACCGGGGATTCGCTGCGCCGCCGCGCGGACGAACTGCAAGGTGCCGCGCGCGAAGGCGGGGCGAAGCTCGAAGCGACGGCCGACAGCTTCCGCCGCCGGGCGGAGGAGGTCATGGCCGCCGTCGGACAGGCCGCCGCGCGCATCGCGTCCGTCGGCGAAAGCTTCGCGCGCCAGTCGCGCGAACTCGGCTCGGCGATGGATGCGGCCGAACGGCGCATCGCCGAGGCCGAGACGCTGCTCGCCCGCCAGACCGAGGCCTTGGACGCCGCCGCCGAAAAGGCGACCGGCGAAGCTTCGGCGGCGACCGACGCTTTCCGCCGCCAGGCCGAAGACCTCGCCGCCGCCTCCGCCGCCGCGGAGGAGGCGCAGAACCGTCTGACCGCCAGCGAATACGAGGCCAAGCGCGGCCGCTTCCTGCGCGCTTCGCGTATGGTCATCGAAGGCCTCAATTCGCTGTCGATCGACCTCGCGCGGACGCTCGATTCGTCGGTCACCGACCGCGTGCTCAAGGAGTTCCTGGGCGGGGACAAGGGCGTCTTCGTGCGCCGCCTGCTGCGCTTGGATTGGGGCGCCACCGGCAAGGTCGTCGCGAAAAGCTACGCCGACGATCCGGATTTCCGCCGCTACGTCACCGAGTATCTGACGCAGTACGACAAGCTGATCGCCGAGGCGCGCGAGGCCGATCCGGAGAACGTCCTCGTTTCGACCTTCGTGTCGTCGGACGTCGGCAAGCTGTACATGACGCTCGCCTCGATCGTCGGCTGGAAGAAGTAGCGCTCAGCGCAGCGCCAGCCACGCGATGGCGGCGACGAGCATGGCGGCGGCGGCCCAGCCGATCGGCCGGGCGTAGCGTCGGAACCAGCGCTCGATCACCGAGCCCTGGTGCTTGAGCAGCCAGGCCATCGCGTAGAACTGGACCCCGCGCGCCAGTACGCTCGCCGCGAAGAAGGGTAGCAGCGGATATTGCGCGAGGCCCGCGCCGATGGTGACGATCTTGAACGGGATCGGCGTCAGGCCTTTTCCCGCGATCAGCCAGAAGCCCCATTGCGCGAACAGCGCCCGGAACGACTCCAGATGCCCCTCGTAGCCGTAGGTGCGGACGAGCCAGAGGCCGACCGTGTCGAAAAGCAGATCGCCGATCGCGTAGCCGAGGAACGCGCCGAGGACGGAGGCGAGCGTGCACAGCGTCGCCCAGCGATAGGCGCGCGCGCGGTCGGCCATGATCAGCGCCGCGAGGAACGGATGCGGCGGGACGGGAAAGAACGACGAGTCCGCGAAGGATATCGCCGCCATGACGGCGGGCGCGTGGCGCCTGCGCGAGGCTTCGATCAGCCGATCGTAGAGCCGTTCGAGCACAAGGTCAGTCGCCCACGATCATCGTGCCGACGCCCTTGTCGGTGAAGACCTCGAGCAGGATCGAATGGCGCACGCGGCCATCCATGATGATCGCCCCCTTCACGCCGCGGTCGACCGCGAGCAGGCAGGTTTCGACTTTGGGGATCATGCCGCCCGAGATCGTGCCGTCGGCGATCAGCGCGCGCACCTTGGCGGCCGTCAGCTCGGGCATCAGGTTCTTGTCCTTGTCGAGCACGCCCTTCACGTCGGTGAGCAGCAGCAGGCGTTCGGCCTTCAGCGCCCCCGCGATGGCGCCGGCCACCGTGTCGGCGTTGATGTTGAAGGTTTCGCCCGCTTCGCCCACGCCGATGGGCGCCACGACCGGAATGATGTCGGATTTCGCGAAGCCCTCCAGGAACGTCGGATCGATCTTGTGGGGATCGCCCACGAAGCCGAGATCGAGCACGCGTTCGATGTTCGAATCCGGATCCTTCTTGGTGCGCGTCACCTTGCGCGCGATCATGAAGTTCGCGTCCTTGCCCGACAGGCCGACGGCCCGGCCGCCCGCGCGGTTGATGGTCGCGACGATCTCCTTGTTGATGGCGCCCGACAGCACCATCTCGACGATCTCGACGGTCGCGGCGTCGGTCACGCGCAGGCCGTCGATGAACTCGCTTTTGACCTTCAGCCGTTCGAGCATCCTGGCGATCTGGGGGCCGCCGCCGTGCACGACGACCGGGTTGATGCCGACCTGCTTCATCAGCACCACGTCGCGCGCGAAATCGGCGGCGACCTTCTCGTCGCCCATCGCGTGACCGCCGTATTTCACGACGATGGTCTTGTTCGCGTAGCGGCGCATGTAGGGCAACGCTTCGGAAAGCAGCGTCGCGGTCAGTTGCGGATCGTTGGGCAGGTCCATGGTCGGGGTCCCGGTTGCGCGAAACTGGGGAGGGCTTATAGCGGGTTCACGCGGGCTTCGCGAGGCCGGCGAGTTCCTCGCGCAGCGTCTCGATGCCGAGATTCTTCTCGGCGGATGTCGGAACGATGACGGGGTGCGCCGCCGGGCGCTTGCCGATCTCGGCCGCGCATCCCGCGATGCGCTCCTCGAGCCCCGCCTTGCCCAGCGCATCGCACTTGGTCAGCACCAGCTGCCACGTCACGGCCGCCTCGTCGAGCAGGTCGAAGACTTGGCGGTCGCTGTCCTTGATGCCGTGGCGCGAATCCACCAGCACCAGCGCGCGGCGCAACGTGGGCCGGCCGCGCAGGAAGCGCACGATGAGGTCGTTCCAGACCTTCTTCGTTCCCTTGGAGACGGCCGCATAGCCGTAGCCGGGCATGTCCACGAGGCCGAGCCGGTTCGACAAGCCGAAGAAATTGAGCTGCTGCGTGCGGCCCGGATGTTTGGAGACGCGCGCCGTGTTTCCCCGGCCGGTCAGCGCGTTGATCAGGCTCGACTTGCCGACGTTCGAACGGCCGGCGAGCGCCACCTCCGGCAAGGCGGGCGCCGGGATGGCGTCGAGCGTCGCGGCCCCGGCGAGAAACTCGCAAGGGCCGACGAACAGGCGGCGCGCCGCCTCGGCCGCTTCGGGGGTCAGGATTTCTCCTTGGCCGGGCCCTTGCCCGGCGGGGCCAGCGGCGTGCCCGCGAGGCTGCGCATGATCAGCCATTGCTGCAGGATCGACAGCGCGTTGTTGACCGCCCAGTAGATCACGAGGCCGGCCGGGAACGAGGCCAGCATGACCGTGAACACGAAGGGCAGCGTCAGGAAGATCTTGGCCTGGATCGGATCGACGGGCTGCGGGTTCAGCTTCTGCTGCAGATACATCGTGACGCCCATGACGATGGGCCACACGCCGATCTCCAGGAATTGCGGCACGTCCCACGGGATCAGGCCGAACAGGTTGAACAGCGACGTCGGATCGTGCGCCGAAAGATCCTGGATCCAGCCGAAGAACGGCGCGTGGCGCATTTCGATGGTGACGAACAGCACCTTGTAGAGCGCGAAGAAGACCGGAATCTGCACCAGGATCGGCAGGCAGCCCGACAGCGGATTGGCGCCCGCGCGCTTGTAGAGCTGCATCATCTCCTGGCTCATGCGCTGGCGGTCTTCGCCGAACTTCTCCTTCAGCTTCTCCATTTCGGGCTGGAGCAGCTTCATCTTCGCCATCGCCTTGTAGGACTTGTTGGCGAGGGGGAAGAACAGGATCTTGATCGCGATCGTGAACAGGATGATCGCCACGCCGAAATTGCCGGTCACCTTGCCCAGCCAATCGAGCGCCAGGAACATCGGCTTGGTCATGAAATAGAACCAGCCGAAATCGATCGCG
Source organism: Azospirillum sp. (assembly GCA_020249045.1). Taxonomy (GTDB): domain Bacteria; phylum Pseudomonadota; class Alphaproteobacteria; order CACIAM-22H2; family CACIAM-22H2; genus Tagaea. The sequence continues at coordinate 29,172 of JADCGK010000196.1, read as the reverse complement.
CGGTCGAACAGCGGGATCGCGTAGCGCTCGGCGTAGCGGTCGAGCAGATGCACTTCCTTGGCGCCCGCGAACAGACGGGTCGTGTATTCGGCCGACTGGCCGGGCGCGACGGCCGAAACCGGGCCCAGATAATCGACCTGATAGCGGTCCTGGCCGCCGGCCAGCGACCAGGTGAAGCGCGCGGTGACTTCGCGGTTCTGTTCGGGCACGAGGGCAACGAGCCAGTATTTGTCGACCATGCCAATCCAGCCGCCGCGGCTTTGCTGGGCGATGGTGCGCTTCTCGCGCAGATCCTTGTATTCCGGCTCCTGCAGTTTGTCGCCGAACACGCCGATCGGACCTTCGTGCAGAATGTAGTAGCCGGCGAGCGCGGGCGTGCCGAAGCGGCTGGCGAGCGAATAGGCGTGCAGCGACACCGGCGCGGCGCCCGAATTGGTCACGCGCTGGTCGATGCGGAAGAAATAGGTGTCGTCGAGCGAGATGCGCCGTTCGAACTGCAGACCTTGGCCGTTGTCCCAGCGCAGCGTCACCGGATTGCCCGGGGACAGCGTCGTGCGGTCGGCCGTCCACAGCGTGTCTTGCGTCGGCAGCAGCGGCGTGCCGGACGCCGCGACCCAGCCGGTCTCGGCAAAATAGGTGTCGGGCGCGCCGCGCGGGGACAGCAACACCACCGGCGGCGAGGTGCGGTCCACCGTCTGGCGGTAGTTGACGAGCTTGAGGTCGTCGATCAACCCGCCTTGCAGCAGGATCGAACCTTCCAGGCCCGGGCCTTCGATGCGCACGCGCGGCGCCTGCGACAGGATGCCCGCACGGTCGGGGTTGGGTGCCGCGGTCAGATTGGCGGCGACCGAGCCGGGTGCGGGCGGGGCGCCGGCGCCTTGGACCGGCACGGGGGCGGGCGCGCCGCTTTGCGGCACTTGCGCCATTTCGGCGCTCGCGCGGCGCTCGGCTTCGAGCGCGCGTTCGCGCTGGATGCGCGGCTGGTTCCAGAGGAACTCGAAACCGAGAACGATCGCCAGCGAAAGCGCGATCGCGACCCAGAGGTTCTTGTTGTCGAATTGCATGGTCGGTGTGGCGTCCTAGAAATTCGGCGGCGTTTGGGGCTTGGGCGGGACGGGATCGAAACCGAACCCGCCCCAGGGATGGCAACGGCAGACGCGCCGCGCGGCGAGCCAGGTGCCGCGTGCGGCCCCGTGTTCGGCCAGCGCTTCGCGCGCGTAGTCCGAACAGCTGGGCAGGAAGCGGCAATTGGCGCCGAGCACCGGGCGCAGCGTCCATTGATAGGCGACGACCGCCGCGTCGAGAACCCGGGCGATCATGCCGGACCTTTGGCGAGCTTGGCCAGCGCGCGCTCGAAATCCGAAACCAATTCGGCGAACGGGCGCGCACCCGTCTCGCCGCGCGCGATGGCGACGTAATCCCACCCGGCTTGGCCTTTGGCCGCCAATGCCGCCCGTGCGGCTTCGCGCAAGCGCCGGCGTGCGCGGTTGCGCACGACGGCGCCGCCGATTTTGCGCGTGGCGGTGAACCCGATGCCGATCGCCGAGGCGCCGTCGCCGCGCGGCCGGCCTTGCAGCACCAAACCATGCACGGCGCATTTGCGGCGCGCGTCGGCCACCGCGAGGAATTCCGCGCGTTGCTTCAGGCGTCGTGTCGCGATGGTCGCCGGCGTCTGGGACATGCGGCTCTCACCCACGCCGGATCGGAGAAGGGACCGGCCGTGCGGCCGGGACGGCTTCAGGCCGACAGGCGCTTGCGGCCCTTGGCACGGCGACGCTGCAAAACCTTGCGGCCGCCGACCGTGGCCATGCGCGTCCGGAAGCCGTGCCGCCGCTTGCGGATGAGCTTGCTGGGCTGATAAGTGCGCTTCACGGGCTTAACTCCAGGAATTTCCGGCCAAAACGAGGTGGGGGTTATACAAAGCCACCCGGGGTCCGTCAATCGACCGTTTTGCGTCGCGAGAGCCCCGGAATTTCCGACGGATTTCCGGGGGTTAGGGTAACTTTAGCGGACCGGGCGGCGAACCCGTCCGGCGAAGGAACCCATCCATGTCCCGAACCCGTCCCCTTTGGCTGCGCTTTTTGCCGGTCGTCGTGATCCTGGCATCGGTGTCGTTGGCCTATCTTTCGGGGTTGCATGCTTATCTCAGCTTCGATGCGCTCGCCGAAAATCGCGCGCGGTTGCTCGCCTGGACGACGACGAACGCCGGCCTGGCGCTGGCAGCCTATGTGCTCGCCTATATCGCCATCGTGGCGTTGTCGCTGCCGGGCGGGGCGGTGGCGACGTTGACCGGCGGGTTTCTGTTCGGCACGTGGCTGGGTGGTCTTGCGGCGGTCGTCGGCGCCACGGTGGGGGCGACGCTTCTGTTCCTGGCGGCGCGAACCGCGTTGGGCGAAACCTTGCGCGCCAAAGCGGGGCCGGGGTTGCGCAAGCTCGAGGAAGGGTTCAAGCGCGACGCGCTGTCCTATCTGCTGGTCTTGCGTCTGATCCCGGCGTTTCCGTTTTTCCTGGTCAATTTGGCGCCGGCGTTTCTGGGCGTGAGTTTGCGGGTCTACGCGATCGGCACGTTCCTCGGCATTTTGCCCGCGACGTTCGTCTTCGCGTCGGTCGGGGCGGGGCTGGGTGCCGTGTTCGACCGCGGCGAGACCCCCGACTTGTCCATCGTTCTCTCGCCGCCCGTGCTGCTGCCGTTGCTCGCACTCGCGGCGCTGGCGATGCTGCCCGTGCTTTGGCGCAAATTCCGGAAGGAAACCCCATGACCGCGTTCGACATCGGCGTGATCGGCGCGGGCTCGGCGGGCTTATCGCTGGCCGCGGGCGCTTCGCAACTCGGCCTCAAAGTCGCGCTGTTCGAGGCGCACGCGATGGGCGGGGATTGTCTGAATTACGGCTGCGTGCCGTCCAAGGCCCTGATCGCGGCCGCGCACGCGGCCCATGCGGTGCGCATGGCCGACCGCTTCGGCGTGACCACGCCCGGCGGCTTCGTCGTCGACTACGCGCGCGTGCGCGCGCATGTGCGCGCGGCCATCGCGGCGATCGCACCCAACGATTCCCAGGAACGCTTCGAAGGGTTGGGCGTGCGCGTGATCCGCGCGCGCGCGAAATTCGTCGCCCCGGGCGTGGTCGAAGCGGACGGCGCGCGCTACGCCGCGCGCAAATGGGCGATCGCGACCGGCAGCCGGGCCTCGATCCCGCCGATCCCGGGCTTGGCCGACTGCGCGCCGCTGACCAACGAAACCGTCTTCGATCTGGCGCACGCGCCCGCGCACCTGGTCGTGATCGGCGGCGGGCCGATCGGCTGCGAACTCGCCCAGGCGCATGCCCGGTTGGGCACGCGCGTGACGTTGATCGAAGGGGCGGCATCGATCCTGTCGAAAGAGGACCCGGAGGCCGCCGGCCACGTCCGCGACGCCCTCGCGCGCGAAGGCGTGCGCCTGCTCGAAGGGGTGGGGATCGCGCGCGCGGAATCGCCCGCGACGGTCGTGCTCGAGACCGGCGAGCGGATCATGGCGAGCCACATTCTGGTCGCGGCGGGCCGCAAGCCCAACATCGAGGATCTGGGCCTCGACGCGGCCGGCGTGGCGTTCGACGCCAAGGGGATCAAGGTCGATGCGCGGCTGCGCACCTCCGCCAGGAACATCCTGGCCCTCGGCGATTGCGCGGGCGGTTTGCAGTTCACCCATGTCGCCGGCTGGCATGCGGGGATCGCGATCAAGAACCTGTGTTTCCGCATTCCCGCCAAAGCCGATCCGCGCGCGATCCCGCGCGTCACCTTCACGGATCCCGAGATCGCCCATGTGGGGCTCACCGAGGCCGACGCGCGCGCCCGGGGGATCGCGTTCCGGCTCGCGCGCTGGTCGCTGCACGAGAACGACCGCGCCCAAGCCGAGGCGACGCCGCACGGCATGGCGAAGATCGTCGCCGACGCGAAGGGCCGCGTCCTGGGGGCGACGTTGGTCGCCCCGCGCGCGGGCGAGGCGATCGGCGCTTGGACGATCGCCGTCGAAAAGGGGTTGAGCCTCGCCGCGATGGCCGGGACGGTCGTCGCCTATCCCACGCTCGCGGAGATCGGCAAACGCGCGGCCGGCGCTTCGTTCGCGACCAAGCTGTTCGCGCCGCGCACGCGCAAGCTCGTGCGTTTCCTTTTCCGCTTGCCGTTCTGACCATGCGTCGGCGCGCAGTCCTGACCGCCGCCGTCGCCGCTTTCCTGCCGGGAACCGTCATGGCCGCCCCAAAAGCCGAACCCTGGCCGCGATGGGCCGCGCACGATCCCCATGCGACGCACGACGTCGATCATTCGGCATGGGACGCGCTGCTGATCCGCCATCGCAAGGACGCGGCCGATGGGATCGCGCGGTTCGATTACGACGCGCTCGCCGCTTCGCCCGAAGATCGCGCGGCGTTGGGCGCCTATCTGACGGCGCTGGCGGGCATCGCGATCTCCCGCTACGCACGCGACGCGCAGATGGCGTTTTGGATCGATCTTTACAACGCCTTGACCGTCGACATCGTCGTGCGCCATTGGCCGGTTGCGAGCATCCGCGACATCCGCATTTCACCGGGTTGGTTTTCGGTCGGGCCGTGGGGGCGCAAAGCCGTCGCCGTCGAAGGGGAGGAATTGTCCCTCGACGACATCGAACATCGCATCCTGCGTCCGCTATGGAACGATCCGCGCGTCCACTACGCGGTCAATTGCGCGTCGCTCGGTTGCCCCAACCTGCCGCCGCGCGCGGTCACGGCGGCAAATCTCGAGGCGGTCCTGGCCCGGGGGGCCGCCGAGTTCGTGGCCCATCCGCGGGCGTTCCGGATCGATGGCGGTCGCTTGCGCGTCTCCTCGATCTACGAATGGTTCAAGGCCGATTTCGGGGGTACCGATGCGGGCGTGATCGCGCATTTGCGCGCCCACGCGGCCCCCGCGCGCGCCGACGCCCTCGCCGGGTTCGCGCGGATCGACGGCCACGATTACGATTGGTCGATCAATCGAGCGCGAGGATCAGCGCTTTGAGGTAGGCGCTCTCGGGCAACATCGGATGCAGCGGATGGTCGGCCGCGGCGCGGCCCTCGCCGAGGATGCGCGCCGGGCGCCCGGCTTCCGAAACCCCGCGCGCCACTTCTTCCGCGAAGGCGGCCGGTTCGACGTTGTGCGAGCACGAGGCCACGAACAGGATGCCCCCGGGCGCCACGACCTGGGCGGCCGCGCGCGCGAGCTTGCGGTAGCCCTTGAGCGCGGCGGGCACGTCCTTGCGCGATTTGGCGAAGGCGGGCGGATCGGCGGAGACGACGTCCCACACCGCGCCCGCGCGCGCCTGCGCGTCGAGGAAATCGAACGCTTCGGCGCGTTCGAACGCGCAACGATCCGAAACGCCGTTGGCGTCGGCCGCGCGCGCGGCCAGATCGAGCGCGGTTTGCGAACGGTCGACGAGCTTGACCGAAACGGCGCCCGTCTTCGCGGCCAGCACCCCGAACCCGCCCGCGTAGCAATAGACGTCGAGCGCGCGCAGGCCGCGGCAAAGGCGCGCGAGGTTCGCGCGGTTGTCGCGCTGGTCGAAGAACCAGCCGGTCTTCTGGCCTTCGCGCGGATCGGCGAAGAAAGCGGCGCCGTTCTCGGCGACCGGGATCGGTCCTTCGAGCGCGGCTCCGCGGATTTCGAGGCGTTGGGGCAAGCCTTCCAGGGCGCGCGCGTGCGAATCGTCGCGCAGCACGATCGTCTTCGGCGCGATCTCGCGCGCGAGCGCGTCGAACAGCGCCTCGCCCATCGCCTCGATGCCCGCCGCATTGCGTTGGACGACGGCGACGTCGCCGTAGCGGTCGACGATCAACCCGGGCAGTCCGTCGGCTTCGGCGTGGATCAAACGGTAATGCCCGCCGGGAAAAAGCCGTTCGCGCAGGGCCTTGGCGCGGGCGATGCGCTTGGCGATCCAGGCCGCGTCGATCTTGGCCGCCGGGTCGCGGTCGAGCATGCGCGCGGCGATGAGCGTATGCGCGTTGAACATCGCCACGCCCAGCGCTTCGCCGTGCGCGGTTTCCAGGCGCACCGCCGCCCCGCGCGGCAACGCCTTGGCCGCGTTGTCCATCTGGACTTCGTTGGAGAACGCCCAAGGATGCCCCAGGCGCACGCGCTTGTGCCGCTGCGTTTGCAGCCGGACGACGGGAAGATCGGTCATGGGCGCGAACTTACTCCGCCGCCTCGCTCGCGACCAACTTACCTGTGTATTCGACGGCGATCGCCGCTTCGGCCGGCGAGCCCTTGATCCGGATCAGGAAGCACAGGCGGTCGGCGACCATCCGCATTTCCTTCGCCGATTTGGACGGCAGCGGGATCTTGCGTTCCTTGCAATAGACGATCATCGCCGCGGCGACCGACGACGGATCGAAGGAGACCGTCGTGGTTTGACCGGAGTCCATGTCGATATTGATCGTCACGTTCAGCGAATCGCGGTCGATGACGATTTTTTTGAGGTTGCCCGGCGGAAACGGCGTCTTGCGCTGGCGATTGTATTCGATCAGCGCGCGGCACAGCTCGTTCTGGTCAAAAAAGATCAGTCGGTATTCGCTTGCCATGCGGACGTCCCAAACCTAGCGCTGAGAGTAATATAGTTCCGGTTCCAACGCGCAATAAATCTTCTGGTTGCCGGTAGTTGCGTACTTAATTACCGCTCATCCGCCGCTCGGCTTGTGAGCGGGCCCTCCGAAAGCCCATACTGGCCGGTCTTATGGCTCGTACCCGCGCCCGCCCTTACGACCGGCCCCAAATCGATCCGGACGCCCCGCCAAGGGCGTGCGACCGGCCGGGCTGTGCTGCGAACGGCGAATATCGGGCCCCCAAGGGCCGGGACCGGCTGGGGGAGTACTACTGGTTCTGTCTCGAGCATGTCCGCGAATACAATGCCGCCTGGGATTTCTACAAAGGGGCCGACGCCGCGACGCTGGAGCGGGAAAAGCGCGCCGATACGATCGGTCGCCGGCCGACGTGGCCGTTGGGGCTCGGCATGGGCGGGGCCAAGCGGACCGAGAACATGGACCGGGCCGCGATGGAGGAAGCCTTGCGCCGCTGGTTCGACTCGGGCGACGTGCCCGGGTTTGGGGCGGGACGCGCACGCCGGACGGCCGATCCCCCCCCGCGCAAGCGCGCGACGCCGGCGGTCGAAGAAGCTTTGACGGTCTTGGGGTTGGACCTAAGCGCAAGTCCCGCCGAGATAAAGTCTCGATACAAAGAACTCGTCAAACGGCATCATCCGGACGCGAACGGGGGCGACAAAGCCGCCGAAGAGCGTCTAAAATCCATAAATCAGGCCTACACGGTTCTGAAGGCACAGGGGGCGAAACCGGCGGCCGGTCTCTGAACGGAGACCCGGGCCAAGGACGGTTTCGCGCCATGCGTGCCCCGGGATCGCCCGTCGGCCGGTCGTCATTCGTGCCGGAGTTTCGTCCATCATGGTTCTCGCACCCGCCCCCGTGTCCGCCGACGTCCACGCCAAGATGCCCGACATCAAGGTCAAGGTCCGTCAGACCTTCGGCATCGATTCCGACATGGAGGTGCCGGCGTTCTCGAGCGCGCCGACCGATCACGTTCCCGACCTCGACGAAAACTACCGGTTCGACCGCGACACGACCCTGGCCATCCTCGCGGGCTTCGCCTTCAACCGGCGCGTGATGGTCCAGGGCTATCACGGCACGGGCAAGTCCACGCATATCGAGCAGGTCGCCGCACGGCTCAACTGGCCCTGCATCCGCATCAATCTGGACAGCCACATCAGCCGCATCGATCTGGTCGGCCGCGACGCGATCGTCGTGCGCGACGGCAAGCAGGTCACCGAATTCCGCGAAGGCCTGTTGCCCTGGGCGCTGCAGCATCCGTGCGCGCTGGTGTTCGACGAGTACGACGCCGGCCGCGCCGACGTGATGTTCGTGATCCAGCGCGTGCTGGAGGTGGACGGCAAGCTCACGCTGCTCGACCAGAACCGCGTGATCCGCCCGCACAAGGCCTTCCGCCTGTTCGCGACGGCCAACACCGTGGGCTTGGGCGATACGACCGGCCTCTACCACGGCACGCAGCAGATCAACCAAGGCCAGATGGACCGCTGGAACGTCGTGACGACGCTCAATTACCTCCCGCACGAGGAGGAGACGAAGATCGTCATCGCCAAGTCCAAGGACTACGACACCAAGGAAGGCCGCGAAATCGTGGCCGCGATGGTGGCGCTCGCCGACCTCACGCGCGCGGGCTTCATGGCCGGCGACATCTCCACCGTGATGAGCCCGCGCACCGTCATCACCTGGGCCGAAAACGCCCGGATCTTCGGCGACGTGGGCCTCGCCTTCCGTCTGACCTTCCTCAACAAGTGCGACGAGGTCGAGCGCCAGACCGTGGCCGAGTACTACCAGCGTTGCTTCGGCGCCGAATTGCCGGGCGGTGCCGCCGTGGCCGTGCGCAAGGCGGGTTGACGGACCCGCGATGCCGCCGCGCGACAAGGACGGGCCGGTCGAGCAGTTCCGGCAAGTGACCGCATCGGCGATGCGCGCGATCGCGCGCGCGCCGGAATTGTCGGTGGCCTTCGCGCCCGAAGGCGCGCTGCTGCGCGGCAACGAGGCGCGGCTGCCCGCACCGGGCCGCGACCTGCCGGCGGGCGAAGTCGCCATCGTGCGCGGCGAGGCGGACGCGATTTCGCTCAAGCTCCGCCACCACGACGAAAAGGTCCACTTGAAGCGCGCGCCCGCGGGCCAATTGGGCAGGGCGATCTACGATGCTGTCGAACAGGCGCGCTGCGAGGCGCTGGGCGCCAAGCGCATGCAGGGCGTCGCCAAGAATCTCGGCGCGGCGCTGGACGAACGCTGCCGCCAGGCGGGCTACGCGCGCGTCGCCGACCGCGAGCAGGCGCCGATCGTCGACGCGGTGGCACTGCTGGCGCGCGAAACCTTCACCGGCCAGGCGCCGCCCGAAAGCGCCAAGCGCATGGTCGATTTGTGGCGCCCGTGGATCGAAGCGCGCGCGGGCGGCGATCTTTCGCAGCTCGCCAAGGCGCTGGACGACCAGACCGCCTTCGCCGACGCCGCGCGCCGGCTGATCCAGGATCTCGAATTGGGCGAGGAACAGGGCGAGGCGACCGAGCCCGACGAATCCAACGACGACGAGGAAAGCCAGGACGACGCGCAAGAATCGGGCGAGGCGGAGGCTGCTGGCGACCAATCCTCCGCCGAGGCGATGATGGGTTCGGAAACGCGCGACGCGGCCGGGGAAGACGGCGGCGAAGGCGAGGGCGAGGAACGCGAAGGCGAGGACAGCGACGGGATGGGCGAGGACGGGCCCGAGCGGCCCGGCAAGCGCTGGCGTCCGCAGAACGACCTGCGCAACTCCGTCGACGAGAAGGCCTACAAGGCGTTCTCGACCGAATTCGACGAGGTCGTCGAGGCCGACCAATTGTGCGACGCGGACGAACTCTCGCGCCTGCGCAACCACCTCGACCAGCAACTGCAAAGCCTGCAAGGCGTCATCGGCAAGCTCGCCAACCGCCTGCAACGCCGCCTGCTCGCCCATCAGAACCGCGCTTGGGAGTTCGATCTCGAGGAAGGCATGCTCGACGCCGCGCGCCTGGCGCGCGTCGTCGCCGATCCGGCCTTCCCGCTGTCCTACAAGCGCGAGCGCGACACCGTGTTCCGCGACACGGTGGTGTCGCTTCTGATCGACAATTCCGGTTCGATGCGCGGCCGGCCGATCACGGTCGCGGCCATGTCCGCCGACATCCTCGCCCGCACGCTCGAACGCTGCGGCGTGAAGGTCGAAATCCTCGGCTTCACCACGCGCGCCTGGAAGGGCGGGCAAAGCCGCGAACGCTGGCTCGCCGCGGGCAAGCCCGCCAATCCCGGCCGGCTCAACGATCTCCGCCACATCGTCTACAAGGGGGCCGATGCGCCGTGGCGGCGCGCGCGCAAATCCCTGGGCCTGATGCTGCGCGAAGGTTTGCTGAAGGAGAACATCGACGGCGAAGCGCTGCTGTGGGCGCATAACCGCCTGCTGCCGCGCCCCGAGCAGCGCAAGATCCTGATGGTCATCTCCGACGGCGCGCCGGTCGACGATTCCACGCTGTCGGTCAATCCGGGGAACTATCTCGAAACCCATCTGCGCGAGGCGATCGAGTACATCGAGACGCGCTCGCCGGTGGAATTGCTCGCCATCGGCATCGGTCACGACGTCACGCGCTATTACAAGCGCGCGGTCACCCTGGTCGACGCCGAACAGCTCGGCGGCACGGTCATGGAGAAACTGGCCGAAATGTTCGAGGAAGACGCCGAAGCCGCCGCCGGCGGCTTTCGCCGGCGGCGCGCGTAGCTCCCGATATCCTCGTTATCCACAGCCCGAATGCGCTGGCGCGGGGCCGAAGGGGGCGCTACACCCGCTGCCCTGGTCGGTTCTTTCGGGCGGAGTGCATCATGGCGGACGGCGGCGATACGGGCGGCATTGCGGCGGCGAAGCTGCGTTCCTTCGTGGAGCGCATCGAGCGGCTGGAGACCGAAAAAGCCGACCTCGCCGCGGACATCCGCGAGGTCTACGCCGAAGCGAAGGGCAACGGCTTCGACACCAAGATCATGCGCCAGGTGATCAAGCTGCGCAAAATGGAAGAGCCCGACCGCAAGGAGCAGGACGAGCTGCTCGACCTCTACCGCCAAGCGCTCGAAATCTAACGCCAGATCGCCATTTCGATGCCGTAACGGTCGCACGGGGGTGCGGCCGGCAAAGGTTCGGCCAGCCCGCGCGCGCGGCGCAAGGCCGTCGCGCAGACCGCGGCCGCGTCGAGCACGTCGTCGGGCGCCACCGTTTTGCGCGCGAACAGGCCGCACCAGTGGCCCGCATCGTCGAACCCGGCCTGCGCCAACAAGGCCAGCCGCGCCGCGCGCCCCTCGGGCGTTTTCTTCGCGGCCCGCAACGGGGCCCCCGCCATCCGCGCGAAGACGATTTCCGGATGCGATTCGAAAACGCCGATCCCGGGCCGCGCGCGCAACAGCGCGTCCACCTCGCGCAGTTTCGGGAACAGGTTGAAGGCTTGCTTGGACAGGCCGACGCCTCGCCCTTCGCGGTTGCGCGCCAGCGCTCCGGGATAGTCTTGCGCGTCCAGCGCCCCACGCGACGGGGCCGAGAACACGCACGACGCGCGGCCCGCCGGGCCCAGGATCCGGCGTGCGGCACGTTCGCAGGCCCGGCCGCCGGGCTCGGCGATGTCCGCGAAGCCCATCGGCATGTCGACCGCGATCCAGCGCGGGCGCTCGGGTGCATCGACGATCGCGGCCAGCGTCTCGGCGAAACGCACGAAGCTGGTGCGCGTCTTCGCGTGCCGGAAAACGGCGACCCAGCCGCCTTTGCAGCCGTCCACGCCGGCGACGAACACGCTACTCCGCCGCTTGGGCTTCGGGCGCCTCGCCGCGCAGCCGCGCGCGCAGCGCGGCTTCGTGCGCCTTGGCTTTGGCCAGGTGCGCTTCCTTCACCGGCCCGAACCCGCGGATCTCCTCGGGGATCGCGGCCAGGCCCACGGCGGCCGCATGCGTCGCCGGGGACAGGCGTTCGAGGATCTCGGCGATCGTGGCCTCGTATTCGGCGATCAAACGGCGCTCCATGCGCCGTTCGGCCGTGCGCCCGAACGGATCGAAGGCCGTGCCGCGCAGGAACTTGAACTTCGCCAGCACGCCGAAGACGCCCATCATCCAAGGCCCGAACACCCGCTTGCGCGGCCGGCCCGTGTTCGCGTCGGTCTCGCTCAACAGCGGCGGGGCAAGATTGAACTCGATCCTGTAATCGCCTTCGAATTGCCGGGCGAGGGCGGCGCGGAATTTGGGATCGGCGTAAAGCCGCGCCACCTCGTACTCGTCCTTGTAGGCGAGCAGCTTGGCGTAATAGCGCGCGACCGTCTCGGCGAGGCCGGAAAGCCCCGGCGTTTTGGCTTTCTCGGCCGCTTCGACCTTGCGGACCAGCGCTTCGTAGCGCCGGGCGAGCGCTTCGTTCTGATAGCCGGTCAGATGGGCGATGCGCGCGGCGAGGATGCCGTCGAGATCGCGGGCGATCGGCCGCGCGGGCGGCAGCGTGGGGGCGGCCGCGTCCTTGACCTTGCCTTCGTCGACCGCCGCAAGGCGGCCCCAGTTGAAGGCCCGCTTGTTGGATTCGATCGCGACGTCGTTGAGTTCGATCGCGCGCATCAGCGAGTCGAGGCCCAGCGGGATCAGACCCTTCTGCCATGCGTAGCCGAGCATGAAGGGGTTGGTGGCGATCGAATCGCCCATCAGCGCGGTGGCGAGTTCGCTCGCTGCGACGAAATCGACCGATCCCTGGCCCAGCGCGCGCGACACGGTCGCGCGCAACTCCGAGCCCGGGAATTGGAGGTCGGGGTTGCGGGTGAATTCGCCGGTCGGGCTTTCGTGCGCGTTGACGACCGCGCGCGTCGTGCCGATGCGCACGCGGTCCAACGCTTCGGCGCCCGCCGCCACGACCAGATCGCAACCGAGCAGCAGCTTGGCTTCGCCCGCCGCGATGCGGACCGCGTGGATCGCCTCGGGGTCGTCCGAAATGCGGACATGCGAGACGACGGCGCCGCCCTTCTGCGCGAGGCCGGCCATGTCGAGCACCGACACGCCCTTGCCTTCCAGATGGGCGGCCATGCCGATCAACGCGCCGATGGTGACCACGCCCGTGCCGCCCACCCCGGTGATGAGGATGCCGTAGGGCTCCGCGCAGGCGGGAAGTGCGGGTGCCGGCAGCACGGCGAAGGGATCGGCGCCGCCTTCCAGCGCCTTGCTGCGCGGCTTGCGGACCTTGCCGCCGATCACGTTGACGAAGGACGGGCAGAAGCCTTTGACGCAGGAGTAATCCTTGTTGCAGCTGGATTGGTCGATCGCGCGCTTGCGCCCGAACTCGGTTTCGACCGGCACGACCGACAGGCAGTTGGATTGGGTCGAGCAATCCCCGCAGCCTTCGCAAACCGCCTCGTTGACGAAGACGCGCTTGTTCGGGTCGGGGAAGGTGCCGCGCTTGCGCCGGCGGCGCTTCTCCGCGGCGCAGGTCTGGTCGTGGATCAGCAGGGAAACGCCGGGCGTTTCGCGCAATTCCTTCTGGACGGCGTCGAGTTCGTCGCGGTGGCGCACGGCGGTGCCCGGCGCGAAATCGGCCGCGACGTACTTCTCGGGCTCGTCGGTGGTGACGACGATGCGCGACACGCCCTCGGCATGGGCCATGCGCGTGATCTGCGGCACCGTCAATTGCCCGTCGTGCGGCTGGCCGCCGGTCATCGCGACCGCGTCGTTGTAAAGCAGCTTGTAGGTCATGTTGACCTTGCCCGCGATCGCCGCGCGGATGGCGAGCGAGCCCGAGTGGAAGAACGTGCCGTCGCCGAGATTCTGGAACACGTGCTTGGTCTGGGTGAACGGCGCTTGGCCGATCCACGGCGCGCCCTCGGCCCCCATATGCGTGAAGGTGGAGGTCGAACGATCCATCCAGATCGACATGAAATGGCAGCCGATGCCGGCCATCGCGCGGCTGCCTTCGGGCACTTTGGTCGACGTGTTGTGCGGACAGCCGGAGCAGAAATAGGGCGTGCGCTTGAACGCGTGCCCTTCGGGCGCCTTGGCTTTGGCGTCGAGGAACGCGACGCGTTCCTTGATGCGATCGGACGTGTAGAAGGGGGCCAGGCGTTCGGCGATCACCTTGGCGATCATCGCGGGCGTCAATTCGCCGGCCGAGGGCAGGATCCATTTGCCCGCTTCGTCGAACTTGCCGATCACGCGCGGGCGCACGTCGGCGCGCCAGTTGTAGAGCTGCTCCTTGAGCTGGTTTTCGATCAGCGCGCGCTTCTCCTCGACGACGAGCACCTCCTCCAGCCCCTCGGCGAAGGCCCGCGCGCCCTCGCGTTCCAGCGGCCAGGGCATGGCGACCTTGTAGACCCGCAAGCCGATCCTGGCCGCGAGGGCGTCGTCGATGCCCAGATCGTCGAGCGCTTGGCGCACGTCGAGATAGGATTTGCCCGTCGTCACGATGCCGAAGCGCGGCGCGGGGCTGTCGACGACGATCTTGTCGATCTTGTTGGCGCGCGCGAAGGCCAAGGCCGCGTAGACCTTGTAACGCTGCAAGCGGTATTCCTGGTCGAGCCACGGGTCGGGCCAGCGGATGTGCAGACCGCCCGGCGGCATCTCGAAATCCGTCGGCAGGACGATCTTCACCCGGTGCGGATCGACCGAGACCGACGCCGAGGAATCGGCGGTTTCGCCCGTGCATTTGAAGGCGACCCAGCAGCCCGAATAGCGGCTCATCGCCCAGCCGTAGAGGCCCAAATCCAGGAATTCCTGCACGCCCGAGGGGTTCAGCACCGGCATCATCGCCGACACGAACTCGTGTTCGGATTGATGGGGCAGCGTCGAGGAAACGGCCGCGTGATCGTCCCCGGCCAGCGCCAGCACGCCGCCATGCGGGGAGGTGCCCGCGGCGTTGGCGTGCTTGAAGACGTCCCCGCAGCGGTCGACGCCGGGCCCCTTGCCGTACCACATCGAAAAGACGCCGTCGTAGTTGGCGCCTTCGTACATGTTGACCTGCTGCGTGCCCCACACGGCGGCGGCGGCCAGATCCTCGTTCACGCCGGGCGTGAAGTGGATGTGGTGGTCCTTCATGTGCCGGCGCGCGCGCCACAGCGCCATGTCGAGCCCGGCCAAGGGCGAGCCGCGATAGCCCGAAATGAAGCCCGCGGTGTTGAGCCCGGCGGCCAGATCGCGCCGGCGCTGCATGAAGGCCAATCGGACGAGCGCTTGCATGCCGGTCAGATAGACGCGGCCCGTTTCGGCCGCGTATTTGTCGTCGAGCGAGACGTCGAGCAGCGCGCGCGCGGGAACAGCCATCGCGATTTTCCATCCCTCGGGGGCGGACGCCGGAATGCGTCCTTGTTGGCGCGAAGCGTAGCGGGTCGGCGTGCGCGTCACAACGCCGCGGGCGGGCGGCCAAACGAAAAGCAACAAGCTTCCCGTTTGCGTCCGCCCGGCGGTCGCGTTGTTGCCGTCGCGCCGCGTCCGCGCGCAAATTTCTTACGCGGCGCGCGCGCTCCGGCCGGGCAACAGCTCCCGCAGCACGTTGTCGATCAGCAGATGGCCGATCTCGCCCTTCTCGGTGCGGCCCATCGACAGCACCGATTCCGGATGGAACTGCACGGCGGCGATCGGCAGGCGGCGGTGGCGCACGGCCATCACCAGCCCCGCCGGGGTTTTCGCCACGATCTCCAGCGCGTCGTGGGGGAACGCGGACGGGCGCGCGTGCAGCGAATGATAGGCGCCGACCGCGCACGGGCTGGGCAGATCGGCGAACAGACCGGTGCCGTCATGCACGACGTCCCAGCGTTTGCCGTGGCGCGGTTCGGGCAACACGTCGAGCGCGCCGCCGAACGCCTCGACCGTTCCTTGCAGCCCCAGGCAGACGCCGAACTGCGCGAGGCCCCGATCGGCCAGCGCGCGCACCAACGCGGGCACGCCGAACTGTGCCGGCGTTCCCGGACCGGGCGAATGCACGACCAAATCGGGCTCCAGCGCGGCGATCGCATCCGGGCTCAGGCCGTGGCGATAGGTCGAGACCGTCGCCCCGGTCTGGCGGAAGTAATCCGCGAGCGTGTGAACGAAGCTGTCCTCGTTGTCGATCAGAACGATCCGGGCGCCCGCGCCGATCCGCGCGCGGGTTTCGCCGGCCGCGGCGTCCTGCGGCGGGGCCAGCACGCGGAACAGCGCGTTGGCTTTGAGGCGCGTCTCCTCGTCCTCCTCCGGCCCCGTCGAATCCCATACGAGCGTCGCGCCCACGCGATAGCCCGCGATCTGGCGCTTCTTGGAATCCTCGGTCAGATGCACGGTGCGGATCGTGATGCCGGTGTTGACGTCGCCGTTGAACTGCAGGGCGCCGACCGCGCCGCCGTACCAGCCGCGCGGCGCGGTCTCCATCGCCTCGACGATCTCGGCGGCCCATTTCTTCGGCGCGCCGGTCAGCGTGACCGCCCACATGTGGCTGATGAACGCATCCAGGCCCGTGACGTCGGCGCGCAGCCGGCCTTCGACGTGATCGACCGTATGGAACAGCCCGGCATAGGCCTCGATCTGGCGCCGGCCCAGCAGTTTCACCGTTCCGGGCTCGCAAATGCGCGATTTGTCGTTGCGGTCCACGTCGGTGCACATCGTCAGCTCCACCTCGTCCTTTTCGGAGTTGATGAGGCCCTTGAGCCGTTCGGCGTCCTCCATCGCGTTGCGCCCGCGCCGCGCCGTGCCCGAGATCGGGCAGCTTTCCACGCGCGTGCCTTCGACGCGCACGTACATTTCCGGCGATGTTCCGACCAGCCGGTCGGGACCCAGCTGAAGGTAGAATTCGAACGGGCTGGGGTTCACCTTCTTGAGCTTGGCGAACAAAGCCGACGGCGCGCCCTGATGGGCGGCTTCGAACCGCCGCGACAGCACGACCTCGAAAATGTCGCCCACGCGCATGCGCTCGCGCGCCTTGTCGACCATCGCGCCGTACTGTTCGGCGGTCAGGTCGGACGTGATCTCGGGCTTGGTCGCGGGCTCGACGTAGCGGCGCTTGGGCAACGGCGCGAGGCACGCGCGCGACTTGCCTTCTGTCGTGACGGGTCCGCGCGCGAATTCGTAGTCGTAGCGGAACGCGGTTTCCTTGCGCCGGTCGACGATCAGCATCCGGTCGGGCAGGAAAAGATGCAGATCGCGCGGGGCCGCGTCGCGCGGCTGGGTCAGCGCGATCGGCTCGAACTGGAACAACAGGTCGTAGCCGAACGCGCCGTAAAGCCCCAGGAAGCCGTCGGGCAGCCCCGCGAATTCGGCCACGATGCGGCGCAACGGCGAAAACAGCGAGGGGAGTTGGCTGCGCTTTTCCTCGGGGAAGGGGCCGGCGACGCGCGCGATTTTCAGCGTGCGCGTCGTCTCGGTGCGCGCCTCGAGCGCGGCCCCTTCGACATCGGCCAGGATCGGATCGAGCAGGTCCAGGATCGTCGCCCCGCGCGCGTTGAGCGCCCGCAAGGTCAGCCAGTCCCCGCCGCCGATCAGTTCGACCGGCGGATCGGCGAAGCCGAACTCCCAGCGCGAATAGCGGCCCGGATAATCGACGCCCGACGAGAACAATCCGCCGCGCGTGCGGTCGAGTTTCTCGGCGAAGCCGTCGAGGGCGGTCGCGTAGGGCAGCGGGCGCTGGGTTCGGCCGAGCGTGAGCCCGGTTTTGGTGACGAATTCGGTGCGCATCGGGACGGATCCTGGAAAACGGGATGGCCTGTCGGACTCCGGAAGGGAGCGGGACGACGGCCGAATACGGGCGGAAAAAGGGGAAAAGGTTGGCTGGCGCTCAGCGCCACCAACGG
The DNA here is from genome assembly GCA_020249045.1 of Azospirillum sp. Taxonomy (GTDB): domain Bacteria; phylum Pseudomonadota; class Alphaproteobacteria; order CACIAM-22H2; family CACIAM-22H2; genus Tagaea. Next base: position 11,813 of record JADCGK010000196.1, on the reverse strand, counting down.
GACCAGCGGACGATACGGCGCGCGGTCGGGCTCATGCGAACGAAAAACTCCCCTATGCGACCGACGCTAGCAGGGTCGTCGCGCGCGCGCAAAAGGTTTCATGCCCGCGGAGAAAAGCCGCCGTGCCGAAGGCGGGGGTTTTCGCGCGCCGCGAAACCCCCCATTCTCGGAGGACGAAGGGCGGGTGACGCATGGGACGGCATTTCGGCGACTTGGCGTTCACGGACTCGGTGCGGCGATTCCAGGAGAAGGACGGTTCGGCCGCGGGCTACGCGCGCGCGCAAGCGCGCGGCGGGCGCGATGCGGTCGACGGCGACTTGGCCGCCTTTCTGGCCCGCTGCCGGTCGTTCTATCTGGCGTCCGCGTCGTCCGCCGGCTGGCCTTATATCCAGCATCGCGGCGGTCCGGCGGGGTTCCTCAAACCGCTCGATGCGCGCACGCTCGGTTTCGCCGATTACGCGGGCAACCGGCAATTCATCAGCCTCGGCAATCTCGCCGAGAACGACCGCGTGATGCTGTTCTTGCCCGATTACGCGCAGCGCCAGCGGATCAAGATCTGGGGCCGGGCGCGCATCGTCGAGGACGATCCCGCCTTGCTCGACCGGCTCGCGGACGCCGATTACGCGGCCACGCCCGCGCGCGCCATTCTGATCGCGCTCGAAGCCTGGGACACCAATTGCCCGCAGCATATTCCCCAACTGGTGCCGGCCGAGGACGTGGTCGAGGTCGTAAGCGCGTTGCGCGCGCGCGTGGCCGAACTCGAAAAGCGCCTGAAGGACGCCGAAGGCTGAGTGCGCCTGCCGTGGACCGACCGGACGGGGCGCCTGGTCCCGTTGAAGCTCGTCGTCTTCGTCGCTTTGTTGCCGCCCGGTTTGTGGATCGCCTATGCGCTCGCCACCGGCCAGTTCGGCGGCCAGCCGTTGAAGGCGGCGACGCGCGAAATGGGGTCGTGGGCGCTGCGCTTTTTGCTGCTGTCGCTCGCGGTCACGCCCTTGCGCGCGCTGTGGAAATGGAACGGCCTGATCGCCGTGCGCCGGATGCTGGGTGTGGGCGCCTTCGTGTATGGGGCCGCGCACTTGGCGCTCTACGCGGCGAGCCAGGGATGGGATCTCGGCAAGGTCGCCGCCGAGATCGTCTTGCGCGTTTATCTGACGATCGGCTTCGTCGCGTCGGTGGCGATGGCCGCCCTTGCGGCCACGTCGACCGACGGGGCGATGCGCCGGATCGGCGGCAAGGCGTGGCGGAACCTGCATCGCTTGGCCTATCCCATCGCGCTGCTCGCCATCGCCCATTTCTTCTTGCAGGCGCGGCTGGGTGCGATCGAACCCCAGATCGTCGCGGGTCTTTTCGTGTGGGCGATGGCGTGGCGCGCGGCGCCGGGCAAAGGGCCGGGGACGGCGCTGGCGCTGGGATTGGCGGCCGCGATCCTGGTCGTCGGCGCGGAAACCGCGTTCTTCGCGATCCGCTACGGCGCGCCGGTCGACATCCTGCTCGCGGCCAATCTCGACCCGGACATGGCGCCTCGGCCTGTCCATGTCGTGCTTGGCTTCGTGGCCGCCATCGCCGCAGTTGCCTTCGTCCGGGCGCGGCCCTAGAAACGCGCCCATGTCCGTTCTCGTCACCGGGGCCGCCGGCTTCATCGGCTTTCATCTTTCGCAGGCGCTGCTGGCGCGCGGGGAAAGCGTCGTCGGCTTCGACAATTTCAATCCCTACTACGACGTGCGCCTGAAGGAGGCGCGCGCCGCCGAACTCGCCAAGAATCCGGCGTTCCGGATGGTGCGCGCCGATCTGGCGGCGGACGGCGCGTTCGCCCAAGCCTTGGCCGATCCCGCGATCGACCGGGTCGTGCATCTGGCCGCGCAAGCCGGCGTGCGCTACTCGCTGACCAATCCGGACGCCTATATCCGCACGAACATCGTCGGGCATTTCAACGTCATCGAAGCGTGCCGCCGCCGGGGCGGGATCAAGCATCTGGTCTATGCGTCGTCCTCGTCGGTCTACGGCGGCAACGACAAGCTGCCCTTCGCGGTCGAGGACAAGATCGACAAGCCCGTATCGCTCTACGCGGCGACCAAGGCGGCCAACGAGCTGGTCAGCCACGCCTATGCGCATCTGTTCGCCGTGCCGGCCACGGGCTTGCGCTTTTTCACCGTCTACGGTCCGTGGGGCCGGCCGGATATGAGCCTGTGGATCTTCACCAAGGCCATTCTCGAAGGCAAACCGATCCCGCTGTTCAACGGCGGGGAAATGCGCCGGGACTTCACCTACGTCGCCGACATCGTGGCGGGCGTCGTCGCGGCACTCGACCGGCCGCCCGTCGCCGAAGGCAAGCGCGCGGCGCATCGAGTCTACAATCTCGGCAATCATCGCTCCGAGCCGCTGATGCGCTTCGTCGAACTGATCGAACGCGCGACCAACCACAAGGCCATCCTCGACAAGCAACCCATGCAGCCCGGCGACGTGCGCGAAAGCTTCGCGGACATCGAGGCCTCCAAGCGCGATCTGGGATTCGAGCCCAAGACGACGATCGACGAAGGCGTGCCGAAATTCGTCGCTTGGTACCGGGCCTATCACGGGGCGTAACCCCCCGCCGCGGCCCCGCGAACCGGCATTCGTCGAGCGGAGGAGCGGAATGGAAAAGCGGTTCGATCCTCGGGCGGATTTCGCGCCCGGCTACGAGGCGATGTCGAAATTGACGATGGCGGTCAAGGCCTCGGGCCTCGACCCGACGCTCGTCGAACTCGTCGAAGTCCGGGTGTCGCAGATCAACGGCTGCGCCTATTGCCTGTCGGTCCACGTCCCGGCCGCGCGCAAGGCCGGCGTGTCCCAACGCAAGCTCGACCTGCTGCCCGCTTGGCGCGAGAGCGGCGCCTTCGATGCGCGCGAAAGTGCGGCATTGGCGTGGGCCGAGGCGCTGACGCGCGTCGCCGACGCGGGCATGCCGGAGGATCTTCACGCCCGAATGCGTGCGGTCTTCGACGCGGGCGAAATCGCCGCGCTCGGTTATGCAGTCGTTCTCATAAACGGCTGGAACCGTCTGATGGTCGCCGCCGCCGTGCCGCCTGCGCCCGCTACGCCTTGATCGCGGCGATGCGCTGGACGACTGCTTGCTTGGGCACGGCGACGACCGTGTCCTCGAACGCCACGACCATGCATGTCGACAGAACGCGTGCGATCAGTTCGTTGGGTTCGAGCAGGAAGTCGGGATTGTCGGGCTTGCCGTAGGCCTCGTTGCCGCGCGCGAAGGTCTCGTAGATCAGCACGCCGCCCGGCGCCAGCGCGTCGAGCAGCGTCGCGAACAACGGCCGATGCAGATAGTTCGTCACGACCACGGCGCCGAAAACCCGGCCCGCGAGCGGCCAGGGCGAGCCGTCCTCCAGATCCGCGCGAACCGCCTCGATGCCGGTATGGCCGCCGAGATGGGCGATATCCTTGTCGACCGCCGTGACCTTGTGCCCGCGCGCGGCGAAAAACCGCGCATGCCGTCCGCCGCCCGCGGCGACGTCGAGGACCGGCGCCTCGGGCGGTACGAGCCCCGCATGGGTCAGAACCCACGGCGAGACGGTTTGCAGCCGATGATGCGGATCGATCACGTCCCCTCGTTTCCCCGGTCTTGCATTCCCCGGTTCGCGGCGCCAAATACTTGGTCATGATCGTGTTCGATTTGCGTTGCCGCAAGGCCCATACGTTCCAAAGCTGGTTCAAGGACGGGGCCGCGTTCGACCGTCAGGCCAAGCGCGGCCTGGTGGAATGTCCCGTTTGCGGCGACACGAAAATCGAAAAGGCGCTGATGGCACCGCGCCTGGCGGGCACCAAAAAGTCGCGCAAGACCAAGGCCGTTCCGGCCCCGGCGGGCGAAAGCTTGCCCGCGGCGTTCGGCGCCGATCCCGCGACCGCCAAGGCCGCCGAACTGCACAAGGAACTCGCCAAGCTGCGCGAACACGTCGAGAAGAACTACGAGCATGTCGGCGACAAGTTCGCCGAGGAGGCGCGCGCCATCCACTATGGCGAGAAGCCCCACAAAAACATCTACGGCGACACCACGCCCGACGAAGCCCGCGCCCTCGCCGACGAAGGCGTGCCGGTCGCCCAAGTTCCCTGGGTCCGGCGCGACGCCTAAATCCTGTCGTCCTTGCGTTTGGCCTCGATCGGCACGCCGGGGGCATGCTTGGTCGTTTTGATCGTCAGTGCCGATTTGACGGTCGACACGTTGGGCGCCGCGGTCAGCTTGGTCGTCAGGAATTTCTCGTAGGCGTCCCAATCGGCCGCCACGACCTTCAGCAGAAAATCGGTCTCGCCGGTCAGCATGTGGCACTCGCGGACCATCGGCCAGGATTCGATCAATTCGTGGAAGGCGCGAAGATCGGCTTCGGCTTGGCTTTTCAGCGACACCGAGGCGAAGACCGTGACCCCGAACCCCAGCGCATGCGGATCGATGTCGGCGTGATACCCGCGGATGATGCCGGCTTTCTCCAGCACCCGCACCCGGCGAAGACAAGGCGGGGCGGAGATCCCCGCGCGCTCCGCGAGGTCCACATTGGTCATGCGCCCGTCGGCCTGAAGGTCGTGGAGGATCTGCCGATCGACGTCGTCGAGCTTGTGGCCGCGCATTTATCCTGTCCAGCTTTGGGGTTATCTTGAAATAATGTTAGCAATAGCCGGGCCAGACGCCTAGGCCCACGCAAAAAAATTGCGCGAATGCGTGAGGAGCGGGTACGCAGCCTCGCAGCATGTCCCGCACCCCTCTCGCCCCGCCGCGTACGGCGTGGATCGTCAGTCCCGGCCAGGTCGGCATGAAGGCCCAATGCCGGGGATTGGCCGAGGCGCTGGGGCTCGCCTACGAATTCAAGGACATCCGATTCCGCGCGCCCTACGCCTGGCTGCCGGAACGGTTTTTGATCGCCAATCCGTTCGCCATGCTGGCCGCCGACAGCCCGCGCCTCGATCCGCCTTGGCCCGATGTGGCGATCACCTTGGGCTCGCGCTGCGCGCCGATCGGCGTCGCGATGAAGCGCGCGTCGGGCGGCAAGGTCGTCGCGATCCATGTTCAGCGGCCGGGCCTGCCGGTGGCGTGGCTCGATGCCGTCGTCGCCCCGTGGCACGATCGGGTGCGCGGCGCGAACGTGATCGAAACCGAAGCGGCGTTGCACCATGTCACGCCGGCCAAGCTCGCCGAGGCGGCCGAACGCTGGCGCCCGGTTTTCGCGCATCTGCCGCGTCCGCTGGTCGGGGTCGTGCTGGGCGGCTCGAACGGGTTGCGGCGCTATCGCTTCTCCGAGGGTGCGGTCGCGCGGCTCGACGCCAACCTCCGCACGCTTGCGGCGTCCGGTGCGGGCTTGGCGGTGACGACGTCGCGGCGCACCGATCCGCCCGCGCGCGCGAAATTGCTCGCCGCCGCGCGCGAACTCGGCGGCTTCGCCTACGATGCGTTGGGATCGGGCGAGAACCCCTATCTCGGCATTTTGGCGCTCGCCGACGCGCTGGTCGTGACCGAGGATTCGGTGTCGATGACCAGCGAGGCGCTGAGCACCGGCAAGCCGGTTCTGGTCGCCGATCTGGACGGCAAATCCGGGCGGATCGCCGCCTTCCAGGCCGAAATGCGCCGCCAAGGCCGTACGCGCCAATTCGATGGCCGTCTCGAAACCTGGACCTACACGCCACCGGACGACACGGCCCGCGCGGCGGCGGCGTTGAAAGCGCGATTCGGCTGGGGATAACTCCCCGTCCCGCTAGGCGCGCGTTGGCATGACTGCTAGGTTTGCATTTCTCGCATACCGGAGTCCGCCCCCATGCCCCAAACCCATCGCACCAAGGTGCTCATCATCGGCTCCGGGCCGGCCGGGTACACGGCGGCGATCTACGCCACGCGCGCCAATCTGGCGCCGATCCTGGTGCGCGGCATGCAGCCGGGCGGGCAATTGTCCATCACCACCGACGTCGAGAATTTCCCCGGCTTCGAGAAGGCCATCCAAGGCCCGTGGCTGATGGAGCAGATGTACAAGCAGTGCGAACATATCGGCACGCTGATCCTCGAGGATCTGATCGTCGATATCGACCTGTCCAAGCGGCCTTTCGTCGCCAAAGGCGACGCGGGGGACACGTATGTCGCCGATACGGTGGTGATCTGCACGGGCGCGCAAGCGCGCTGGCTGGGGATCCCGAGCGAGGACAAATTCCGCGGCGGTGGCGTTTCGGCGTGCGCGACGTGCGACGGGTTCTTCTTCCGCGGCAAGAAGGTCGCGGTGGTCGGCGGCGGCAACACGGCGGTCGAAGAGGCGCTTTATCTGACCAATCACGCGAGCAAGGTCGTCCTCATCCATCGCCGCGACACGCTGCGCGCCGAGAAGATGATGCAAACGCGTCTGTTCGCGAATCCGAAGGTCGAGGTCGTCTGGAACGCCGCGGTCGACGAAATCCTCGGCGAGGATCCGAAGACGCCGGGCGGTGCCGCGACGGTGACGGGCCTGAAGCTCAAGGACACGCGCACCGGCGAGTTCTCGACGATCGCGGTGGACGGCTTGTTCGTCGCCATCGGCCACGTGCCGGCGACCGGGCTGTTCAAGGGCAAGCTCGCCATGGATGCGGAAGGCTATCTGCTGACCAAGCCCGACTCGACCGCGACCGACGTGCCCGGCGTGTTCGCCGCGGGCGACGTGAAGGACAAGATCTTCCGTCAGGCCGTGACGGCCGCGGGCATGGGCTGCATGGCCGCGTTGGAGGCCGAGAAATTCATCGCCCATGCCGAGGCCGCGCATCTTGCGGCGGCGCAGTAGGCCGGGGGCGGGGCGCGGATCATGGATTGGGACAAGCTGCGCGTCTTCCACGCGGTCGCCGAGGCGGGTTCGTTCACCCATGCCGGGGACAAGCTGAACCTGTCGCAATCGGCGGTCAGCCGGCAGATCTCGGGGCTGGAGGATTCGGTTTCGGCGCCGCTGTTCCATCGTCACGCGCGCGGCCTGATCCTGACCGAGCAGGGCGAGTTGCTGTTCAACGCGGTGCGCGACGTGTTCGCGAAACTCGCGATGGTGGAAACCCAGCTCGCCGAGACGAAGGAAAAACCGACCGGCCGCTTGCGCGTGACCACGACGGTGGCCTTCGGGTCGGTGTGGCTCGCGCCGCGCCTGGGCGAGTTCCTCGCGCAGTACAAGGACGTGCAGGTCGAACTCAAGGTCGACGACCGCGAGCTCGATCTCGGGATGCGCGAGGCCGATTGCGCGATCCGCATGCATCCGCCCCGGCAAGGCGATCTGATCCAGCGCCATTTGCTGTCGGTGCACGTGCATTGCTACGCGAGCGAGGATTACATCGCCAAGCACGGCATGCCGAAATCGGCGGCCGATCTCGACAAGCACAAGATCGTCGTCTACGGCGACGATCCGAATCCGCCTTTCCCGAACGTCAATTGGCTGCTCGAAGCGGGCATGCCCGGCGGCAAACGCCGCGCGCCGACGCTGATGGTCAACAACGTCTACGCCATTCTGCGCGCCGTCGAGAACGGCATCGGCATCGCCGCGTTCCCCGATTACATGGCCGAGGAATCGAGCAAGATCCGGCGCATCCTGCCCGAGCTCGAAGGCCCGACCTACGAGGCCTATTTCGTCTATCCCGAAGAACTGCGCAGCTCGAAACGGATCGCGGTATTCCGGGATTATTTGGTTCAAAAAGTTGCCGAGTCGCAATTCTAGACGAACGATGCGGTCGGTCGGCGGCGGCACGGGCGCGGTGAATTCGTCCGGTTTAGCGGACCTATTCCCCTGCAATCGCCCGCAAAATCTTCGTTGGTTACAAGTGTGTTAGCGCGGGCATGCGGCATTCGCAGGCCTCGCATGCGGAATTTGCCGTTTTTTCGGGCAGGAACGTTCCTATCTTAGACCTGTCGGTATTGCGGCGCACCATGCGCTCGATACCGCCGGGCTTGCGCTTCGGCGCGAGCGGGGTTCCTTGAACCCTACGTCTCCCAGACGTGAAGCCTCCCTGTTCAACTCGCCCGGAGCTTCGGCTCCGGGCGTTTTTTTTCAAGGGCTTACACGAACACTGGCGGCGAGCACCATCGAGGCAGAAGGCGAGTTTGCCCTTCCATGCATCGCCCATGCATCACTGTTCCCAACTCGCGGATTGGTTCGTCACCCTCGCGCTTCGGTGACTGTCGCTATGCCGAACCGCTTCAACAGCACGTCGGCCGCACGGGCGCCGGCCTTGCTGGGGTCATGCACTGCGAGCCCAATCAAAGCAGCCATCGCAGAGCGACAGCGAGCCTCATCGCTGCTGTCGAGCGCGGCGTTGGCATTCCAGAAGGTCTCGGCACTGGTGATCGTCGGCATGGCGGTGTCTCCATCGTGTTGCGCGTGTCGCGCGGTTGCGATGGGGCGCACGGTGGGCGCGGGCGCGCTTGTCTGTCACGGCATATGATGGCCAACATTGGGCCTTTGATCGCGCTCGCCTTTCGGCGCTGAAATCGACACGGCCCGACAGTCTGGCAGTGACGATCGGCAAAACGGACAGGCTCGGCGTCGGTGCTACGTCGCGAGGCGCGCGCTGAGCCGCGTCGGTCCGACATTCAACCAGCCATCGGCATATCCCATCAGCACGAACTCGGTGCGGGGGAGCTTGCGCGCGATAGCGCGGAGCGCGTGCAGATGGACAAGGATCGGCTTGGGCCAAGCGCCCAAGTAGGAGAGTCCGCCGCGATAGTCGGGCGTTTGGAAGCGCAGATGGTTCCCGTCGTCAGAAATCTCCACGAGCCCGCCCGCGCGCCGACCATATGCCGGGAGCGTCGCCTCGCGCATCAGCCGCGCGAGGTCCAAGCGCAATGCCGTCGCTTAGTGAAGGCCGGGAGGGAGAGGCATGGCGGCGACGTTCGCACGACAGGCGAGCAACAGGAAGGCGTGTGGATAGCACCGATCACACCCCAACCCCACCCCCGCCCCCCGGGGGGAGGCGGAACGCGATCGCGAAATTCCTTATCGGGCCGCCCGCGAAAATTCGCGGAAAAATTGGAAACTCGGGGGGCGGTGCCTAGCGATGGACTAAGGCTGGTACTGAATTAATCGATCGTGCGTCGTAGATATTCCAAAAGTATGATTATAATCAAATGTTTAACTGAAAATCGTGAAAAATAAACCAGACAGGTTGATTTCCTAAGCCGCAAGGTGTATACTCTTGGGTGAGCTCGGCATTCGCGCTGGGCTCTCAAGACTAAGTTCCCACCAAAATCCAAGCTTCTGCGAAGAACCGAGCAAAACCCGAAGAACATGAAAAAGAGGGGAACACCGCATGGCTAATCCCGCCACTCCGATCGGCAAAGAGCTTCGGAAGCTCCGCGTCGAAAAAGACGAACGACTTCTGGATATGGCCGCCAAGGTCCAGAAGTCGGCCGCGTTCGTTTCGGCCATCGAAACCGGCGCCAAGACGCCGCCGACCGGTTTCGAAGAGCTAGTCATCAAGGCGTATGGGCTTGTCGGAGATGTCGCCGCCCGTCTGCGTGAGGCGGCAACGGCGTCTCGAAAGAGTTTTACCGTGACGCCGAACAACGCCCTCGGGCGCGACACCGTCGCTCTGCTGGCGCGTCAGATCAACTCGCTGTCCGACGATCAGCTTCGGGACATCCGATCGGTGCTCAGCAAACGAGAGGAGTGAATGATGCAGGACCTGGATTACGTCGCTCCGCCTATGTCGTGGGCGGCTATCGCGCAACGAGCGGATTGGCTGAGGGAACAGTTGGGCCTCACTAACGAACCCTTCTGCCCGGTGATCGACGTGCTGGAGAAGGTCCTGGATCACAAGTTGGGGTTCGTCCACTTGGAAGTCGGCGACCCCCGCGAAATGGGTAGCGCCGAAGGTTACACCTGCCCGAAAGGCACATTCATCCGACTTCGCCTCGATGTCTACGAAGGGGCATGTGCGAATGATGGCCGCGCACGCTTCACTGTCGCCCATGAACTCGGACACTTGTTCTTGCACAAGGACGCACCCCTGGCTCGAACGAACCCCAGCGAGGCTGTGCCGGCGTATCGCCGTTCCGAGCCGCAAGCTAACCAGTTCGCCGCCGAACTTCTGATGCCGCGCCGCTTCATGAAGGCCGGGGACAGCATTGCGACTGTCACCGGCCGACATGGGGTATCCGACGCGGCGGCAAAGCACCGCATCGACAACCTGTTCAACAGGAGGACGAAATAAAAAGGGACCTAGGTTGGCGCCTAGGTCCCTCATCTTTACTTGCGCTGGGTTCGAGGGGGCTTGCTGGCAGCAAGGCCACGTGCACCAACACAGGGTCGCAACTGTGGGGGTTTTACTCCGGTTCGCACGGAAAGGCAAATGTCGCCCCCGAAGGAGAAGGCAAGCATGGCGCGCAAATCGCTCCCTGCTGCCCCGCCGGGTTACCGGTACATCTTCCGCCCCCGGCGGAAGTGTCCGAATACCGGGCGCATTCTGTACGCTAGCGCGTACGGGATGAAGGCGTGGCCCATCTTGGTCCCCGTCTAATGCAGCCTGAGTAACTCCGAAGAGTTGCTCGCCCTTGGGAGGCGGCAGAGATGTCGCCTCCCAAGGTATTTTTTAGCGCGTCAATCTGCATGACGCCGCCGTATGCGTCACATTGAATAGAGGGATCGCAAATGCAAACTCTCAGCTGGCCGCCGGAGCTCGGGCCGATCTTGAGTCAGTTAAAGGCTGCGCAAGTTCAAGACTGGATCGTGACACCGATGGACGCGGGCCCGCCGAAACGCCGACCTCGTTCTTCCCCTACGAAGATTTATGAGTGCGAGGTGGTAGTCGATGATCTTCAGTGCCGCCGGCTTTATGCAATGGAGAACGAGCCTGGGATCGTTTACCAAATCGTTCTTCCAGAAACGGGAAGGCCAGAAATCGTGAAGCTCATGCCGCCCATCAACGGTGTGTGGAGAGAAGGTTACGGGGGCACGTTGATCCTGAAATTTCAAGTCTTGGCGTAATTTGCCGTCAAGACCAAGCGCGCTTTTGATCTGCCCCCTTCAGAGCGGTCCAAAAGTTAACTTAGACCGGACCCTGAAGGAGACGGAACATGGGCAAGAAGCACGGGCCTGAGGAGATCATCGGCAAGCTGCGCGAGGCTGAGATCGTAATGGCGCAGGGCGGAACGGCGAGCGATGCGTGCCGGCGGATCGGCGTTTCCGAGCAGACATACTATCGCTGGCGCAAGGAGTTCGGCGGCCTGAAGACCGATCAAGCGCGGCGAATGAAGGACCTTGAGAAAGAGAACCAGCGTCTCCGGCGGGCGATATCGGATCTGACGCTCGACAAGCTGATCTTGCAGGAGGCCGCTCGGGGAAACTTCTGAGCCCCGCGCGCCGTCGGCGCTGCATCGATCACGTACGAAGCGAACTCTCAGTATCCGAGCGACGGATTTGCCGGGTGCTGGGCCAGCATCGATCGACGCAGCGTAAGGTGCCGCGAGGGGCAGACGACGAGCAGGCGTTGACGGACGACATCATCGCGCTGGCGCGGCAATACGGCCGCTACGGCTATCGTCGGGTGGCGGCATTGCTGCGGAATGCCGGATGGGCGGTCAACCGCAAGCGGGTCGAGCGGATCTGGCGGCGCGAGGGGCTGAAGGTGCCGCAAAAGCAGCCCAAACGTGGCCGGCTATGGCTAAACGACGGATCGTGCATCCGCCTGCGGCCTGAGTATCCGGGACATGTCTGGGCCTATGACTTCGTCGAGGGGCGCACCCACGATGGCCGGAAGTTCCGGATCCTGACGATCATCGACGAGGCCAGCCGAGAATGCCTGGCTCTCGTGGTCGCGCGTCGATTCCGTCACGAGGACGTGCTGGCGGC
>JADCGK010000195.1 GCA_020249045.1 Azospirillum sp. | reverse complement strand
CGCGATCGACGCCGAACTCCCCGATCCCACGCGCGGGATCGGGGCCGAAGGGCAGGTAATACTGGTTCTGGCAGAACATCAGACGCCGCGCCGCGGCACCGGCATGCGGCGCCAGCAGTACCAATGCCCCTTCGGGGGCCACCAAGCGGTCGCCGTCTTGGGCCTGGAAGTCGTACTCGACGCGCGCCCCGGCCCCATAGAAGTCGCGCGGCGGCGGCGCCGTCATTGCGATGGCGGCGTCGAACCCGTGGGCCGTCAGCCAGTCGACATGGCGATGAATGGTCGCGACCCCGCCGAACGGACGGTCGAAGGGCGGCAGCAAATAGCGGATGCGCGGCATCCTGGGACTTTAGCCGAGCCTTGCGAGTCGGTCCCGCGGCTTCGTTAATGCCTCGAAAGTTGCCGGGTTTCCGGGGCGGAAGGATCGGATATATTCTTAGCGTGCAAAATCGCCGATCGCCGATTCCGGCGAAGGCAATGCGGTTTCGCGACTGGGTGGAGAAACTTGCGGGTCCGGGATTTTTTGGTCGGCGCCGTGGTCGTGGCGGTTTGCGGCGCTGCGCTCTCGGGGCTGTATGCTTGGCGCAAAGCCGCGATCCGCTCGGCGGCGATCGTCGAGGCGGCCGGCACGCTGTCGCGGATCGGCGACGACGCCAGCGATCTTTTCCAGCCTGCCCTCGATTTGGTCGGTTCGGTCGCCGACGCCTATTTGATGCGCCTGACGCGCGACGAGGGTTTGCGGACCTTCCAAACGCTCGCGCAAGGGCCGGTGCAGCGCACCGAACAACTCAGTTCGCTGTACGTCGGCTTCTCGAACGGCGAGTTCTGGCAACACCGCAAAGTGAGGCCGGATTTTCTCGGCGGTCGACTGGGCGCAGGCTATGTCGAAGCGCGCGGCTATCGGCGCACGATTCTGGAGAGTCCCGAAGGGCGCCGGTCCACTTGGCACTATTTCTCCGGGCCCCGAACCGACTGGATCGCCGTGCCCGAGCCCGGGTTCGATTACGATCCACGGACCCGGCCCTGGTACGCCGTAGCCGAAACCTCGGACGGGCCGGTCTGGACCGAGCCCTATCGGACAGCATCGTCGAGCGATTACGCGTTGACTCTCGTTCATCGGTTGAAGGGGCTCGACGGCCGGCCATGGGGCGTCGTTGCGGTCGATTTTCTGATGGCGCCCTTGGGCGGGGCGTTGGCCGGTTTGGCCAGGGAACGCTTGCCGCCCGGCTCGATCGTTCGGATCGTCGACGGCGAAGGCATAGTGGTCGCCCGGCCGCCGTCGCCGACGGCCGTGCCCGAGAACAACCCGTTGTCTAAGGGCGGCAAGGCGTTGACGGCGACGGCCGCGTTCGGCGGGCGGGCGCATATCGTCGCGGCGGCACCGCTGCGCGCGGCGCTGGGCCTGCCGTTGGCCGTCGAAATGATCGTGCCGCTGGATGCGGTGATCGAGAAGGATCTTGCGGAGCTACGCCTCAACCTGGCGATCCTCGGGGCCGTCCTGCTTGTGCTCACGGTGATCACGCTGTCCTCGCTGCGCAGTCGCCGCGTCGCACGCGACATCCGGGCGATGGACGCGACGACGCGGCGGATCGCCGAAGGTGCGCTCGATGTCTCGGTGAAAGGCACGGCGCGCGCCGACGAGATCGGCGGGCTTTCCCGCTCGATCGAGGTGTTGCGGCGCAATTCGATCGCCCAACGCGAGCTCCAAGCCAAAGAGCGCGAACTCGCGCGGCGGCTTTCGGGCACGGCGCTGCGCGTCGCCGAATCGATCGAAAAAATCCGCGGGGCGGCGCACGAGATTTCCCAAGGCAGCCGCGATCTCGCCAGACGGACCGAACGACAGGCCTCCGCCTTGCAGGAAACCACGGCGACGATGTCCGAGATTCTGCAAACGGTGACGATCAACGTCCGGAGTTCGGACGAGGCGCGCAAGCTCGCGGCCGACGCGCAAACCCGTGCTGAGGCGGGCGGCGGATCGGTGACCAGCATGGTCGGCGCCATGTCCAGCATCCAAGGTTCGTCCGCGCGCATCGGCAAGATCATCGGGGTGATGGAGGAGATCGCGTTCCAGACCAAGCTGCTGGCGTTGAATGCGGCGGTGGAGGCCGCGCGCGCGGGCGAGGCGGGCAAGGGCTTCGCCGTGGTGGCGCAGGAAGTGCGCGGCCTCGCGGACCGGTCGCGCCAAGCCTCCCAGCAGATCCGCGATCTGATCGCCGAGAGCTCGCGCGACGTGGGCCGTGGCGTCGCGATGACCAGTGCGGCGGGCGAGGCGCTCGCCGGCATCGTCGAGATCGTCGGCCGTTTGGCGGAGATCGCGCCGGAAATCGCCGCCGGCAGCCGGGATCAGGCGGGCAGCATCGAACAGATCAGCACGGCGCTGGCCGACGTCGAAGCGGTAACGAGCCAGAATGCGGGCTTGGTGGATAGTACGGCAGCGGCGGCCGCATCGTTGGCGGCCGAGGCCGAACGGCTTTACGCAGCCGTCGCGGATTTGCGGTCGAGCGCACTCGAAGCACCCGAACGCGGCGGCGATGGCGTCCCCTAGGGGATTCGAACCCCTGTTTCTACCGTGAAAGGGTGGCGTCCTAGGCCTCTAGACGAAGGGGACGTCCCGCCGCGAAGGCCGATGATGTAGCGCCCTCGCTTGCGCAAATCAAGTGCCGGAAACGAGGCGTTTTACGGCCGAAAACGGGAGCCGGACGCAGTCGAATCGGCTTTTGTGGCGTGCGACGGGTCCGAACGCCGCCCAAGGGGCTGGGGGAGCGCCGCCGGCAAGGGCGGTTTCGAGGTCCGATTCGGCTGCCGCCAGCGCCGCGACCGGGCGCCCCTCGAGTGCCCGGGCGAGGGCCGCCGCCGCGGCTTGGCACAGCGCGCAACCGCGGACTTTGTGGCGGATGTCGACGAATTTGCCATCCGCGATCCGGCCCGCGAGCGTCACGCGGTCGCCGCACAATGGGTTGTCGACCGTGACGCCGTCCGCCGGGCCGAGGGGGGCTGCATGCGCCGGATCCTTGGCAAGCGCCATGAGCGCTTCGTGGTACAGCGCGTCGCTCACGTCAGCACGCGTTTGGCTTCGGCGAGGCCGTCGAAGAAAAGGTCGATGTCCGCGTCCTCGCAATAGAGCGCCAGCGAGGCGCGCGTCGAGCCGGCAAGATCGAAGCGCGCGTGCAGCGGCTGGGCGCAATGATGGCCGCCGCGCAACGCCACGCCGAAGCGATCCATGATCTGGCAGACGTCGTGCGGATGCGCGCCCTCGAGATCGAACGAAACGACCGGGGCGCGGGCTTGCAGACCCTTGGGGCCGAGCACGCGCGCACCGGGGACGGCCGCAAGGCCGTCGAGCAGCCGCTGGGTCAGGCGCATCTCGTGCGCCGCGATGGCCGGCCAATCGAGCCCGGCGAGCCAGGCGCAGGCCGCCCCCAAGCCGATGGCGGCGCCGATCGGCGGCGTGCCGGCCTCGAACTTCGCCGGGCCGCGCGCGGGTACGAAGCCCTCGCGCGTCACGCGCGCGATCATCTCGCCGCCGCCCAGGAAGGGCGGCAACGCCTCGATCAACTCGGCCTTCATCCATAAAGCGCCGACCCCATGTGGGGCGAAAGTCTTGTGGCCGCTGATGGCGTAGAAGTCGACGCCAAGGCCGGGCGCATCGAGCGGGCCGTGCGGCGCCCGCTGGGCGCCGTCGAGCAGCACGCGCGCGCCCACGGCCTTGGCCTCGGCGACGATCGCCGGCACGTCCAAAATCGCGCCGGTGACGTTCGAGACATGCGCCAGGGCGACCAGCTTCGTGCGCGCCGCGAACTTCGCGGGCACGATGCGGCCTTCTCCGTCGACGTCGAGAAAGCGCAGCGTCGCCCCGGTGCGCGCGGCCAGCATCTGCCAGGGCACCAGGTTTGAGTGGTGTTCGAGGTCGGAGACGACGATCTCGTCGCCCGGTCCCAGCGTCGCGCCGAACGCGTGCGCGACCAGATTGATCGCGGCCGTGCAGCCGGCGGTGAAGATCGTCTCCTCGGACGGCGCGCTGAGATAGGCGGCCACTCGCCCGCGCGCGGTCGCGTAGGCCTCGGTCGCCGCCTCGGCCAGCGCGTGGACGCCGCGTTTGACGTTGGCGCGTCGGCTGGTTTCGAACGTGCGCACGGCGTCGAGCACCGCGTCCGGCGTTTGCGCGGAAGCACCACTGTCGAGATAGGCGAGGCGCGTTTCCCGCCCCGCGAAGATCGGAAACCGGGCCCGCAGGGCGGCGGCGTCGAAGCTCATGCGCGCCTCTCCCGGGTCGCGCGGAAGGCGGCCAACGCTTCGGCGGTGTCGAGATCGACCAGCACGCCGTCGTCGGGCATCGGCACCTCGCACAGAACGTCTTCATGGTTGCGCATGACCGCTCGGGCGCCCCGATCCCCGTCCAGGGCCAGGATCTCGGGAAAGAACGCGCGGCCCCACAGCACGGGGTTTCCGCGCTTGCCGCCGTGCGCCGCCACGCAGATCGCGCGGCCCTCCACCGGCGCGAAGGCCGCGATCAAACGATCGACATGCGCCGCACCGACCATCGGCATATCGCCGAGCAGCACGACCGCCCCGTCGCAATCGTCGGCCACGGCCGCGATACCGGCGCGGACCGAACTCGCAAGACCGCTCGCGTAATCCGGGTTTTCGACGATACGCACGCCCGCAAGGCCCGCGCGCGCGCGCATGGCGTCGTTGCCCACGACCACGATCGTTTCGGCGGCCTGAGAACCCGTCGCGGCTTCCACGGCGCGCGTCAGCATCGTTTTGCCGTCGATCTCGACGAACAGCTTGTTGGCGGGGGCCATGCGGCTCGACCGGCCGGCGGCCAAAACGATCGCGGCGATTTTTGGCGCTTTGGGGGGGGATGCGCCCGCCCGTGGGCTCGGGCGCGGGATCTCCGCGAGCAAGCCGCCGACGCCCATGCGCGCGATCTCCGCCCGCCCGGCCGGCAATCCGGCTGCAAGTCGCTGGAGAACCCAATCGAACCCGTTGAGTTTGGGCGAGCGCGCGCAACCCGGCAGGCCCACGATATTCGCCGCGCCGATCCGGCCGATCAGCAGCAGATTGCCCGGATCGACGGGCATGCCGAAATGCAGCACCTCCCCGCCTGCCGCGACGATCGCGGCGGGGATGGCGTCGCGCCGGTCGACGACAGCCGAGGCGCCGATGGCGAGAATCGGGTCGTATCCGGCCGCCGCCGCCGCGCGCAACTCGGTCGCCACCGCGCTCGCATCGTGCGCGCAGACGCGGGCGTGTTCGAGTGTGGACCCCAGCGCGGCCAGACGCGCGCGCGTGGTCGCCTCGGTGCTTTCGAGGACGCTCGGCTTGGTTCCCGGCAACCGGGTTTGGATCAGCGCCGCGCGCTTGGGCGCAAAGGCTGCGAGCGCCACGCCGCCGCGCGCCGCGGCCACGCATGTCTCGAGCGCCGCGCGCGGGACGGCGAACGGGATGATCTTCACGGTCGCCAGCATCGAACGCGGATCGACCGGCGCGAAGTCGGCGAGGGTGGCGACGGTGATCGCTTCGTCGATGGCGTTGATCGCGTCGATCGCGCGCGCATCGATGCGCGCAAGGCCTGCGCGCCGCGCGAAAAGATTGCACCGGCCCGTGAACGGTGCCGCGACTTCGACGCCGGCGCCCGCCAGGGCGCGGGCGAGCGTTGCGGCCGCTTCATCCTCCGGAACGTCGTCGGGCCCGAGGCGCGCGACCGTCACCGTATCGATCCCGGCCGCGCGCAATGCGCGCGCGTCGTCTTCCGTCAGCACCCTGCCTTTGCGCAAGCCGACGCCGCCGGCCTTGACCCCATGCGCGAGCAGGGCGCCGATCGCGGCCTCGGGCGCTGCGGGACCGAAATCCATGCTAGGGGTTCCGGCGCGTTTGGACGATTTGGGCGACGATCGACACCGCGATCTCCGCCGGCGACAGCGCGCCGATATCGAGCCCCACGGGCCCCTTGATGCGCGCGAGGGCGGCATCGTCGAAGCCGCGTTCCTTCAACCGCGACAGGCGCGCCGCGTGGGTTTTGCGCGAGCCCAGCGCGCCGATGTAGAACGCGGGCGAGGCCAGTGCGGCCTCCAACGCCGGATCATCGATTTTGGGATCGTGCGTGAGCGTGACGATCGCCGACCGGACGTCTGGCTTCATGTCGGCCATCGCTTCGTCGGGCCAAGCGGTGGAAACGGTCAAGCCGTCGAAACTCTGCGAAGCGGCGAAGGCGCGGCGCGGATCGATCAACGAGACGCCGAAGCCGGCCATGGCGCCGATCCGCACCAAAGGTTCGGCGATATGCACGGCCCCGACGACGATCAGGCGCGGCGGCGGGTTGTGGACATGGACGAAGATCGGCCCGGCGCCGGTCTGCAACGTGCCCGATTCGTCGCGGGCCAGCATCTCCTGCGCGGCCATGATCATATCGACGTCGATGCATAATTCGCCCTCGGTACCATCCCGATAGACGAGCTTCTGCGCCCCCGAGCGCAGATTGGTGACGAGGGCGACGGGCCGCTTGGCGGTGCGGGCGGCTTGCAGGGCGGTCAGGATGTCGGGGCGCATGTCAATCCAACCGCTCGACGAAAACCTGGACCTTGCCCCCGCAGGCGAGCCCGACGTCCCAGGCTTGTTCGTTGGTCACGCCGAAATCGAGCAGTCGCGGGCGGCCGTCGTCGATCGCGGCGAGCGCTTCCTTGATGACCGCCCCTTCGATGCAGCCGCCCGACACCGAACCGGCGAATTTGCCGTGCTCGTCGACCGCCAGCTGCGAACCCACAGGGCGGGGGGAGGAGCCCCATGTCGTGGTCACCGTCGCCAGGGCCACTTTGCGGCCTTGGCCGCGCCAGGCGGCGGCTTGATCGAGGACGTCGTCGGTCATGGCATCCGGGGTCATGCGGCCTGTCCCTTCCAAACATAGCGCCCGCGCGCGTGGCGGCCCTGGGCCAAGGCGGCGATCAGGGCTTCCAGGGAGTCGAGATTGTGCACCGGGCGGAATTCATCCACATGCGGCAAAATCGCTTTAACACCAAGGGATTTGGGCTCGAACTTCTCGTAACGTAAGAGCGGATTCAGCCACACGAGCCGGCCGCAGGATTTGGCCAAGCGCTCGGCTTCGACCGCGAGGCCGGCGCCGGCTTCCCGGTCGAGCCCGTCGGTCACGAGCAATACGGTTGGCGAGCGGGCGAGCGAGCGGCGCGCCCAGCGCCAGTTGAACTCGCGCAGACACGCGCCGATGCGCGTACCGCCCGACCAATCCTCGACGAGCGCGGAGACTTTGGCGAGCGCCTTGTCGATGTCCTTCTGGCGCATCGCACGGGTGACGTTGGTCAGCCGCGTGCCGAACAGGAAAACCTGCACGCGCGCACGGTCGTTCGCCAGCAAATGCAGGAAATGCAGGAACATCCGAGCGTAGCGCTCCATCGAACCGGAAATGTCGAGCAGCACGACCAGCGGCGGCTGCTCGACGCGCGGCGCTTTGAAGGCGAGTGCGGTCAAGTCGCCGCCCGCGCGCAACATGGCGCGGATCGTCGCGCGCGCATCCAGCCGCCGGCCGGCGGGCGCCCGCCGGAAGCGGCGCGTCCGCCGTTCGGGGAAGGGGGCGGCCAGCCGGGCCATCGCGCGTTGGGCGCGCGCCAACTCCTCGGCCGACATTTGCTCGAAATCCTTCTTTTGCAGCAACTCGCGGTCGGAGAACGTCATCGCGGCGTCGAAACGTTCCTCGTCCTCTTCGGTGGGCTCGGCTTGCGGCGGCGGCCGGTCGGCGCCCCGGAACGCTTCGGCCACGCGGCGCAGCGCCTCCTCGCCGGGGGTATCCTCGCGGTCGGCGCCGACGGCCTGGGGCAGCAACATGCCCATCGCGCGTTCGAGCAGCTTGGGATCTCGCCAAAACAGCCGGAACGCCTGATCGAAAACCTCGCGGTGATCGCGGCGATTGACCAGGACGGCATGCAGCGACCAATAAAGATCGGCTTTGCTGGCGACGCCTACGGCGCCGACCGCGCGCACCGCCTCCAGCGCCCGGCCGGGGCCGACCGGAAGGCCGGCCGCCCGCAGCAGCCGCGCGAAGCGCACGACGTTCTCGACCAGCGTGCCGGCCGTTTGGCTCATGCGGCGTTCTCTTCGACCTGCTTGAGCAGTTTCATGGCGGTGGTGCCGCGGATGCGCGCGATGTCGTCCTGGTACTTGAGCAGCGCGCCCAGCGTGTCGTCGATCGTGGCCGGATCGAGCGCGATCCGGTCGAGGGCGACCAACGCATTGGTCCAGTCGAGCGTCTCCGCGACGCCGGGCAATTTGAACAGTTCCTCGCCGCGCAGCTTCTGGACGAAACCGACTACTTGGCGGGACAGTTTCTCGCCGACGCCCGGGCATTTCGCGCGCACGATGTCGAGTTCGCGCGATGCGTCGGGGAAATCGACCCACGCGTAAAAGCAGCGCCGTTTGAGCGCGTCGTGGATTTCGCGCGTCCGATTGGATGTGACGACGCACAAAGGCGGGGCCGGCGCCTTGATGGTGCCGAGCTCCGGGATCGTCACCTGCCAATCGGACAGAACCTCCAAAAGATAGGCCTCGAAAGGCTCGTCCGCGCGGTCGAGTTCGTCGATCAGCAGGACCGGCGGCCCCGCCGGATCGGGGGCGAGGGCTTCGAGCAGCGGCCGGCGGATCAAGAACCGCTCGGCGAAAATCTCGCTTTCCAGCGATGTCTTTCCCGCCCCGCCGGCTTCGGCCAAGCGGATTTCCATCATCTGGCGCGGGTAGTTCCATTCGTAGACGGCCGCTGCGGCGTCGAGCCCTTCGTAGCACTGCAATCGGATCAGCTTGCGCCCGAGGGCGGCGGCCAAAACCTTGGCAATCTCGGTTTTGCCGGTGCCGGGTTCGCCCTCCAAAAACAGAGGCCGGCCAAGCTTGAGCGACAACAGCAGCGCCGTCGCCAGGCTGCGGTCGGCGACATAATTTTTGGCGGCGAGCAGGTCGAGGGTTTGGTCGACCGTCTGGGGCAAGGTCATGTGATCCCAACGCGAGTTTCGGACGTAACGATTGGCAAAAGCGAGGATGGCATGGCCCGCGGGCGGTTCGCAAAGGGCGTTTGGATCGGGCTGTTGAGCCTTGTTTTGACGGCGTGTTCGGCACTCGACGCGCTCGACGCCGTCACGCCGTCGGGCAGCTATGTCCGAACCCGCGACGTCGCCTTCGGCGATCATCCGCGACAGCAACTCGACGTCTATGCGCCTCCTGCGGCACGCGGCGCGCCGACCATCGTGTTTTGGTACGGCGGGTCATGGCGGCGCGGGGCGCGAACGCAGTATCGCTTCGTCGCCGAGGCGCTGGTGCGCGAGGGATTCGTCGTCGTCCTGCCCGACTATCGGCTGGCACCGGAGGCTCAGTTTCCCGACTTCGTCGACGACGCCGCGCGCGCCGTCGCATGGACCCACGCCAATGCTGCCCGGTTGGGCGGCGATCCCGCGCGCCTCTTCGTGATGGGCCATTCGGCCGGCGCGTACAACGCGGCCCTGGTGGCGCTCGATCCGAGCTACCTCGCACGGGCAGGTGCGCCCGCCGATGCAGTGGCGGGCGTGATCGGTCTTTCCGGCCCCTACGACATCCGGCCGCTACGCGGTCGGACCATCGATGCGGCGTTCGGTCCCGCGGCGACGGCCGACGCGGCCCAGCCGGCGGCGTTCGCGCGGCCGAATGCGCCACCCGTTTTGCTGATCCATGGGGGAAAAGACGGATTGGTGCCGCCCGCGCACGCCCAAACGCTGGCGGACGCACTGCACGCGGCCGGCGCGCGGGCCGATCTGCGCGTTTACCCCGACATCGCGCATATCGACATGGTGCTGGGTTTGTCCTCGCGCTTGCGTGGCGCATCGCCATTGATCGCGGATATCGCGACGTTCGTGCGCGCGGGCGCGCGCGCGCAAGCCCAGGCAGCGGAGTAGGCGACCGCAAAAAAGGGCCGGCCCCTGGGCGGGGACCGGCCCATAGATTCTTGGAACGGCGGTGCTACGCCTTTTCGACGGCGCGCTTGGCCATCACGCCGATCAGATGGGCGCGATACTCGGCCGAACCATGGATGTCCGCGTTCAAGCCGGCGGCCGATGCCTTGACGCCGTCGAGCGCAGCCGCCGACCAGGTCTTCGACAGGGCGGCCTCGGCGTCCTTCCAGCGGAACACCGATGACCCAGCGCCGGTCACGGCCACGCGTGCCCCGGTGGCGGTTTTGGCCACGAACACGCCCACCAGCGCGTAGCGCGAGGCGGGTTGGTCGAACTTCATATAGGCTGCCTTCTCGGGCACCGGGAAGGTGACGGCGACGATGAGCTCGCCGGGCTCGAGCGCCGTCTCGAACATGCCCTTGAAGAACGCATCGGCAGGGATCTCGCGCTTGTCCGTCTTGATCGTGGCGCCCAAGCCCAGGCACGCCGCCGGATAATCGGCTGCCGGATCGTTGTTTGCGATCGACCCGCCGATCGTGCCGCGATTGCGCACGGCCGGATCGCCGATGCCGCCCGCAAGGGCCGCAAGGGCCGGAAGGGCCTTCTTGACGTCGGCCGAAGCAGCGACGTCGGCATGCCGGGTCATGGCGCCGATCGTGACCTTGCCGCCGCCGACCGAAATGCCGCCGAGTTCCTTGACGCCGGACAGATCGACGACCGCGCTCGGTTTCGCCAGACGTTGCTTGAGGGTGGGGATCAGCGTTTGGCCGCCGGCCATCGCCTTGGCGTCGCCGTCGGCGGCGAGCAGCTTGGCGGCGTCGGCGATCGAGGCCGGTTTGTGATAGGCGAATTCGTACATCGTCCCCTCCGTCACTCGGCCGCGGCTTGGCGGCCGGAATTGATGATGCCCCAAATCTTCTGGGGCGTCGCGGGCATGTCGATATGGCGCACGCCCCATTCCTTGAGCGCGTCGACCACGGCGTTGATGACCGCGGGCGGCGAACCGATGGCGCCCACTTCGCCCACGCCCTTCACGCCCAAGGGATTGTGCGTGCAAAGCGTGATCTGCGTGGCGACGTCGAAGCTGGGCAGGTCGTCCGCGCGCGGCATCGTGTAGTCCATGTACGAGCCCGAGCGCAGTTGGCCCTTGTCGTCGTAGACGCAAGTTTCGAGCAACGCCTGCCCGATCCCTTGCGCGAGGCCGCCGTGGACCTGGCCTTCGACGATCATCGGATTGATAACCCGGCCGACATCGTCCACGGCCGTGAACTTCACCACCTTCGTGACGCCCGTGTCGGGGTCGATTTCGACCTCGCAAATGTGGCAGCCGCCGGGGAAGGTGAAGTTCTTGGGATCGTAGAACGCCGTTTCCTCGAGACCCGGCTCGACCGTGTCGATCGGGTAGTTGTGCGGAACGTAGGCGGCCAGCGAGATTTCGCCGAAAGCCTTGGCCTTGTCGGTGCCCGCGACGACGAACTTGCCGTCCTTCAACTCGATGTCGGCCGGTGCGGCCTCGAGCAGATGGGCCGCGATTTTCTTGGCCTTGTCGACGATCTTGTCGAGCGCCTTGACGATCGCCGTGCCGCCCACGGCGAGCGAGCGGGAACCGTAGGTTCCCATGCCGAACGGGATCTTGTTCGTGTCGCCGTGCGACACTTCGATCTGTTCCAGCGGGATGCCCAGGCGGTCGGCGACGAGCTGCGCGTACGTCGTTTCGTGGCCCTGACCGTGGCTGTGGCAGCCCGTGAACACGGTGACCGACCCGGTCGGATGCACGCGGATATTGGCGCATTCGTAGAGACCGGCGCGTGCGCCCAGCGAGCCGACGACGGCGGAGGGCGCGATCCCGCACGCCTCGATGTAGGTCGAAATGCCGATGCCGCGCAGCTTGCCGCGCTTCTTGGCGGCCGCCCGGCGCGCCTCGAACCCGGCCCAATCGGAATTCTTCAGCGCGGTGGCGAGCGTGGCCTGATAATCGCCGCTGTCGTATTGCAGCGCCACCGGCGTCTGATACGGGAAAGCGTTGGCCGGGATGAAGTTGCGCTTGCGGATTTCGAGCCGGTCCATGCCCATTTCGGCCGCGCACACGTCGACGAGGCGCTCGAGCAGGAACGTCGCTTCCGGCCGGCCGGCGCCGCGATAGGCGTCGACGGGTAGGGTATTGGTGAACAACGCGCGCACCTCGGCGTAGACGACCGGCGTCGTATACACGCCGGCGAGCAGCGTCGCGTAGAGATAGGTCGGGATCGCCGGCGCGAAGGTCGAAAGATAGGCGCCCATGTTGGCGTCGGTCTTCACGCGCAAGGCCAGGAACCTGCCGTCCTTGTCCATCGCCATTTCGGCGTGGCTGACGTGATCGCGGCCATGCGCGTCGGACATGAAGGATTCCGAACGCTCGCACGTCCACTTGATCGGACGTCCGACCTTCGCCGACGCCCAAGTGACGATCGCCTCCTCGGCGTAGTGGTAGATCTTCGAGCCGAAGCCGCCGCCGACGTCGGGCGCCACGACGCGCAGGCGGCTTTCCGGAATCTGCAGGACGAATGCGCCCATCAACAGACGGATCACGTGCGGGTTCTGGCTGGTCGTGTAGAGCGTGTATTCGCCCGTCGCGCGATCGAAATCGCCGATCGCCGCGCGCGGTTCCATCGCGTTGGGCACGAGACGGTTGTTGACGAGGTCGATCTTCGCGACCTTGTGCGCGCCCTTGAAGGCGGCTTCGCACGCGTCCTTGTCGCCAAGATGCCAGTCGTAGCAGACGTTGCCGCCCTCGTGGATCTTCGGGGCCCCCGGCTTGACCGCCTCGGCCATCGTCGCGACGGCGGGCAGTTCCTTGAGGTCGACTTCGATCAGCTCGGCCGCGTCCTTCGCCTGCTCGCGCGTCTCGGCGATCACGACGGCGATCGGATCGCCGACGTGGCGCACCTTGCCTTGCGCGAGGACGGGGTGCGGCGGCTCTTGCATGTTCGAGCCGTCCTTGTTTTTCACCAGCCAGCCGCAGGGCAGGCCGCCTTTGCCGTCGGCGGCGAAGTCGGTGCCGGTGAAAATCGCGACGACGCCGGGGGCCATAGCGGCCTTGGCGGTGTCGACCTTCGCGATTTCGGCGTGCGCGACTTGGCTGCGCAGAATAAAGGCGTGGGTCTGGCCCGGACGGTTGATGTCGTCGGTGTAGTTGCCGCGCCCCGTCAGAAACCGGAAATCCTCTTTGCGCCGGACGGCGGCGCCGATCCCTTCCGCACCCATCTGATCCTCCCCGAAAAAAGCGTGACGTTCGTCGCGACTTTGCCCGCGTTCTGGCGCGCGGGGTTGGGAACTACTTGGCCGCGGCCATCGCCTTGGCGCCCGCCTGCACGGCTTTCACGATGTTGTGATAGCCGGTGCAGCGGCAGATGTTGCCTTCGAGCCATTCGCGCACGTCGTGCTCGCTGGGATCGGGATTGCGCTGGGCGAGATCGACCGCGCTCATCACCATTCCGGGCGTGCAGAAGCCGCATTGCAGGCCGTGATGTTCCTTGAAGGCGGCCTGCATCGGGTGGAGTTCGTTGCCCTTGGCGAGGCCTTCGATCGTCGTGACGCTGGCGCCGTCCGCTTGGACCGCGAGCACCGTGCAGCTTTTGACCGATTTGCCATCGACATGGACGACGCAGGCGCCGCATTGGCTGGTGTCGCAGCCGACATGCGTGCCGGTCAACGCCAGCTTGTCGCGAAGAACTTGGACCAGCAACGTACGGCCTTCCACATCGGCGGATACGGCGCGGCCGTTCACGGTCATCGAAACCTTGGGCATGCAGTCCTCCCCTTGACTTTCTTGAGCGCGAGTTTCCCGCGCCGCGCGTCGCGCCGTCAAGCGCGCTCGCGGGACATTATCGGGACACGAACCAGACGATCGCGGCGACGGCGGCGATCAACGCAGGAATCCAGACGGTCGGCGACAGGCCGGCCGAGGTCGGGCTTGCGGCGGCCGGAATGGCGTCGGGGCGTGCGGCCGGTGTGCCGGCTTCCGCCGATGCCGGTCCCACGCGCTCGCCCATCGCGGCGGCGAACTTGCCGAAGAAATCGTCGGCGAGCTTGCGGGCGGTCGCGTCGATCAGCCGCGAGCCGAGCTGGGCCATTTTGCCGCCGACCTGGGAATCCGCCGTGTAGCGCAGGATCGTCCCGTCCGGCCCGTCCTCGTCCAAAGTAACGACCGCGGACCCCTTGCCGAAGCCGGCGACCCCGCCTTGGCCTTCGCCGGCAATTTTGTAACCCCTTGGCGGATCGATGTCCGACAGCGTGACCTTG
>JADCGK010000194.1 GCA_020249045.1 Azospirillum sp. | reverse complement strand
TCGAAGACGATCACGGCGCGCCGCTTGGCATGCCAATACGCCTGCTGGATCGACAGCATCTTGCGCTGGAGCTTGGCGAGCGCCGCCTCGTAATCCGCCTTGTCGCGGAAGCGGGGGCCCGGGCGCAGACGCGCCAGTTTCGGGGCAATCATCGGCGGGCGATCCAGCCGGCGATCGCCGCCAGCAGCCCTTCGAGATGGCCCTTGGTGCGCGCGTACAGCGCGTTGGGTTCGCGCGTCGTCTCGTCCATGTAAAGTCGCCGGTTGACCTCGATCTGGATCGCGTGCCTGTGTTCGGCCGGACGGCCGTGGCGGCGGACGAGTTCGACGCCCTTATAGGGATCGTTTGCGCGCGCGTCGTAGCCGAGGGCGCGCAGATGATCGACCACGAACGCGGTGAAAGCGGGATCGGCCGTCGTGCCGTCGCGATCCCCGATGGCGAAATCCGGCCGGACGCTCGCCCCGTCGGCCGAGGTCTCGCGGTCTCCGACCGCCGGCATCGAATGGCAATTGACGTGATAGACCCGGCCGAAACGCGCATGCGCGCGGTCGGTCAGGCGCTGCAGCTCGGCGTGATAGGGCAGATAGCAGCTTTCGATGCGCCGCCAGACCTCTTCGACCGTCAATTTACGCGCGTAGACCGGCGTGCCCGCCTTGATCTTGCGCCAAATCAGGCCGAGGCCGAGCCGGGTCTTCTCGCCGGGCGCGATGCGCCCCGGCCAGACCCCGTCGATCAACTCCGGATCGATGTCGAGCGGCGACCGGTTCGGATCGATATACGCGCGCGGAAACCGCGCGGCGAGCAGCGGCGCGCCCAAAGCCGGCGCCGCGCCGAACAGGTCGTGGATATGGGTGTCGACCGCGCGCCGCAGCACCGCGAAATCGCACGCGTAGTCGAAGTCGGGCGGATAATCCTCCCCGCTGTGCGGCGAGTCCAGGACCAGCGGAATCTCCGCCGCCGCCGGCGCATACAAATCGAAGGGCCGCTGGATCATCGTTCAGCCGGCATCGTTGAGATGGCAAGCCGACAACCGCCCGGGCGCGATCGGCTTCAGCGTCGGCCGCTCGACCTTGCATCTGGCGACGGCGTGCGGGCAGCGCGGGTGGAAATGGCAGCCCGGCGGCGGGTTCAAAGGCGACGGGATTTCGCCTTTCACCGGCGCGAACACGCGCTTGCGCGTGTCCAGACGCGGGATCTCCCCCAGCAGCGCGATCGTGTAGGGATGGTTGGGCTTCTCGAACAGCTCGTCGGTCGGGCCCTCCTCCACCACGCGGCCCAAATACATGATGACCACGCGGTCGGAGAGATGGCGCACGACGCCCAAATCGTGGCTGATGAACAGATAGGTCAGCCCAAGATCGGCGCGCAGCTGCATGAACAAATTCAGGATCTGTGCTTGGATCGACACGTCCAGCGCGGCCACCGATTCGTCGCAGACGACGAATTCGGGCTTCACCGCCAGCGCGCGAGCGATGCCGATGCGCTGGCGCTGGCCGCCGGAGAACTGGTGCGGGTAGCGCCGCTTGTAGCCGGGATCGAGGCCGACGCGGCGCATCGTCTCGTCCACATACTCCTCGAACGCAGAGCCGGTCGTCAGCCCGTGATGCAGCGGCGCTTCGCCGACGATGTCGCGCACGCGCATGCGCGGATTGAGCGAGGCGAACGGATCCTGGAAAATCATCTGCACGGCCAACGCGGCCTTGATGCGCTCCTTGCCCTTCAGATCGGCGAGCCTGCGCCCGCGATAGAAGACGTCGCCCGAACTCTCCGGCAGGATACCCGCCACGATGCGGCCCAGCGTGGATTTCCCGCAGCCGCTTTCGCCGACCAGCCCGACCACCTCGCCCTCGCGCACCGCAAGATCGACGCCGTCGACGGCGTGGACGATCTCCTCCTTCACGTCCGCGCCCAGTTTGGCGGCGAGCTTGCCCGCGACGTCGAGCGATTTGACGAAACGGCGCGTGACGCCCTTCAGTTCGATCAGCGGCGGGGCGCTCATGCGGCGGCTCCGGTCCGCGGACCCGCCAAGGGACGCACGCAACGCACGCCGCGCGGGCCAACGGGTTCGGGCGGCGCGACCTCGCAGCGCGCGTCGGCATGCGCGCAGCGCAGGCGGAACGCGCAGCCCGACGGCAAATTCAGCATCGAGGGCATGACGCCCGGAATCTGCGTCAACGGCTGGCCCTTCGCGTTGCGGCTGGGCACCGATCCGATCAGCCCGGCGGTGTAGGGGTGGGCGGGCGCGTCCAGCACCTCGTCGACCGATCCGCGCTCGACGATGCGGCCCGCATACATCACGCAGATCTCGTCGGCGAGCGAAGCGACGACCGACAAATCGTGCGTGATCCAGATCAGCGCCGTGCGCGTTTCGCGCGCGAGCTTCTGCACCTCGTAGAGGATCTGGCCCTGGATCGTCACGTCCAACGCCGTGGTGGGTTCGTCGGCGACGATCAGATCGGGTTTGTTCAGCAGCGCGATGGCGATCGCCACGCGCTGGCGCATGCCGCCGGAGAACTGATGCGGGTAGGACGCGAGGCGCTCCTCGGGGCTGGGGATGCCGACCTGGCCCAGCGCGTCGCGCGCGCGGGTCCAAGCGGTCTTGCGGTCGACGTCCGCATGGGCCCGGATCGCCTCGATCATTTGGGTTTCGACCTTCAGGACCGGATTGAGCGTCATCATCGGGTCCTGGAAGATCATCGCGATCCGGTTGCCGCGCAGCTTGCGGATCTCCGCCTCGGGCAATCCCACGATGTCCCGGCCCTGGAACAACACCTGCCCGCCCACGATCCGGCCCGGCGGATCGACCAAGCCCATGATCGAAAATCCGGTCACGGATTTGCCCGAGCCCGATTCGCCGACGAGACCGAGGATCTTGCCCTCCGCGACGGAGAACGACACGCCGTCGACCGCGCGCACCACGCCCGCCTTGGTGTGGAAATGGGTCTGGAGGTTCCGGACTTCGAGGGTCATTTCTGGAGCCGGGGGTTGAGCACGTCGCGCAGCTGGTCGCCGACGAGGTTGATCGACACGATCGTCACCAGCAAAGCGACGCCGGGAAAGAAGCTGATCCAGTAGACGCCCGACAGGATGTACTCGAAGCCGTTGGCGATCAGCAGGCCCAGCGAGGGTTCGGTGATCGGCAACCCGACGCCCAGGAACGACAACGTCGCCTCCAACGCGATCGAGTTGGCGATTTGGATCGTGCCCACGACGATCAAGGGCGGCAGGCAATTCGGCAGGATGTGGCGGAACAGGATCCGCGACTTCGGCAACGCCAGGCAATGCGCGGCCTCGACGTATTCCTTGCGCCGCTCGACCAGCGCCGAAGCGCGCACGGTGCGCGCGTAATAGGCCCATTGGATGATGACGAGCGCGAGGATGATCTTGTCGGTCCCCTGCCCCAGCACGGCGAGCAGGATGAGGGCGATCAGGATCGCCGGAAACGAAAGCTTGATGTCCACCGCGCGCATCAGCAGCGTGTCCACCCGCCCGCCGTAATAGGCCGCAAGCAAGCCGACGGTCGTGCCGACGGCGGCCGCGATGAAGCCCGACGTCACCGCGACCAGGAACGACGTGCGCAGGCCGTAAAGGATGGCCGAGACCATGTCGCGGCCCTGGCTGTCGGACCCCAGCCAGAAAACGAGACCGTCGCCGGACGTCGAACCCGGCTTCATCTTGCCGTCCATGATGTCGAGCTGACGCAGATCGTAGGGGTTCTGCGGCGAGATCCACGCGCACAGCATCGCCGCCGCGAACACGACGACGAACACCGCCAGCCCCGCCAACGCGATCCGGCTTTCGCAGAAATCGGCGACGAAACGCCGGAAGGGCGTCTCGACTTTGGGCGGCGCCGCCGGATGGAGGGCGTCGGTCACGTCATTCCCCTTCGCGTCACTTGCCCATGTCCCCGAGCCGCACGCGCGGATCGAGGATCGAATAAAGGATGTCCACGATCAGATTGATCACGATGAACATGATCACGATGATCAGCAGGTACGCGACGATCACAGGCCGGTCGAGATTGTTGATGCTGTCGATGATCAGCTTGCCCATGCCGGGCCACGCGAAGATCGTTTCGGTCACCACGGCGAAGGCGATGACCTGCCCGATCTCCAGACCCACCACGGTGACGATGGGGATCAGGATGTTCTTGAGCACATGCACGAGCACCACGCGGCGCTGGGACAGGCCCTTGGCGCGCGCGAACTTGACGTAGTCCATCGGCAGATTTTCGCGCATGCCCGCGCGGGTCAGGCGGATCACCAGCGAGATGTTGAAAAGCGCGAGATTCAGCGCGGGCAGGAAAAGATGCGACAGCCCGTTCCAAGTGAACAGGCTGGACTGCACGCCCAGGAACGTGCCGAGTTCGCCCCGTCCGGTGGACGGCAGCCAGCCGAGCTCGACCGCGAAAATCAGGATCAGCATCAATCCGACCCAGAAGGTCGGCAGCGAGAACCCGAAGATCGACCCCGCCATGATCGTTTTCGCCCCGACGCTGTCGGGCCGATAGCCCGCGTACATGCCCAGAGGCACGCCGATCAAAACCGACATCGCCACCGCGACCAGCGCCAATTCGAGCGTGGCGGGCAGACGCATCAGGATCAGATCGATCGAAGGCATATTGAAGACGAAGCTGCGCCCCAGATCGCCCTTCAACGCGTTCGCGACGAAGAAGAAGTACTGCTCCCAAATCGGCCGATCGAGACCGAGGGCGGCGATCGCGCGTTCGCGTTCGGCCTGATCGGCGTCGGCGGCGATGAAGATCTCGACCGGATCGCCGATGGCGAAGACGCCGAAGAACACGATCAACGACATCAGCAGCAGCACGAGGCCGCTTTGCATCAGTCGCCGGATGATGAAGACCGTCATGGGAGGTGGGCTAAAGGGCGGCCGGTGCCCGCGTGGCGCCGGCCGCCGATGTCCGGGTCAGCGCGGCTTGATGAAGTGCGCCAGCGTGTACTCGTCCGTGCGCGCCTGGTAGGTCAAATTCGAGCGCATCGCCCACAGGTTGACCTGATAGTAAAGCGGGATGAGCCCGTAATCGCGGATCGCGATTTCCGACGCTTGGATCAGCAGACGCTCGCGCGCCGCCGGATCGACCGTCTGCAGCGCCTGAGTCAGCAGCGCGTCCATCTGCGGATTCGAATAACGCCCGCGGTTGGAAGCGCCGTAACCGAGATCGCGGTTCGGCGTGGCGAGCAGCGCACGCAAGGGCGACGAGGTCTCGCCGGAATCCGACCCCCAGCCCACCAACATCACCGAAAAGGCAAAATTGGGATTGCCGGCTTGCGCGACGTAGGTCGCCCACGGCAGCGTTTGCACCTGGGTGTCGAGGCCCGCGCGCGTGAACATCGGCCCGATCGCCTGCAGGACCTTGTCGTCCT
>JADCGK010000193.1 GCA_020249045.1 Azospirillum sp. | reverse complement strand
ACGCCAGGAACGCGGCCGCCGCCGCGCGCCGGAACCAATCGGTTTGGATGAACGGCGCGAGCCTTTCCCCGAGCCAAACGGCGGGCACGTTGGCGAGCATCATGCCCAGCGTCGTGCCCGCCGCCACGGCCAGCACGGATTCGTATCGCGCACCCAGCAGCACGGTCGCGATTTGGGTTTTGTCGCCGATCTCGACGAGGAAGAAGAGAACCAGCGTGGTCAGAAACGCGCCGTGCCCGGCAAAACGTCCGCCTTCGTCGCCATCCTTGTCGGGGATCAGGATCCACACCGCCATCGCGATGAACGAAACCCCGACGATCCAACGTGCCCATTCGCCGATGAAATCGCCGGCGATTTCGCCCACCCAGGCGGCCGCGGCATGGTTGGCAAGCGTGGCGACGAGGATTCCTGCCGCGATGGGCCAAGGCTTGCGGAACCGTGCGGCCAAGACGATGGCGAGCAATTGGGTCCGGTCGCCGAATTCGGCGAGCGCGACGGCGAAAGTCGAAACAAACAAAGCGTCCATGGGAGGTCGCGTTTAACCTATGGACAACGAAGACGTCACCGAGAAAATCGTCGCAGCGCGGCAAAAAGGCGCGGCTTGGGCCGTGCACGCGCTGACCGCCTCGGGCGCCGTGATCGGGCTACTGGCCTTGATCGCGGTCATCGAGGGCGACGCGCGCGAGGCGTTCCTGTGGCTCGGTCTCGCGCTGATCGTGGACGGCATCGACGGCCCGTTCGCGCGGAAGTTCGACGTCGCCGAACGCCTGCCGCGCTTCGACGGCGCCTTGCTCGATCTCGTGGTCGATTATCTGACCTACGTGGTCGTGCCCGCTGTGCTGCTCTGGCAGTTCAACTATTTCGGCGACGGCTGGATCGCATCGGCTGCGGCGGGCTGGATCCTGTTCAGTTCGCTCTACATTTTCGCCAATCTCGACCTCAAGACCGAAGACAACTACTTCGTCGGATTTCCGGCGATCTGGAACGTCGTGGCGCTCTACTTTTATATCCTCGGCACGCCGGTCTGGTTCAACCTGCTGGCCACGGCGATCCTCGGCGCGTTCAGCTTCACCAAAGTGAAATCGATCCATCCGTTGCGCGTGCGCGACTGGCGCGCGGTGACGCTCGCGGCGAGCGCGGCTTGGGTGGGGACCGCGACATGGCTGTTGTGGTTCGCACCGGCGACCAACCACGCCGTTCTTGCGGTTTGGCTGGCGGCGAGCGCGTGGCTCGTCGGGCTTTCGTTCTGGCGGTCGTTCAAGCGCGGTTGAACGCGCGCTCCGGCGCGTTATAAGAGCGCATGACCCGCATCGACGACGCCCTGCTCGCGCAAATCGCCGGAACCATCGCCGATGTCGGCCGCCGCGCGATCCTGCCGCGTTTCAAAGCGCTGGCCGCGCACGAAATCGACCTCAAAGGTCCCGACGACTACGTCACCGCCGCCGATCTCGAAGCCGAAGCGCTGCTGACGCCGGCTCTGCTCGCCGCGTTGCCCGGCAGCAAGGTCGTGGGCGAGGAAGCCGTGTCGAAGGACAAGACGGTGCTCGACGCGCTCGCCGGCGACGATCCGGTCTGGATCGTCGATCCGGTGGACGGCACCTACAACTTCGCCAAGGGCCAAGCGCCGTTCTGCACGATCGTGGCGCTGGTCCGGCGCGGCGCGCCGATCGCGGGCTGGATCCACGCCCCGCTGACCGGCGATACGCTGACCGCGCGCGCGGGCCAAGGGGCGGCATTCAACGGCGAGCCCGCGCGCGTGTCGCCAGACGCCCCGCAGGCCGGCGCCTTCTACGCCAAAGCGGCGCGCGCCAAAGCCAAGGATGACGGACGCTACACGCTCGTCGACGAACGCTGCGGCGGGGCCGCCTATCTCGATCTGGCGCGCGGACGGTTCGGGTTCGCGTGCTTCTCGCGCACGCTTCCCTGGGATCACGCGGCGGGCGCGCTCGCCGCGGCGGAGATGGGCTGTGCGGTCGGCTTCCTGCCCGAGCGCGCGCCCTACGATGCGCGCCGGCACGTCGGCCCCTTCCTGATCGCGGCGAGCGAAGCGCGATTCGCGGCGATGGCGCGGCTTTTCGACTAGAATTGCCGCGTTAGCCCTGCAGCGCCTTCCACATCTCGCGGTCGCGCTTGGCCGTCCAGATGCGGGGATGCGCCAGGCCCTTGGCTTCGTCCACGGCGCGGGTGACGCAGAACGGCATGCAGTGATCGAAGATCACCCAAGCGCCGTATTTCGGGCGCATCGCCTTGTAGGTGGCTTCGTAGATCGCGCGCAGATCCTTGCCCGCCTTGACGCCCTTGCGCGCGTGGGCCAGCAATTCGCGCACGAAACCCCGCGTGCCCTCGATCGCCTTGCGGCATTGGGCGGGCGTGGTCAACGCCGCCCCGCGGCCGGGGACGAGCTTCTGCGGCTTCAACGCGAGCAAGCGGTCGAGCGTCGCGGGCCACTCGGCGAGTTGGGCGTCGCCCGAATAGGGAGTCGCCCCCTCCTCCACCAAATCACCGGAATAAAGCACCTTCTCCTTCGGCAGCCACACGACCGTGTCGCCGCGCGTGTGCCCGCCGCCCGCATGGACGATCCGCACTTCCTTCGTGCCGAGGAACAGCGTCATCTCCTTCTCGAATACGATCGTCGGCCAGGTCAGCCCCGGCACGGTTTCGGCCGCGCGGAACAGGCGCGGGAACCGCCCGACTTCGGACGCCCAATCCTGCTTGCCCCGCTCGCGGATCATCTCGAGCGTGGCTTGGGAGGCGATGACGTGCTCGGCCCCGTAACCCGAAGCGCCCAACACGCGGACCGCGTGGTAATGCGTCAACACCACGTACTTGATCGGCTTGTCGGTGATCTTGCGGATATGGCGGACCAGGTCCTTGGCCATCACCGGCGTCGCGCGCGCGTCGATCACCATGACCGCGTCGTCGCCCACGATCACGCCCGAATTGGGATCGCCCTCCGCCGTCAGGCAATAGGCGCCGTCGGCGAGTTTGACGAAGCTTTCCTTCTTTTCTTCGAGATCGGCGGTCGAGGCGAAGGCTTTGGCCATTTTCGGCTCCTCAAATTCCCAGATAGGCGGCCTTCACGCGCTCGTCGGCGAGCAGCGCGGGACCGGAGTCCTGCATCGTGATGCGGCCCGTTTCCATAACATAGCCCCGGTCGGCGATGGCAAGTGCCGCCGAAGCGTTCTGCTCGACCAGGAAGATCGTCGTGCCCGCAGCTTTGAGACGTTTCACGGTCGCGAAAATCTCCTGCACCAGCAGCGGCGCCAACCCCATCGACGGCTCGTCGAGCAACAGCAACCGGGGCTTGGACATCAACGCGCGCGCGATCGCCAGCATCTGCTGCTGTCCGCCCGACAACGTGCCCGCAGGCTGACGGCGCTTTTCCTTCAGAATCGGGAACATCGCATAGGCGCGCTCGATGCCTTCCGCCACCTCCGCAGCACTGCGCGTATAGCCGCCGAGCGCCAGATTGTCCTCGACCGGCATCGGTCCCCAGACCTGACGGCCCTCGGGCACTTGGGCGATCCCCGCGCGCACGCGCCGCGCCGCGGGCATCGCGGAGATGTCCTCGCCCGCGAAGCGGACGCGGCCCTCCGCCGGCTGCACGCCCGAGATCGCGCGCAACAGCGTCGTCTTTCCGGCGCCGTTGCCCCCGACCAGCGCGAGCAACTCGCCCTCCGCCACCGCCAAGTCGATGCCCTTCAGCGCCTCGATGCGGCCGTAGCGGGAAACGAGCCCGCTGACTTCGAGCAGCATATCCGGCGGCCCCGCTTTCACGCCGCCCCCTCGCCCAAATAGGCTTTGATCACGTCGGGGTTGCGGCGGACCTCCTCGGCCGTGCCTTCGGCGAGCTTGCGTCCGTAGTCGAGCACCAGGATGCGGTCGGACACGTTCATGACCAGCTTCATGTCGTGCTCGACCAACACGACCGTGACCCCGCCGCGGGCGATCTCGCGGATCAGTTCGTCGATTTCGACGGTTTCCTTCGGATTGAGCCCCGCCGCCGGCTCGTCGAGCAGCAGCAGCTTGGGTTCGGCCGCGAGCGCGCGGGCGATCTCCAATCGCTTCAGGGCGCCGTAGGGCATCGCATCGGCGTCGGCGTCGAGCCATTTCTCGAGGCCGACGCGGTGCATCAATTCGGCCGCCTTCTCGCGCGCCAGGCGCGTTTCGCGCCGGATTTTGGGCAGACCGAGCAACGAGGCGACCAGGCCCGTCCCCAAATGCAGATACCGCCCCACCATGACGTTTTCGATCGCGGTCATGTTGAAGAAGATCTGCAGATTCTGGAACGTGCGCTGCATCCCGAGTTTGGCCCGCGCGGCGGTCGATAGGGCCGTCAGATCGCGCCCGTCCAGAGTGACGGTGCCGGCGGTCGGCGTGTAGACGCCGGTGACGAGGTTGAACAGCGTCGTCTTGCCCGCACCATTCGGTCCGATGACCGAATGGATCGTTCCCGGTTCGACCGCGAAGCTGACATCCGCGACGGCCCGCACGCCGCCGAACTCCTTGGTCAGACCCTCGACCTTCAGAAGGCTCATGGCCGCCGCCTCCGGAACAGTTCGGCGAGACTCGGCACGAGGCCCTTGGGCAGGAAGATCATCGTCGCAATCAGGATGGCGCCGAAGGCGAGGTGCTTGTAGTCCTGGAATTCGGCAACGGCTTGCGGAAGCACGGTCAGCAGCGCGGCGCCGACGACCGCGCCGAACGTCGATGCCATGCCGCCCAGGACGACCATCGTGACGAACTCGATCGAGCGCAGGAAGCCCGCCTCCTGCGGCGTGATGAAGCGTTCCGCATGCGCGAACAGCGAGCCCGCGATCGACGCGAACACCGCCGAGACGACGAATACCATCGCCTTGTCGCGCACCGTATCCACGCCCGCGGTCGCGGCGGCGACCTCCGAACCGTGCAGCGCACGCAGCGCCCGCCCCACGCCGGAATCGATCAGATTCAACGCCAGCCACACGGCCAGCAGCATCGCCCCGCCCGCGACCCAGTACCAATCCTCGATCCGCGAAACGCGCCAGTCGCCGATGAACAACGCAGGCACACGCACGCCGTCGGGCCCGCCGGTCAGCCAGATTTCGCGGTTGATGACGATCGCCACGATGATGCCGAGTCCCAGCGTGGCCATCGCGAGGTAATGGCCCTTGAGCTTCAGGATGGGCCGCGCAACCAGGAAAGCGAGCAAGCCCACGCCGGCCGCCCCCATCAGCATCGCGACGAGTCCGGGAATTTCGAAGCGCCGCGTGAGGATCGCGGAGGCGTAGGCGCCGAGCGCGAAAAACCCCGCATGCCCCAGGGAAATCTGGCCCGCATACCCGATCAACAGGTTGAGACCCACGCACACGATCGCGTTGAGCCAGACCTTTACGGCCATGTCGAAATAGAAACGGTTCGGCAAAATCAACGGCAGCAACAGCACGACCGCCGTCAATACGAGGAAACCGCCCCATCGGCCCAGAAAGCCGCGCATCAGACCCGCTCCGTCCCGGCGCGGCCGAACAGGCCCTGCGGGCGCACGAACAAGACGGCCAGGATGATCGCGAAGGCGACCGCGTCCTGATAGGCCGAGGAAATGTAGCCGCCCGTCATCGCCTCGGCGAGGCCCAGCGCGAGGCCGCCCGCCACTGCGCCGTAGGGACTGCCGAGACCGCCCAGGATGGCCGCGCAGAAGCCCTTCAGACCCAGCATGATGCCGATGTCGAATCGCGTGAGGGTGATCGGCGCGGTCAGCAACCCGGCCAGCGCCCCCAGCATCGCCGACAGCGCGAAGGCGGTCAGCATCACATGCCGGGTTTCGATGCCGGCCAGCTGTGCGGCCAAGCGGTTGTGGGACGTCGCGAGCATCGCCTTGCCGGGGCGCGTCCGCTCGAAGAACCATTTGAGGGCGAGCACCACGACCGCGAGCGTGCCCAGAATCCAGAGGCTTTGCGGATGCAGCGTGGCCCCGCCGATGCGGATGGGCGTATCGCCCGAGAACGCCGGCAGCGCGTAATCGCGCTTGCCGATCGCCACTTCCACGACCCCGCGCAGGAAGATCGAGGCGCCGATGGTGATGATGATGAGGGTGACGACCGAGGCCCCGCGCGCGGGCGCGACGGCGAAACGTTCCAGCGCGACGCCTGCGACGCCCGCGATCGCCAGCGCGAGCGGTATCGCGGCGATCAAAGGCAGGCCCGCGTTGGCGGTGATGAACACGGCCGCCATGCCCCCGATCATCACGAACTCGCCCTGGGCGAAGTTGATGACGTGACTGGCGTTGTAGATGATCGCGAATCCGATGCCGACCAGCGCGTAGATCGACCCGCGCGTCAGACCGGAAAACAGGAACTGCAGAAACTCGTCCACCGCGCGTCTCCCGCAAACGAACGGGGGCCGGTTCGCCCGGCCCCCGCCCGCTCCGAAGCGTACCGCCCCTAGTAGAGCAGACGCCAGGTGTTGTTGCGCACCTCGACCATTTTGAACGAACGCTGATCGAGCCCCATGTGGTCCTGCGGGGTCATGTTGAAGATCCCGTCGACGCCGATGAAGTTCGTCGTGCGCTCGATCTCGTCGCGAACGCGGGCCTTGTCGGTGCCGCCCGCGCGGCGGACCGCCTCGAGCGCGATCATCAACGCGTCCCACGCGTGCCCGCCGAAGCCCGAGACGTTCTCGTTGTACGCCTGGCGATAGACTTGCGTGTACTCCATCGTCACGGCCTTTTGCGGATCGTCTGCGGGCAATTGCTCGGCGACCAGCAAGGCCGCCACGGGCATGCGCATGCCCTCGGCCGCCCCCTGCGCCTGGTCGATGAATTGCTGCGAGGCCACGCCGTGGTTGAAGTAGAATTGGACCCCGGTCATGCCGAGCTGGCGGAAGTTCCGCGCGGTGATGACCGTCGGCGCGCCGAAGCCGCAGCCGACGATCGCCTGCGGATTGGCGTTCCGCACGCGGGTCAATTGCGGGGTCATATCGGTGTCGGTCGCGGCATAGGTTTCGTCGGCCACGATCGTCACGTTGAAGCGCTGGGCGAGCGCGCGCGCCTCCGCCCGGCAGGATTGGTCGAAACCGCCCGAGCCCGCGACGATCGCCGCGCGCGTCCAGTTGTTGCGGCGCATATCCTCGTAGATCTTCTCGACGGCCATGCGGTCCGAATGCGGGGTCTTGAACACCCAGCGCTTGACCGGTTCGACGATCACGTTCGCACCGGCGAGGCTGATCAGCGGGATGCGCGCCTCCTCGACCAGCTCGATCATCGCCATGGTTTCGCCGGTGGTCGAAGCGCCGATGATGAAATCGACGCGGTCGTCCTCGATCAGGCGGCGGGTGAAGGTCACGGCCTGGCGCGGATCGCCGGCCGAATCGTAAAGCCGCAACTCGAGCTGACGGCCCGCGACACCGCCCGCGCGGTTCAGCCGCTCGACGTAAAGCCGCAGCGTCTTGGCGGCGGGGTCGCCCAGGAACGCGGCGCCACCGGTCACGGCGAGCACGGCGCCGATGCGGATCGGCGGCTGTTGGGCTTGGGCCGTGCCGAGACCGAACGCCGCCAAAGCAGCCATGGCCGCGACCGCGACGCGGCGGGTAAGTCGGAACATGGGGGAGCCTCCCTTATGGTTTTATGGTTCGATGCTATCGGCCCGGATGGGCCGTGTCCACATTCCGGGCCGGGTGTGGCAGACTTTCCGGATCATGCCGGTTCTATTCGTCGCCGCGTTTCTGGCCCTGATCGCCCCCCTACCCGCCGCCGCGCAAGCGCTGGAGGCGTTGGAACGCGAAATCGTGACGCTTTTCGAACGCGCCGCACCATCGGTCGTGTCGATCGCCGTGCCGCGCGGGGCCGCGCGGCAAGGCCGCGGCCCCCAGTTCGAAGCGGCCGGATCGGGCGTCGTTTGGGATCGCGAGGGGCACATCGTCACCAACGCGCATGTGCTGGAGGGCGTGTTCGAAGGCCGGTCGGCCGACGCGATTTTCGACGGCGCGCGCCGCTTTTCAGCACGGGTCGTCGGCATGGCGCCCGAATACGATCTCGCCGTGATCCGCGTCGACGGGCCGGTCGGCGAACTGCGACCCATCGAGCGGGGCAGCGCGCGTGGCTTGCGCGTTGGCCAAATCGTGTTCGCGATCGGCAATCCGTTCGGGCTGGACCGGTCCTTGAGCCAGGGCATCGTCTCGGCCCTCGACCGGCGCCTGCCCACCGCGGCGGGCCGCGAGGTCGCCGGCGCCATCCAAACGGACGCGGCGATCAATCCGGGCAATTCGGGCGGTCCGCTGCTCGACGCACGCGGCCGCATGATCGGCGTCAACACCGCGATCTTCTCGCGCAGCGGCCAATCCGCGGGCGTGGGCTTCGCCGTGCCGATGGAGGTGGTCGAGCGCGTCGTCCCCGGCCTGATCCGCGACGGGCGAATCCCGCGCGCGGGCATCGGCGTTGTGATCGCCGCCGAGGACGAGGCCGCGCGCCTGGGCGCCGAAGGCGCCGTCGTCGTGCAGGTGGCGCCCAACACGCCGGCCGCGCGCGCGGGCTTGCGGCCCTTCGATCGCGAAAACGCGCGCCTGGGCGACGTGATCTTGGCCATCGACGGGCGCGCGGTCCGCACCGTGCCCGACCTATCCGACGCGTTCGAGCGAGCGGGCATCGGCAATCGCGCCACGCTCGACGTGATCCGCGACGGGCGTCGGATGCTGTTGGCGGTCGATATCGTCGATCTCAACCCGCCGGGACCGATGATCCCGCGCGGCGGCCCCGCTAGACCTTGAACAACGGATCGACGAGGCCCCCGAGCGCGCGCGCGAGCGCCGGCGGCGCGTTCGCCGGGATCAGCGCGCCCGCGCCCGAACCGGTCCGGGTCAGGATCACCGCGCGATGCGCGGGCAGGCTCGCCGCGATCGCATCGAAGCCCGCGCGAAGTCCGC
Organism: Azospirillum sp.; assembly: GCA_020249045.1. Classification (GTDB taxonomy): domain Bacteria; phylum Pseudomonadota; class Alphaproteobacteria; order CACIAM-22H2; family CACIAM-22H2; genus Tagaea. The sequence continues at coordinate 18,851 of JADCGK010000193.1, read as the reverse complement.
GCACCGCGACGCCATGGACGACGACGAGCGTATCCGGTCCGCAATGCGGCCGTACGGCTTCGAACGCGGCGGCTTGGGCGATTTCCGTCGGCACCGGATCGAGGAAAATCAGCTCGGCGATCCCCTCGGGCTTGCCTACCGACAGTGCCAAACGATGCTTGGCGGCGAGTTCGCCCAGCAACGTCATCGCCGCCGGGACGCCCCCGACCGCCGAAACCCGAGCGCCGGGGAACGCCAGCGCCAGCGCGACCGGCGTCCAGGCCGCGCCGATGCCATGCACGAAAATCCGCGACGGCGCCATCGCGCGCGCCAGCGCTTCGAAAAGATAGATCTCCCCCATCCCGGGAGCGCCCGCCGGCGCGCGCCAATCGCGGTCGGCGCGCAGCAGATGGGTCAGCGTTCCGTCGCGCTCCGGATCGGGATCGATGGATTTCAGCATGAACGGGCTGATCGAAGTGCGCAGCGCGAACCCCTCGGCCTCGAACAATGCGGCGACGCGATCGAACAACATGCCCGCCGCCCTCAGACCGGTATCGCAGCGAAGGGATCGCGGAAGGCGGCGACCGCGCGGCGCAATTCGGGCGGTGCGGCCTTGGGCACCAGGATGCCGATGCCGGTCGCCGTGCGCGACAGGATATGCGCTTCGTGTCCGGTGGCCAGACGCGCGATTTGCGAAAAGCTTTTCGTCATGGAGCACAGGAACACGTCGTGGAACAGCACGATCGCGTCGGGCGCCAGGAACGGGCGGACCGCCAGGTAGTCGGCGAGTTGGGCTTCATCGGTATGGTCGGCGTCGATGAACACGAGATCGAGCGGGCCGTCGAACTCCGCCGCGACGACCGGCGCCACGCCCTCGGGCGAGCGCGAGAGGACGCCCTTCACGTTCAGCCCGTTGCGCTTGGCCACGGCGTTGGTGAGATCGAGCCCCTCGGCCGACGTGCCGTGGGCGATGTCGATCGCCACCACCTTGGCGCCGGGATTGGCCAAGGCCAACGCGAAGGTGCTCCAGCCGAACGAACAACCGATGCCGAACACGCGCTGTGCGGGGCGCGCGGCGCCCAGCGTTTCGATCAGATACACCTCAGACAGCGAAATGCCGCCGCCGCTGACCGCGCGGTTCTCGCCGTCGCGGTAGATGTACATGCCGGTCAGATCCTTGCCCGCGTTGGGATTCAATTCGGGATGCAGGAAGGGGCTGATCGCCCCGCCAACCGCAAAGCCCTCGCGCGCATACAAATCGATCAAATCGTGGAAGACCATCGTCCCTCCGCCCGGCACGATACGGCGCCGCGCACCCGCGGGGCAACACTCAGGCCGGGATCGTCGCGAACGGGTCGCAGAAACCGTTGGCCACGCGCGCAAGGGCCGCGTCGCCGCCCGCGGGCGCGAGCACGCCGATCCCCGACGCAGTGCGAGAGAGCACCGCCGCGAAACGGTCCGGAAAGCCCGCCGCCAGCGCCACGAAGCGGTCGACGGCACCCGCCGCGATCAAACCGCCGAAAAGATAGAGCGCCGTCGGCCCCGCTTTCGCATAGGCAGCGGCGAAAGCGGCCTCGAAGGCGCCGCCCGGTGGATTGGCGTCGACGAACACGAGATCCGGGACACCCCCGAGCGCCTCGTCGCAGAACCCATCCAGCGCCGAAACCGGGCCGAGCCGCGCGAGCGCGCAAATCTTCCGCCTGCGCGCCGCGGCTTCGATCGTCGGGAACCCGGCGCCGGCCGTCCCGGCGGGATCGGCGAGAACGGCCAAACCGGCATCGGGGTTGGCGAAGGACACCGCCAGCGCGTTCCAGCCGGACCGACCGCCCAACACCAGAATCCGCCGTGCGGGTCGCGCGCGCCCCAGCGCTTCGACGAAGCAAAGATCGGTCAGCGACAGGTCGCCCGGCTCGCCCATCCAATCGGCGCCCGGACGGCCGAGATGGGTGAGCGTGCCATCTTCGGCGGGCGCGGCGCTGATCGTGGTGAGCATGAACGGGCTGATCGACGTGCGGACGGTAAAGCCGCCCCCCTCGAATGTCGCGATCAATTCGTCGAACAGCATCGGCGAGGGCCCCCGTCAGATCGGCAGCGGCGCGAAGGGATCGGCGAACGCCGCGACCGCCCGCCGCAATCCGTCGTGCCCGCTGCGCGGGATCACGGCGCCGATGCCCGAAGCGGTGCGCGATAGCACGCGCGCCTCGTGGGTCGGCATGCGGCGCGCGATCTCCCCGAAGCTTTCCCGCATCGCGCAGACATAGACGTCGTGGAACAGGACGACCGCATCCGGCGCAAGGAACGGGCGCACGGCTTCGAAGTCGGCGAGCTGGGCGGCGTCGTTGTGATCGGCGTCGATGAAAACGAGATCGATCGGCCCGTCGAATTCCGCGGCGACGACCGGCGCCACGCCGTCGGGCGAAGCGGCGACGATCGCCTTCACGTCGAGGCCGCGGCGCGCGGCCAATCGGTTGGTCAGTTCCAGGCCGTGGGCCGACGTGCCGGTGGCGATGTCGATCGCCACGACCTTGGCGCGCGGATGGCTCAACGCCAGCGCCAGCGTGCTCCATCCGAACGAGCACCCGATTCCGAAAACGCGCGCGGCTTGTTTGTGGGCGGCGATGGTCTCGAAGAAATAGACCTCCGACATCGAAATGCCGCCGCCGTGCGCGCCCCAGTTCACGCCGTCCTTGTGGATGTAGGTGCAGGTGCCGTCCTGGTCGGACGTCTTCTCGATCGAGCGCAGCAGGAAGGGGCTTATCGACGTGCGGATCTGGAAACCCTCGGATTCGTAGAGCTCGATGAGATCGAGGAAGACCATCGCGCTTACCCGCGCCCGCGATAGGGGGCCACGCCCGGATCGGGCAGCCAAACGCCCTTGGGCGGCGCGCCCGTCTGCCAGAAAACGTCGATCGGCATGCCGCCGCGCGGATACCAATAGCCGCCGATGCGCAGATATTTGGGGGCGAGCAAATCGACCAGGCGCTTGGCGATGTCGATCGTGCACGCCTCGTGGAACGCGCCGTGGTTGCGGAAGCTCTGCAGATAGAGCTTCAGCGCCTTCGACTCGACGAGCCATTTGCGCGGCACGTAGTCGAGAACGAGATGCGCGAAATCTGGCTGGCCCGTGATCGGGCAGATCGACGTGAACTCGGGCGCGGTGAAGCGCACGACGTAATCCGTGCCCGCGTGCGGATTGGGCACGCGCTCGAGCGTCGCCGCTTCGGGCGAAACCGGCACGCCGGTTTCCTTGCCCAGTTGCGTGAGGCCCGCATAGATCGACTTATTCTTCGCCATTTTCCTCTCCGCCGACGCCCAAGCGCCGCTCGAACCCTTCGCGCCACGCCGCGAACCGGCCTTCCACGATGGCCGCGCGGATGTCGCGCATCAGATCCTGATAGTAATGCAGATTGTGCCAGGTGAGCAGCATCGGACCCAGAATTTCGCCCGCCCGGATCAGGTGGTGGATATAGGCCCGGGTATACCGGCGGCAAGCGGGGCAGCCGCACTCCGGATCGATGGGGCGCGTATCCTCGGCGAACTTCGCGTTCCGAAGATTGAGCGGCCCGTCGCGCGTGAAGGCCTGCGCCGTGCGGCCCGAGCGCGTCGGCAGCACGCAATCGAACATATCGACGCCGAGCGCCACGGCGGCCACGATGTCCTGCGGCTTGCCCACGCCCATCATGTAGCGCGGCTTGTCTTCGGGCAGGAACGGCTCGGTCGCGGCGAGGGTTTCCTCGCGCTCCTTCTTCGGTTCGCCGACCGCAAGCCCGCCGATGGCGTAGCCGTGGAAGCCGATACCAGCCAGCGCCTTCGCACTCTCCTCGCGCAGATCGGGATAGGTCGAGCCCTGCACGATCCCGAAGATCGCATAGCCAGGCCGGTCGACGAACGCCTCGCGGCTGCGCCGGGCCCAACGCATCGAAAGGCGCATCGACTTGGCGGCGTCGGCGTGCGTCGCGGGCCAGTCGGTGCATTCGTCGAACGCCATGGTGATGTCGGCGTCGAGCAGATGCTGGATCTGGATGGAGCGTTCGGGCGTGAGCGTGTGCTTCGAGCCGTCCAGATGCGATTGGAAGACCACGCCCGTCTCGTCCATCTTCTTGCGCAGGCCCTTGAGCGAGAAGACCTGATACCCGCCCGAATCCGTCAAAATCGGCTTGGACCAATTCATGAAGGGATGCAGGCCGCCCAGCTTCGCCACGCGCTCGGCGCCCGGGCGCAGCATCAGGTGATAGGTGTTGCAAAGCAGGATTTCGGCACCCGTCGCCGCGACGCTCTCGGGCATCATCGCCTTGACCGTCGCGGCCGTGCCCACCGGCATGAAGGCCGGCGTTTCGATGCTGCCGCGCGATGTGGTCACGCGGCCACGGCGCGCGCGCCCGTCCCGGGCCAGAAGGGTGTAACCGAACGTCACGGGGTTCTCTCGATCAACGACGCGTCGCCGTAGGAAAAGAAGCGATAGCCCGAAGCGATCGCGTGCGCATAGGCGTTTTTCATGCGCTCGGTGCCGGCGAAGGCGCAAACCAGCATGAACAACGTCGATTTGGGCAGATGGAAATTGGTGAACAGCGCGTCCACGACCCGGAACGGGAAGCCGGGCAGACAGAACAACCGGGTCTCCCCCGCCCAAGCCCGCACCCGGCCATCGGCTTGGGCGACGGTTTCCAGCAGACGCAGCGCGGTCGTGCCGAGGGCCACGATGCGGCGGCCGTCGGCGCGGGCTTTCTCGATTCGGGCGGCGGCGGCGGCCGAAATCTCGCCCCACTCGGCGTGCATCGGATGATCTTCGACGTTCTCGGTCTTGACCGGCAGGAACGTGCCTGCCCCGATATGCAGCGTGATCGCAAGACGCTCGACGCCCGCCGCATCGATGCGCGCGAGCAGGTCGGGCGTGAAATGCAGGCCCGCCGTCGAGGCGGCGACCGCCCCATCCTTGGCGGCGAAAACGGTCTGGTAATCGCGTTCGTCGGCCGCATCGGGTGCCGCGCGCTTGATGTAGGGCGGCAGCGGCATCGCGCCGTGGCGTTCGAGCGCGGCCATCAGCGCGGGCCCCGCGCACGAAAAGCGCAGCCGCACGTCTTCGTCCTTGGCTTCGACGATGGCGAAGAAATCGGGCGCGTAATCGATCCGGTCGCCGAGCTTCAGCCGCTTGGCCCCCTTGGCGAAGGCACGCCACAGATCGGGGGCCTCCATCTTGTGCAAGGTCGTCTCGATTTTGGCCGCCCCTCTGCGCCCGATCAGCCGCGCCTTCAAAACCCGCGTATCGTTGTAGACAAGCACGTCGCCCGGCCGCAGCACGGCGGGCAGATCGCGCACGAACGCGTCGCGCAAATCCGCGCCGACGCGCAGCAGCCGCGCAGCGTCGCGCGGGCTCGCGGGCGCTTGGGCGATGCGTTCGGGCGGCAGATCGAAATCGAACTCGGCGAGCTTCAAACCGGACCCCATTCGGCGCGGACGGCGGCGTCGGTTTCGCAAGTTCGGCGCGCGGGCGCAAGTTCGGCGTGCCGCGCGGGATCCAGGCGCTTTACCGCCCAAACGGCCATCGCGCGAACGATCGGCGCGCGGTCGTCCAAAAGCCGCTCGACGACCGGCAGCAGATCCGGCGCGCCCGCGTTGCCGATCGCGATCAGCACGTTGCGCACGAAGCGGTCGCGGCCGATCCGCTTGACGGGCGATCCCGAAAACCGCGCGCGGAACGCCGCATCGTCCAACGCGGCGAGTTCGGCCAAAGCGGGTGCGGTCAAATCCGCCCGCGGCGCGAATTCGGCATGGCGGGTGGCAGCGGCGAATTTGTTCCACGGACAGACCGCAAGGCAATCGTCGCAGCCGTAGACGCGATTGCCCATGGCGCCCCGGAATTCCGCGTCGATGTGTCCTTTATGCTCGATGGTCAGGTAGGAAATGCAGCGCCGCGCGTCCAACCGGTACGGTGCGGGGAAGGCGCGCGTCGGACATGCGTCCAAACAGCGCGTGCATGCGCCGCAATGGTCCGCTCCCGCTTCGTCGGGGGCGAGATCGAGCGTCGTCAACACCGTGCCCAGAAACAGCCAAGAGCCGAATGCGCGCGAGACGAGATTCGTGTGCTTGCCCTGCCAGCCGAGTCCGGCGGCCTGGGCGAGCGGCTTCTCCAGCAGCGGTGCCGTATCGACGAATACCCTGCAATCGCCGCCCTTCGTTGCGACCAACCAACGCCCGAACGCCTTCAGGCGCTTCTTGAGGACGTCGTGATAATCCTTGTGACGGGCATAGACGGAAATCGTACCCGCTTCGCGCCGCGCCAGATCCGCCATCGGATCGTGAGCCGGCCCGTAATTCGCCGCCAGCACGATCGCCGCGCGCGCCTCGGGCCACATCGCCCGGGGGCTGGCGCGCCGAGCGGCCGTTTCGGCCATCCAGCCCATATCGCCGTGAAAGCCTTCGGCCAGAAACCGCGCAAGGCCGGCTTGGGCTTCGGCGCTGGTTTCCGCGCGCGTGAAACCGACGGCGTCGAAGCCCAACGCCAAGGCTTGGTCGCGCAAGGCCGCGGCGATATTTTCCTGGGATTCCATGTAAGTACGCGGTCGAAACGGATGCTTTCGCCCCGATTCTTGCATATTCTGCGATCCAGCGCTTGGAGCCTTCTGACGTGTCCGACCCGATCCGCTTTTTGCTCGGCCGAACGCCGGTCGAAATCGCCGACGCCGACCCCACGACCACCGTGCTCGAATGGCTGCGCGGCCCCGCGCGCCGCTGCGGCACGAAGGAGGGCTGTGCCGAGGGCGATTGCGGCGCGTGCACGGTCGTGCTCGTCGAACCCGATGGCGCGGGCGGGACGTCCGCCCGGACGGTGAATTCCTGCATCCAATTCCTGCCGACCCTCGACGGCAAGCAAGTGCTGACGGTCGAGGACCTTAAGGCCGAGGACGGCACGCCGCATCCGGTCCAGCGCGCGATGATCGAAACCCATGCCGCGCAATGCGGGTTCTGCACGCCCGGTTTCGTGATGAGCCTTTATCACCTGCATCGGACGCATAAAGGCCAGACGCCGCCGGGGCGCGAGACGCTCGACCGCGCGCTGGGCGGCAATCTGTGCCGCTGCACGGGCTACCGGCCGATCCTGGATGCGGGCGCGAAGATGTTCGAAACGCCCGCGCAGCCCGATCCGCGCGACGCCGACCTGCCCGCGCGGCTCGCAAGCCTCGCGCGCGGCAAGGGCCTCGCCTACCGCGCACGGGACAAGGTTTTCCTGGCGCCGCGCACCCGCGCGGAACTCGCCGCGGCGCTGGCCGCACACCCGGGCGCGCGCATCCTGTCCGGCGGCACGGATTTGGGCCTGGAAGTCACCAAAGCGCACAAGAATATCCCGGCGCTGATCCATTTGGGCGAAGTCGCCGAATTGAAGCGGATCGTACGCACGGCCACGCATCTGGAACTGGGCGCCGGGGTCACGTGGACGCGCGCCTTTCCGGCGCTGACGGAACTCTGGCCGCAGTTGGACGAATTGCTCGCGCGGTTCGCGGGACCGCCGATCCGAAACGCCGGGACATTGGGCGGGAATGTGGCCAATGCTTCGCCGATCGGGGATTCCCCGCCGGTGTTCCTGGCGCTCGATGCCGACATCGAGTTGTTCGGGCCCAATGGCAGCCGCACGCTGAAGCTCGCGGATTTTTTTCTCGCCTATCGCAAGACGGCCCTCGCCCCCGGCGAGATCGTCGCGGGACTGCGCGTTCCCTTGCCCCGGCCCGAGACCAAATTCGCGGCCTACAAGGTGTCGAAGCGCTTCGACGACGACATTTCGGCCGTGTGCGGCGTATTCGCGATCGACATGGCCGCGAACGGCACGATCGCCGGCGCGCGGCTCGCCTATGGCGGCATGGCCGCGATTCCCAAACGCGCCGCGCGGGCCGAAGCCGCCCTTGTGGGGGCGCCGTGGACGCGCGAAGCCGTCCTGCGCGCGGGCGAAGCTCTGGCCGGCGATTTCGCGCCGCTGTCCGACATGCGCGCGTCGGCCGCTTATCGCGCGAAAGTCGCGGCCAATCTGCTGATCCGGTTCCACCACGAAACCGCCGGCACCGGCGTGGCGACACGGGTGATCGCCTATGGCTGATCGCCCCGCGCCCGCCATCGCCGACCCGACGTTCGAGCCGGTCGGCAAATCCGCCCGACACGACAGCGCATTGCTGCACGTCACGGGCGAGGCGACCTATATCGACGACATCGCCGCCCCCGCGGACACGCTCGAAACCTATTGCCTGCTGTCGCCCAAGGCGCATGCCAAGATCAAGTCGATCGATCTCAGCGCCGTGCGCGCGGCACCGGGCGTGCGCGCGGCGATCTGCTGGACCGATATTCCCGGCCGCAACGATGTGGGCCCGATTTTCGCGGGCGAACCGATTCTTGCGGCGGGCACCGTGGAATACATCGGCCAGCCGGTCGTCGCTATCGCGGCCGATACGGTCAAACAGGCGCGCGCGGCCGCCGCACGCGCCGAAATCGTCTACGAAGATCTGCCCGCCATCCTGACCATCGAGGCGGCAATGGCCGCGCAAAGCTTCGTGGCCAAGCCAGCCCAGATGGCGCGCGGAGACGTCGACGCCGCGCTCGCCGCATCCCCGAATGTCGTGAGCGGGGAATTCGCCAACGGCGCGCAGGATCATTTCTATCTCGAAGGCCACATTGCGCTCGCGGTTCCGCTCGAAGACGGGCAGATGCGCGTCCATTCCTCGACCCAGCATCCGACCGAAGTGCAGAAGATGGTCGCGGGCTGCCTCAACCTGTCGGCCAACCAAGTGACGGTCGAAATGCGCCGCATGGGCGGCGGGTTCGGCGGCAAGGAGACTCAGCCCGCGATCTTCGCCTGCATCGCGGCCTTGCTCGCGCGGCGGACGGGCCGCGCGGTCAAGTACCGGGTCGACCGCGACGACGACTTCATGATCTCGGGCAAGCGCCACGATTTCCGCGTGCGCTACAAGGTGGGCTTCGACGGCGAGGGCCGCCTGTTGGCGCTCGACATCGAATACGCCGCGCGCGCCGGCCACGTCGCGGATTTGTCCACGTCCATCGTGGATCGCGCGCTGTTCCACACCACGAACGTCTATTACGTGCCGGCCGTGCGCGCGCGCGGCTATGCGTGCAAGACCAACACGCAGTCGAACACCGCCTTCCGCGGCTTCGGCGGGCCGCAAGGATTGCTCGCCGCCGAACACGTGATCGACCGCGTCGCGCGCCATCTGGGGCTCGACCCCCTGGACGTGCGCAAGCGCAACTTCTTCGGGCCCGCCCCGCGCGACCTGACGCATTACGGCCAGACGGTCGAGGATTTCGTCGCCGACCGCCTGGTCGACGAACTGGCCGCCGACGTCGATTACGCGGCGCGCCGGCGGGCGATCGACGCCTTCAACGCGGCCAACCCCGTGCTGAAGAAGGGCATGGCGCTGTGCGCGACGGCGTTCGGCATTTCGTTCACGGCGACGTGGTTCAACCAGGCGGGCGCGCTCGTGCACGTCTACACCGACGGATCGATCGCGCTGAACCACGGCGGCACCGAGATGGGCCAGGGCCTGCACGTGAAGATCGCCCAAATCGTCGCGCACGAATTCGGCGTGGCGCTCGAGCGGGTACGCATCCAGGCGACGGACACCGGCAAGGTGCCGAACACCTCGGCCACGGCCGCGTCGGCGGGATCGGATTTGAACGGCCAAGCGGCGCGCCGGGCGGCGGCCGAGATCAAGCAACGGCTCGCGCAGTTCGTCGCCGGACTGTGGGGCGTATCGGAGGAAACGGTCGTTTTCGCGGCGGGCGAGGTGCGCGCGGGAACGCATACGCTCAAATTCGAGGACGCGGTCGCCAAAGCCTATATGGCGCGCGTGCCGCTATCGGCGACCGGGTTTTACGCCACGCCGAAGATCCATTGGGATCGCGCGCGGATGTGGGGACGCCCCTTCTATTACTACGCCTACGGCGCCGCCTATTGCGAGGCGACGATCGACACGCTGACGGGCGAATACCGGATCGACCGCGCCGAAATCCTGCACGACGCGGGCCGTTCGCTGAACCCCGCCATCGATCTGGGGCAGGTCGAAGGCGGTTTCGTGCAGGGCATGGGCTGGGTGACGAGCGAGGAAATCTGGTTCGACGGCGACGGCCGGCTGCGCACGCACGCGCCCTCGACCTACAAGATACCGGTCGCGCGCGACCTGCCGCCCGTCTTCCGGGCGCGATTGTGGCGCCACGGCGAGAATCGGGAGGACAACATCCACCGCTCGAAGGCCGTGGGCGAGCCGCCGCTGACGCTGGCCGTGGCCCCGTTCCTGGCGCTTCAGGATGCCGTCGCCGCCGCCGTCCCCGGCCCGGCGCCGGTGCTGACCGCACCCGCCACGCCCGAGCGCGTTCTGATGACCATCGAGAAGGCGCGCGCGCAATGAGCGATTATCTGCCGCTGCCGTCCGAGGATTGGCTGGGTGCGCTCGCCCGCGCACGCCGGTCGGGCACACCGTGCGCGCTCGTCACGATCCTGTCGGTCGAGGGCTCGGCGCCGAGGCCCGCGGGCACGAAAATGTACGTCGATCGCGAAGGCCAGATCGGCACGGTCGGCGGCGGACATTTGGAACTCGACGCGCTGGCCGTCGCGCGCGCGATGCTGACGGAGGGCGCGGCGGGCCCGCGCACGAAATCATATCCGCTTGGGCCGAAGCTCGGCCAATGCTGCGGCGGATCGGTGACGATCCTGTTCGAACCCTTCGCCGCCGCACCTTGGGAGGTGTGGATCTTCGGCGCGGGCCATGTCGGCAAGGCGCTGATCCACCACTTGGCCGGCCTGCCGGTGCGCAGCTTCCTGGTCGACGGGCGGGCCGAACAATTCCCGCCCCTGCTGCCCGACAACTGCACCAAACGGCCGGAGCCGTTTCCCGAAGACGCCGTCAAGGACGTGACGCCGGGCGCGGCCGCGCTGGTGATGACCCACAGCCACGATCTCGATCTGACGCTGGTCGAAAAGCTGCTCAAGCGCGGCGATCTGGGCTATGTGGGCCTGATCGGCTCGGCCAGCAAACGCGCGCGCTTCGAAGCGCGTTTGCGCGCCAAGGGCGTGGATCCGGCCGAGCTCGTCTGTCCGATCGGCGTGGACGGGATAACCGACAAACACCCGCACGCGATCGCCGTTTCGACGGTCGCGCAATTGCTGCGCGTCCGCGAGACGGCGACGGCGCGCGTGCCGGTTTAGATCGCGGCGATCGCCGCGATTTCGACGAGGTATTGCGGACCGGCGAGCTTGGCTTCGACCGTGGCGCGTGCGGGCGTGTTGCCGGCGGGAACCCAGCCGTCCCACACCGCGTTCATATCCGCGAAGGTCCGCATATCGGCGAGCCAAATCGTCGCCGACAGGATCTTGGTCTTGTCGGTGCCGGCCGCCGCTAGCAGCGCGTCGATTTCGGCGAGGATCTGCTGGGTCTGCTTCTTGACGTCGGGCACCGGGTCGGCCGCGACCTGGCCCGCCAGATAGACGGTGTTGCCGTGGACGACGGCCTGGCTCATGCGCGGGCCGGGCTTCAGACGCTTGATCGACATGGTGGGACTCCCGATTCCGAAAGGAGGCGGGAAGATGGCCCGGACCGACGCGGAAATCCAGTTCGCTTTACGTGGCTTCCTGTCCGCGCGTGGCCCAGCCGGTGAAGCGCTGTTCGAGCAGCACCGTGACCGCGTACATGATCACGCCCATCACCGCGATGACCAGCAAGCCCGCGAATACCAGCGGCACGTCGAAGCGCGAGGACGCGGCGATCATCAGGTAGCCGATGCCTTCGTTCGAGGCGACGGTTTCGGCCACGACCGAGCCGACGAACGCGAGCGTGATCGCGACCTTCAGCGAGGCGAAGAAATAGGGCAGCGACCGCGGGATGCCGACCTTCCAGAGGATCTGCAGCTTGCGCGCGCCGAGCGAGCGCAGCACGTCGCGCATTTCCGGTTCGATCGTCGCAAGCCCGGTCGCGACGTTCACCGCGATCGGCAGGAATGCGATCATGAAGGCGGTGAGCACGGCCGGGACGGCACCGATGCCGAACCAAATCACCAGCACCGGCACCACGGCGACCTTCGGGATCGAGTTGAAACCGATCAGAACCGGATAGAGCCCGGCATACACGACGCGCGACGCGCCGATGGCCAGCCCCAAAAACAGGCCGACGACGACGGCCAAGCCGAAACCGATCAGCGTCGTGGCCAGCGTGAAGGCCGCGTTATGCCAAATCGGGCCCCAACGCAGAATCAGCGTATCCCAGATCACCGACGGGCGCGGCAGGATGAACACCTGAACCTTGAAGGCGATGCAGATGATTTCCCACAGCGCGAACATCCCGACGACAGTGGCGATCGGCGTGACGTAGACGATCATCTTGTCTTTGTTCATGGACCTAGCCTGTTTGGGAACGCTTGCCGCCCCGTCGCTTGCAACGCCCATTCCAATCGGAGAGGATCGGCAAGTCGTTGATGGGACAAGGCATCGAACCTTGTTTGCCCATTTTTTAGGCGATATGCCTGGGGCAACGCAAGTTCCTTGGCCGGGCGGGGCCAAAAGCGCTAGCAAGGGCCATGATCGATCTCCTGCTTGGCTGTGCCATGGCCGCCGCCCTGGGCTATGCCGGGGCCGAGGCGATGGCCCGCGGCCGCTTCCTGGTCGACCTGCCCAATGCCCGCTCCTCGCATGTGGCGCCGACCCCGCGCGGCGGCGGGGTGGGCTTGGTCGCGGGCGCGGTGCTGGGCGGGGCGTGGATCGTCACCCCATCGACCGCGCTTGCGGGCTTCGCGGCCGGCGCGTTGCTGGCCGCTTTGGCGGGGCTGCTCGACGACCGCCGCGCGCAAGGACCACTGGTCAAGTTCGGCGCGCAATTCCTTGCGGCTTTCGTGGCGATGGGGGCGGGCCTGACGTTCGAGCGCGTGGCGTTGCCGGGAATCGGCGCGATCGAACTCGGCCCGGTCGGCACCGTCGTGACGCTGCTTTGGTTCGTCGGCCTGACGAACGCCTACAATTTCATGGACGGGCTCGATGCGCTGGCGGGCGCCACGGGCGCGGTCGCGGCGGTCTTCGTCGGCTTCGCGCTTTTGCTGATCGGGCAGCCCGCGAACGCCGGGCTCGCCTTCGTGCTGGCCGCCGCGTGCCTGGGCTTTCTCGGCGTCAACAAACCGCCCGCGCGCGTGTTCATGGGCGATGTCGGTTCGCAATTCCTGGGCTTCGCGTTCGCGGGGCTCGGCGTGCTCGCGAGCAAGGCCGATCCCACCGGCCTCGCCTTCTGGCTCGTGCCGCTGGCGCTGATGCATTTCCTGTTCGACACGCTGTTCACGGCCGCGCGCCGGGCTCTGGCGGGCGAGAACGTGCTGGCCGCGCACAAGACCCATCTCTACCAAAGGCTCAACCAAGCCGGCTTCGCGCATGGCCGCGTGGCCGCTTGCCTCGCCGCGATGGCCGCCTTGCAGGGCAACGCGGCGCTGTGGCTGTTCGAGGCGCCCTGGCCCGCGTTGCTAGCGCCGTTCCTGCTGCAGCTCGTCTACGCGCGGTGGGTCTTGGCGCGTTCAGCCGTGTGACGGCGCGAAGCCGATCGGGCGCATCTTCTCGACCTTCGCGGCCAGCGCCAGCGCGTCCTCCTCGCGGTGGCGGCGCGCGACGATCTGCAAGCCGACGGGCAGCTTGTTCGAATCGAGTCCCGCGGGCACCGAGATCGCCGGCATCGCCGCCATCGTGACGAGGAAGGTCGGCGCCACCCAGTCGATGTAGCTGGTCAACTTCCGGCCCGCGATCGTCTCGGGATAATTCTGCTCGACCGGGAACGGCGCCACCGGCGCGCACGGGCAACACACGGCGTCGAACCGCTCGTAGACCTTGCGCCACGCCTGCACGAGCTTGTTGCGCGCGTGCTCGCCCGCGGCGATGTCCTTGGGCCCTTGGGCCAACCCGCGGCGGATATTGCCCGCGAGATTGGGATTGAAGCGGTCGACGATGCCGATGCGGTCGAGATGCGTCTGCACCATCCATTGCCCGCGCAGCTGCAAGAACGCCTCGCGCGCGAAGGAAAGGTCGAGGTCGATCTCCTCGACCTTGGCGCCCCACGTGCCGAGCTGATAGGCCGCGGCGCGGCAAATCTCCGCGATCTCCGGCTCGACGCCGATCTTGGCGAAGTCGGCCACGAAGGCCACGCGCATTCCTTCGACGGGCTTCGCCGCGGCGGCGACGAAATCGCGCGTGCCGAGCGGGAAAGTGCGCGGGTCGCGCGGATCCTCGCCCGCGAGCGCCTGCAACAACAACGCGCTATCGGCGACGTCGCGCGCCATCGGCCCGGCCACGGCCAGGAAGTCGAACGACCGCGACGTCGGGTAGATCGGCACGAGCCCCGGCGTGGGCCTGACGCCGACGACACCGCAGAACGAAGCTGGCGTGCGCAGACTGCCGCCGAGATCCGAACCGTCGGCGAGGGCGACCATCCGCGCGGCGAGCGCCGCCGCCCCGCCGCCGGTGGAACCCGAGGCGCTCATCCGCAAATCCCACGGATTTCGCGTCGCGCCGAAAACGTCGTTGTAGGTGTTCGCACCGGCCGCGTATTCGGGCGTGTTGGTCTTGGCCATCACCACGCCGCCGGCGGCCTTGATCCGTTGGACGGTCGCGCCGTCTTCGGAAGGCACGTAATCGGCCATCGTGGGCGAGCCCCAAGTCGTGCGGATGCCCGCAGTCGGATGCACGTCCTTGATGCCGACGGGCACGCCCGCGAGCGGCCCGGGATCCGCACCGGCGGCGATCTTGGCGTCGATCTCGGCCGCCCAGCCGCGCGCCTTCTCCTCTGCCAGCGTGCAGATCGCGTTGACCTTCGGGTTTTCGCGCGCGGTTTGCTCGAGATGCGCCTCCAGCACCGCCGTGGCGCTCAGTTCCTTGGCACGCACGCGGGCGGCGATTTCGCGGGCGGGCAGACGGACGATCCAGGATTCGGACATGGGGTGCTTTCGAGGCTTGATGCGGGCGATACGCTCCCCTACCGTCCGGCCATGCCGGATTCAAGCCCCATCGCGGAGAATTGGCGCGCGAGCACCTGCCCGCACGACTGCCCCAGCGTCTGCGCGCTGGAGATCGAACGCCTTTCCGAGACCCGGATCGGCAAAGTGCGCGGCGCGGAAGCCAACGATTACACCGCCGGCGTGATCTGCGCGAAGGTCGCGCGCTACGCCGAACGCCAGCACCATCCCGATCGGTTGTCGGTTCCGTTGCGGCGCATCGGCCCCAAAGGGTGCGGCCGCGACGGCTTCGCGCCGATCTCGTGGGACGAAGCGCTCGACGAGACGGCCGAGGCGCTGAAACGGGCGGCCGCCGCCTTCGGACCCGAATCCGTGTGGCCCTATTTTTACGCCGGGACGATGGGCCTCGTGCAACGCGACGGAATCGAGCGCCTGCGCCACGCGATGGGCTATTCGCGCCAGTATTCGACGATCTGCATCACGCTTGCCGACGCGGGATGGCTTGCGGGGGCGGGTGCCAAACGCGGAACCGACGCGCGCGAGATGGCGCGCGCGGACCTGATCGTGATTTGGGGCGCCAATCCGGTCTCCACGCAAGTCAACGTGATGACGCATGTCGCGCGCGCCCGCAAAACCCGCGGGGCCAGACTTTTCGTCGTCGATCCCTATCGTACCGGCACCGCCCAGCAAGCCGACCTGCATTTGATGCCGCGCCCCGGTACGGATGCGGCATTGGCGCTCGGGATCATGCATGTGCTGTTCGCCGAAGGCTTCGCCGATCGCGACTACATGGCGCGTTACACCGCCGGCGCCGGCGAACTCGAGGCCCACGTCGCGGACAAGACGCCCGAATGGGCCGAAGGCGTCTCGGGCGTTCCGGCCGCCGCGATCCGCGAGTTCGCGCGCGCCTACGGGGCGACGAAACGCGCCTTCCTGCGTCTGGGCTACGGCTTCGCGCGCCACCGCAACGGCGCTTCCTCGATGCACGCGGCGGCGTCCTTGCCGGCGATCACCGGCGCCTGGCGCCACGAAGGCGGCGGCGCGCTTTACGCCCAATCCTCGATCTACGGCCTCGACAAGACGATGATCGAAGGCCTCGACCGGCGCGATGCGCGTGTCCGCGCGCTCGACCAGAGCCGCATCGGACCGATCCTGACCGGGGACAAGCGCGATTTGGGCGACGGACCGCCGGTCAAGGCGCTGTTCGTGCAGAACACCAATCCGATGAACGTCGCCCCCGAACTCGGCAAAGTGCGCGACGGCTTCCGGCGCGAGGATCTGTTCGTTTGCGTGCACGAGCAGTTCCTGACCGACACCGCGCGGATGGCCGACATCGTGCTGCCCGCGACGACGTTCCTCGAACACGACGATATCTATCAGGCCGGCGGGCACACCTATTTGCAGGTGGCCAAGAAGGTCGTCGAGCCCTACGCCCAATGCCGGTCCAATCATTGGGTTCTGCGCGAACTTGCCCGACGCTTGGGAGCGCGACATCCCGGCTTCGAGATGAGCGAGTGGGAGCTGATCGATTGGACGCTGAAGGCATCGGGCTATCCTTCCGCTGACGCGGTCCACGCCGCGCGCTGGTACGACAAAGCGCCGGATTTCGCACGCGCGCATTTCCTCGAAGGTTTCGGGCATCCCGACGGCAAATGGCACTTCAAGGCCGATTGGACCAAGATCGGCCCCGCTTGGTCGGCCATGCCCGCCTTGCCGACCCAAATGGACGCCTACGACAAGCCCACGCAGGAGAAGCCGTTCCGGTTGGTCGCCGCGCCCTCGCGCAGTTACCTCAACTCCAGCTTCACGGAAACCCCCGGCAGCCAGGCGCGCGAAGGACGGCCGACGGCGATGATGCATCCCGCAGCGCTCGCGCGGATCGGCGCCATCGACGGCGCGCGCGTGCGCTTGGGCAACGAGAAGGGATCGCTGGTCGTGCACGCCAAGGCATTCGACGGCGTGCTGCCCGAAACCGTCATCGTGGAAAGCATCTGGCCCAACGACGCGTTCGAGGAAGGGATCGGCATCAACCTGCTGGTCTCCGCCGATCCCGGATTCCCCGCGGGCGGTGCGGTGTTCCACGACACCGCGATTTGGATCCGGCCCGCTTAGCCGTTCTGACCGCGGCGATACTCGTCGGTCAGAACGCCCGCAAATCCCCAGTTTTCGTCGGCGATTTCCTGAATCACGATATGCGTATGCTCGGGTTTCTTGCCCAATGTTCGCACAAGCGTATCGGTGAACTCGCGAACGATGGTCTCCTTTTGGGCGCGGCTCGCACCCCGCGTCATTTGAAGATTGATGTAGGGCATCGCGGATCTCCCGTCAGGCGGCGATCAAACCGCCGTCGACGACGGTTTCGGTTCCAGTCATGTACGCGGACTCGTCGGAGGCGAGGAAGACGGCCGCATGCGCGATTTCGGCCGATTCCCCGAACCGCTTGAGCGGCACGCTCGCCTTGATCCCCTCGGCCATCGCGGCGACCGCATCTTGGGGCAGACCGAGCTTGCCGTAGATCGGCGTGGCGATCGGGCCAGGGCTGACCGTGTTGACGCGCACGCCGCGCGGGGCGAGTTCGATGGCGAGCGCGCGTCCCAGCGCGAGGACGGCGCCCTTCGTGGCCGTGTAGGCGGACGTCGATGGCATGCCCACCGAGGCGACGACGGATGCGTTGAGGATGATCGAGGCCTTGGCCGACAGGATGGGCAAGAGCGCTTGGGCCAGGAAGAACGGTCCCTTCACATTGACCGCGAATTGCCGGTCGTAATCGGCTTCGGCCACCGCCTCCAGCGGCGCGAACAATCCGATCCCGGCGTTGAGAAAGGCGATGTCGAGCTTGCCGAACTTGGCGCCGATTTCGGCCGCCAACGTCTTGGCGGCGGGAACCGAGCCCGCGTCCGAGCGGATCGCAAGGACGCCCGCGCCCAGGTCTTTCGCAGCCTTGGCGAGATTGTCGGGGTTGTTGCCGGTGATGGCGACGCGCGCGCCTTCGGCCATGAAGCGGCGGGCGGTTTCGAAGCCCATGCCGGTCGTGCCGCCGGTGACGAGCGCGGTTTTGCCTTGCAGACGGGACATATGCGGAGCCTTCCGTTCGGGGTTGATTGATAACGTACCGTTCGGTACATATGGACGGACGGTTACGCCCGTCAAGCCTATTATTTACCGAAAGGTATAAAATGCCTGCCGGCCGGCCCCGCAGCTTCGACGAGAATGCCGCCCTCGATGCGGCGATCGAGGTTTTCCGGCGTTACGGCTACGAGGGCGCTTCGCTCGATCTGCTGACCGGCGCCATGGGCATCAATCGGCCGAGCCTGTACGGCGCGTTCGGCGACAAGGCCGCGTTGTTCGACAAGGCGGTGGCGCGTTACGCCGACGGCCCCGGAAGCGTACCGCTGGCCGCGATCGAAGCCGCGGCGGATCTGCCCGGTGCGGTCACCGGATTTTTCGCGGCGGCCGAGCGCAATAACTGCGCGCGCGGCCGCCCGCGCGGCTGCTTGATTGCCTGCGTTTTGGGCGAAGCGGCAGGGGCGGACGAACGTTGGCGCGCCCGTGCGACGGAGCTTGCGCGCAAAGCGGAGCACAGTGTCGCCGAGCGACTCGTACGCTTCGTGTCTCCGGATACCGCCGGCCGCGTCGCGCGTACGATGATGACCCTGACCTATGGATTGGCAACAGCGGCCAAAGCGGGGTTGTCGGCGACGGAAATGCGCACGCGGACCGAAGAGGCGATTGCGGCGACGCTCGCGCTCGCTGACATACAAGACACTGGCCAAGACACTGGCATGAGGCGTGCATAACCAACGGCATGTCGCGCGCGGTCCCTTGATCTGCTTCGGGGACCCCACGCGGGCAGGTTTCTCCCCAACTTGGGCCGCGCCTTCGGGCAGCGGCCCTTTTCTTTT
>JADCGK010000192.1 GCA_020249045.1 Azospirillum sp. | reverse complement strand
GGGAGGCAATTACCTCGATCTTCCAAAGGGTTGGGCAACGGGGACGGTCCACGAAAGTCGGCGCGGGCAATGGCCAAAACCGCGTTCATCTCGACCTACACGTTCAAAATCGACCGGAAGGGGCGCGTCTCCGTTCCGGCGGATTTTCGTGCCGTGATGACCGCGAAGGGCGAAACCGGGCTCGACGTGCTGCCGCTTGCCGGCCTCAAGGCCGTCCGCGCGATCGGCGCCGACCTGCTCGCCAAAATCGGCCAATCGGCCGACCCGCTCGCCGCCTTCAAGCCCGCCGCCCTCGATCACGCCGCGATCCTCGCCGCCGATCTCGTTCCCCTGCAGATCGACTCCGAGGGCCGCGTCGGACTGCCCGAGGCGCTGATCGCCCATTGCGGATTGGGCGAAACGGCCGTGTTCGCGGGCCGCATCCAATTCTTCGAAATCTGGAACCCCGAAGCCTTCGCCGCCGATCAGGCGGAAAAGCGCCGCGCGATCCTGGGCGGTGGCGCGGCATGACGGCGTTCGACGCGCATGTTCCGGTGATGCTGGCCGAAGTGCTGGCGGCGTTGGCACCGAAGGACGGCGCGGTCTACCTGGACGGGACCTTCGGCGCGGGCGGCTATACGCGCGCGATTCTCGACGCCGCGGCGTGCGACGTCGTGGCCATCGATCGCGATCCGGACGCGATCGCGCGCGGCGCCGCGCTCAAGGCGCGTCACGGCGCGCGCCTGACGTTGATCGAAGGCCGTTTCGGCGACATGGACCGGTTGAGCCCCGCGCGCGCGCTCGACGGGATAGCGCTCGATCTGGGCGTGTCCTCGCCGCAGATCGACGATCCCGCGCGCGGCTTTTCCTTCCGCAGCGACGGACCGCTCGACATGCGCATGGGCCGCGACGGGCTTTCGGCCGCGGACATCGTCAACGATTGGCCGGAGGCCGAACTGGCCGACGCGATCTTCGCGCTGGGCGAGGAGCGGCACTCGCGCCGCGTGGCGCGCGGCATCGTCGCCGCACGGGCGGAAAAGCGCATCGAACGCACGGGCGAACTCGCGCGGATCGTGCGCGCCTGCGTGCCGCGCTCGAAGGACGGCATCGATCCCGCGACGCGGACGTTCCAGGCGCTGCGCATCGCGGCCAACGACGAGTTGGGCGAACTCGCGCGCGGCCTCGCCGCGGCCGAACGTCTGCTCAAGCCCGGCGGCCGGCTCGCGGTGGTTTCGTTCCATTCGCTCGAGGACCGCGCGGTCAAGGACTTCCTCAAACGCCGGTCGGGCGGCGAGGATCGGGGCTCGCGCCATCTGCCCGCCAAAGCCGCGCCGCAAGCGCCCAGCTTCGCGCTGATCGGCCGCAAGGGCGCCAAGGCGGGCGAGGCGGAGATCGCACGCAATCCCCGCGCCCGCTCGGCGACGTTGCGCGTGGCCGAGCGCACGGCCGCCCCCGCCTGGGGAGCCGCCGCATGAGCCGCTTCGTGACCTTCCTTTGGATCGCGATCGCGGGTCTGGGCGCGCTTGCGTTGTACCAGCTCAAGCACGAGGTGATCGCGCTCGAAAAGGAACTCGCGCGCCTGAACCGCGAAATCGTGCGCGAACAGGAATCGATCCACGTGCTCCGCGCGGAGTGGAGCCACGTCAACCGCCCCGAGCGTCTGCAGGCCCTCGCCCGGCGCCATCTCGATCTCGAACCGATGTCCCCGCGGCAATTCGGCCGCATGGACGCCGTGCCGGCGCTGCGCGCCGAAGTCCCCCGCCCCGCTTCCACGCAGGAGCGGCGCTGATGGCGAGCAACTTCCTCGACATCGTTCGCGGCTTCCCGGCGCGCTTGCGCGTGGACGGCGCTGGCAAGCAGTCGATGGAGATCGCGCGTCACCGCCTGGTCGTCGGCGGCCTTCTGTTCGCCGTATGCTTCGCGGTCGTCGCCGTCCGGCTGGTCGACGTGACGTTGATGAGCGAGGCGCGCGAGCCGCGCCAAGCGCGCGTGCCCCACACGGGGCCGCTCGATCTTTCGCGCGCGGACATCGTGGACCGCAACGGCGTCCTGTTGGCGACCTCGCTGGTCACGCAATCGCTCTACGCCAATCCCCGCCTGATCGCCGACCCCGCAGAGGCCGCGCGGCGCCTCGCGGGCGTCCTGCCCGGCCTCGACGAAAAGACGCTGCGCGACCGCCTGTCGGGGGAAAACCGTTCCTTCGTCTGGATCCGCCGGAATCTGACGCCGCGCCAGCAATTCGCGGTCAACCGGTTGGGGATCCCGGGTCTTTTCTTCCAGCGCGAGGAACGCCGCGTCTATCCGCACGGCAACCTGATGGCCCATATCGTGGGCTTCGCGGACGTCGACAACCGCGGCCTCGCGGGCGTCGAACAGGGTTTCGACGAACGTTTGAAAACCTCGAACGAACCGTTGCGCCTGTCCCTGGACGTCCGCGTCCAGCACGCGGTGCGCGAGGAACTGCAGCGCGCGATCGACGATTTCCGCGCGATCGGCGGCATGTCGATCCTGATCGAAGTCGAAACCGGCGAGGTCGCCGCGATGGTGTCGCTGCCCGACTTCGATCCCAACGCGCCCGGCTTGGCCGAGGCCGACGCGCGCTTCAACCGGAACACGCTGGGCACCTACGAGATGGGCTCGACGTTCAAGATGTTCACGGCCGCGATGGGGTTCGATTACGGCGCCGTGCGCATGACCGACACCTGGGACGCGAGCCGGCCCTACCAGATCGGCCGTTTCACGATCTCGGATTTCAAGGGCAAGAACCGCTGGCTGTCGACGCCGGAGGTGTTCATCTACTCCTCCAACCTGGGCGCGCTGCGCATGTCGTTGCAGGTGGGCCCGAACCGCCAGCGCGACTTCATGGACCGGCTCGGCTTCCTGAAGCCCTCGCCGGTCGAACTGCCGGAAATCGGCCATCCGCTGATCCCGCGCCCGTGGCGCGAGATCAACATGCTGACGATTTCCTTCGGCCACGGCCTGTCGGTGTCGCCGATCCAATTGGCCGCCGCCGCATCGGCCTCGGTGGGCGGCGGCGTCTACCGCGCGCCGACGATCCTGGCGCGCGAGACGGACACGGCCGTCGCGGGCGAGCGCGTGATGAGCCAACGCGCCTCGGATCAGCTCAACCAACTCATGCGCCTGAACGTCGAGCGCGGATCGGGCAGGACCGCCGACGTGCCCGGCTATTTCGTCGGCGGCAAGACCGGCACGGCCGAAAAGGTCCAGTCGGGCGGCGGCTACAAGAAGAACGCGCGCATCTCCTCGTTCGTGGCGTCGTTCCCGGCGCACCGTCCGCGCTACGTGCTGCTGGTCATGGTCGACGAACCGCAAGGCCGGCGCGACACCGGCGGCTACGCGACCGGCGGCGTCGTCGCGGCCCCGACCGCGGGCCGGATCATCGCGCGCGTGGCCCCCATCCTGGGCGTGCCGCCGATGGACGATCTGCCCGTCGACTTGACCCGGCCGCTGCTCGCGGCCGCCAATCTCCGGTGAAGGGAAGATGCGCTTGAGCCTTCTCCTCGATCCCGAGATCGAACTTGCGAACGCCGACGGCGCGGATCCCGACATCGCGGGCGTGACGGCGGATTCGCGCGCTGTCGCCAAGGGCCATCTCTTCGCCGCCCTGCCCGGCGCCAAGCACGACGGCAAGGCGTTCGTCGGCGAAGCGTTGCGCAAAGGGGCGGCCGCCATTCTCGCCGCACCCGGCCTCGATTTGCCCAAGGGCGTGCCCTATCTCGCGGCCGGAAATCCGCGCCGCGCCTTCGCGCGCACGGCCGCGCGCTTTTATGGCGCCCAACCGGCAACGATCGTGGCCGTGACGGGTACGAGCGGCAAAACCTCGGTCGCGAGTTTCGCGCGGCAGATCTGGGCGACGCTCGGCCGCAAGGCCGCGAGCTTGGGCACGCTCGGCCTCGTGGCGCCCGCGCGCACGCGCTACGGCTCGCTGACGACGCCGGATCCCGCTTCGCTGCACAAGGATCTGGCCGAACTCGCCGCCGAAGGCGTCGAATGCGTCGCGATGGAGGCCTCCAGCCACGGTCTCGACCAATGCCGGCTGGATGGCGTCGAGTTGAAGGCCGCCGCCTTCACCAATTTCAGCCGCGACCATCTCGATTATCACCCCGACATGGCCGCCTATTTCGCGGCCAAGCGGCGGCTGTTCGACGCGCTGCTGCCGCGCGGGGCCGTCGCCGTGCTCAACGCCGACATCCCCGAATTCGAAGCGCTGAAGGCTGCCTGCGCGGCGCGCGGACACCGCATCGCGACCTACGGCCGCAAGGGCGAGCATCTGCGCCTGATCGCCGCCCAACCCGTGCCCGAAGGCCAGAACGTCGAAATCGAGGCCTACGGCGTCACGCAACGTTTCGTACTGCCGCTGGCCGGCGCCTTCCAAACGACGAACGCGCTCGCCGCGTTGGGTCTGGTCGTGGGCGCGGGTGCGGCGCCGTTGGCCGCGATGAACGCGCTCGCCCAACTCGAAGGCGTGCCCGGCCGGCTGGAACGCGCGGGCGCGCGCAAGAACGGCGCGAGCGTCTACGTCGATTACGCGCACAAGCCCGACGCGCTGGCGACCGTGCTGGCCGCCTTGCGGCCGCATGCGCGCGGCAAACTGCACGTCGTCCTCGGGTGCGGCGGGGACCGCGATCCCGGCAAACGGCCGATGATGGGCAAAATCGCCATCGAAGCGGCCGACCGCGTCATCGTGACCGACGACAATCCGCGATCGGAGGACCCCGCGAATATCCGCGCGGCCATCCTCGCCGCGGCGCCGGGCGCGATCGAAATCGCCCCGCGCGAAGCCGCGATCCGCGAAGCGGTTGCGGCCTTGCAAGCGGGCGACGTGCTGGCGATCTGCGGCAAGGGGCACGAGACGGGCCAGATCGTCGGCCGGGAAACCCTCCCGTTCGACGACCGCATCGAAGCGCGCAAAGCCATCGCGACGGCCGACGGAGACGCCGCATGACCGCGCTCTGGACCGCGCAAAGCGCCGTCGCGGCGACCGGCGGCCGGCTCTCGGGCCCCGCCGAATGGCGCGCGACGGGTGTTTCGATCGATACGCGCACGCTCAAGCCCGGCGATCTCTTCGTGGCGCTGAAGGATGCGCGCGACGGCCACGACTTCGTCCGCGCGGCCTTCGCGCAAGGCGCGGCCGCGGCGTTGGTGTCGCGCGAAATCGCGGCGAGCGGCCCGCAACTGGTCGTTTCCGACACCCTTGCCGCGTTGGGTGCGATGGGCGCGGCCGCGCGCGCGCGCGCCGCGCGCGCGCGGGTGGTCGCGATCACCGGATCGGTCGGCAAGACGTCGACCAAGGAAGGTCTTGCGCTGGCTTTGGGCCGCCAAGGCGCCACGCACGCGGCCAGCGCGTCGTTCAACAACCATATCGGCGTGCCGATCACGCTCGCGCGCCTGCCCGCCGACGCCGCCTACGCGGTGTTCGAAATCGGCATGAACCACGCGCGCGAAATCGCCCCGTTGACCGCAATGGTCCGCCCGCACGTCGCCGCGATCACCGCGGTGGAAGCGGTTCACGCCGAGAACTTCACCGATGGCATCGCGGGCGTCGCACGCGCGAAGTCGGAGATCTTCGAGACCGGCGCCGGCGGCGAAACCGCGATCCTGCCGTTCGATAATCCGTACTACGAATTTCTGGCGGGCGTGGCCAAGGGCCAAGGCTGGCGCGAAGTTCTGGGCTTCGGCACGCGACCGGGTGCGGCGGCACGGCTTTTGGAGTGGCGGGGCGGACCGGACGGTTCGACCGTGACGGCCGAGATCCTGGGCAAGCGCATGGTCTGGCGCGTGGGCGCCCCGGGCGCCCATTGGGCGTCGAACGCGCTCGCGATCGTTCTGGCCGCGCACGCTTTGGGCGCGGATGCGGCCCAAGCGGCGGACGCACTCGCCGGCGTGGCGCCGCCCAAAGGCCGCGGCGCGCGCCATACCGTCACTTTGTCCGCGGGCGGAGAGTTCACGCTGCTCGACGAAAGCTACAACGCCTCCCCGCCGTCGATGCGCGCGGCATTCGCCGTGCTGGCGATGACGCCCGCGACGCGGCGCGTGGCCGTCCTCGGCGACATGCGCGAACTCGGTCCCGACGCGGCGACCCTGCACGCGGGCCTCGCCGAGGCGATCGCCGCGTCCGGAGTCGACGTTGTTTTCGCGTGCGGCCCGCTGATGCGCAATCTGTGGGACGCGTTGCCCGAAGGGACCCGCGGCGCCTACGCCGCCGACTCCGACGCGCTGTTGCCGCTCGTGCGCGAAGCGGTACGCGCGGGCGACGCGGTCAGCGTCAAAGGTTCGCTCGGCAGCCGCATGGGCCCGATCGTCGCAGCGCTTCTCGAACTCGATCCGGCGCGCCCGCAAAGCCGCGCCGCCGCCGGAAGGTAACCCCCCGATGTTCTACAATCTCCTCGTTCCGCTTTCCGACGATTACGGCTTCTTCAACCTGTTCCGCTATCTGACCTTCCGGTCGGGCGGGGCGATCATGACCGCCCTCGTCGTTTCGTTCCTGCTGGGCGAGACGATCATCAAGTGGCTCAAATCCAAGCAGCCGCACGCCGACGTGCGCGCGGACACGCCCGAGACCCATCTGAAGAAGCGCGGCACGCCGACCATGGGCGGCGTGCTGATCCTGCTCTCGCTCGGCGTTTCGACGTTGCTGTGGGCCGATCTGTCCAACGGCTACGTCTGGGCGGTGCTGATGGTCACGCTCGGCTTCGGGGCGATCGGCTTCTACGACGATTATCTCAAGCTCACGAAGCGCAACTCCAAGGGGCTGGCCGGGCGCTGGAAGCTGGTCTTCCAGTTCGCGATCGCCCTGGTGGCGACGCTGTGGATCGTCTTCCTGACGCGCGAGCCGCTCTCCACCCAGCTCGCGGTCCCCTTCTTCAAGAACCTGCTGGTGGATTTCGGCCTGTTCTTCGTGCCGTTCGCGATGTTCGTGATGGTCGGCTCGTCGAACGCGGTCAACCTGACCGACGGGCTCGACGGACTCGCCATCGTGCCGGTGATGATCGCCGCGGGCTGCTTCGCGGCCTTCGCCTACGTCGCCGGCAACGCGATCTTCGCCAACTACCTGCTGATCCATCACGTGCCCGGCTCGGGCGAACTCGCCGTCGTGTGCGCGGCGATCGTCGGTGCCGCCCTCGGCTTCCTGTGGTTCAACGCCCCGCCTGCGATGGTGTTCATGGGCGATACCG
This sequence comes from Azospirillum sp., assembly GCA_020249045.1. Classification (GTDB taxonomy): domain Bacteria; phylum Pseudomonadota; class Alphaproteobacteria; order CACIAM-22H2; family CACIAM-22H2; genus Tagaea. The sequence goes on along the minus strand of JADCGK010000192.1, from coordinate 3,889 downwards.
GTTCGCTGTCGATGGGCGGAGCACTGGGCGCGGTCGCGGTCGTGACCAAGAACGAACTGACGCTGGCCATCGTGGGCGGCTTGTTCGTGCTCGAAGCGGTTTCGGTGATCGTGCAGGTGGCCTCGTTCAAGCTGACGGGCAAGCGCGTGTTCATGATGGCGCCCCTGCACCATCACTTCGAAAAGAAGGGCTGGGCCGAGCCCACCATCGTGATCCGTTTCTGGATCATCGCCTCCATCCTGGCGCTCGCGGGTCTCGCGACGCTGAAGCTGCGGTGAGGGACGCGTGATCGAAGTCTATCCTTTCGCCGGATACAAAGTCGCCGTGCTCGGCTTGGGCAAGTCGGGGCTCGCGACCGCGCGCGCGTTGACCGAATCCGGTGCCGAAGTCTGGGGGTGGGACGACAACGAGGACGCCCGCGCGCGCGCGCGCGAAGCGGGCGTCGAACCGGTCGATCTGCACGCCGCGGATCTGCGCGAACTGACCACGCTGGTGATTTCGCCGGGCATTCCGCACACGCACCCCGCACCCCATCCGGTCGCGGCGAAGGCGAAGGACGCCGGGCTCGAACTGATCTGCGATGTCGAGTTGCTCGCCCGCTGCCAGCGCGAGGCGGCCTATATCGGCGTCACCGGCACCAACGGCAAATCCACCACGACGGCGCTGATCGGCCACATCCTGGACGTCGCCAAACGCCCGGTCCAGGTCGGCGGCAACATCGGTACGCCCGCGTTGACGCTCGAACCGCTGGGCCCGCTGGGCAGCTTCGTGCTTGAGATGTCGAGCTACCAGCTCGAACTCGTGCCCACGATCGTCTTCGACGCGGCCGTGCTGCTCAACATTTCGCCCGACCATCTCGACCGGCACGGCGGCATGGATGGCTACGTCGCCGCGAAACGCACGATCTTCCGCCGTCAGACCACGCCGCGTTTCGCGGTCGTCGGCATCGACGACGACGTCTGCGCGGGCATCTACGCCGATCTCGTCCGCGCGGGCGACCAGATCGCGATCCCGATTTCCGGCAGCGGCGGCGTGCAAGGCGGCATCTACGCCCAACGCGGCGGCCTGTGGGACGCGCGCGGCGGCGAACCCACGCGCATCGTCTCGCTCGCCGACTGCCCCGCTCTGCCCGGTGCCCACAACGCGCAGAACGCCGCCGCCGCCGCGGCCGTGGCGCTGCAGATCGGCATCGACGCGCCGACGATCGCCGCCGCCCTCAAATCCTTCCCCGGTCTCGCCCACCGTCAGGAACGCGTGCTGGCCAAGGACGGCGTCGTCTTCGTCAACGACAGCAAGGCGACCAACGCCGACGCCGCCGCGCGCGCGCTCGGCTGCTACGAGAACATCCGCTGGATCGCCGGCGGCCGCGCGAAGGAAGGCGGCATCGAGACGCTGCGCCCCTATTTCCCGCGCGTGGCCAAGGCGTATCTGATCGGCGAATCGGCCGACGATTTCGCGCGCACCCTCCAGGGCGTGCCGCACGCGGTTTGCGGCACGCTCGAACGCGCGGTGGAGGCCGCGTGGACGGACGCACGCGCGGCCGGCGGCGGCGTCGTGTTGCTGGCGCCCGCTTGCGCGTCCTGGGACCAATTCAAAAGCTTCGAGCACCGCGGCGACGCGTTCCGCGCGCTCGCTTCGCGTCTGGCCGGGGACGGAGGGTCGCGCGCATGAGCTTCGCCCGCGCCGACAATTCGGTGATCGCCCGCTGGTGGTGGACCGTCGACAAGTGGATGCTCACCGCGCTCGCGCTGCTGATCGGCACCGGTGCGGTGCTGATCATGGCCGCGTCGCCGGCCGTCGCGACGCGCGTCAATCTCGACACGTTCCATTTCGTGCGGAAGCAGCTGCAGATGCTGCCGGTCGCCGCGATCGTGCTGATCGGCGTGTCGATGCTCAACCCCAAGCAGGTCCGCGGGCTTGCGTTGTTCGGCTTTTGCTGCGCGATCGCCTTCCTGGTCCTGACGTTCTTCGTGGGCACCGAAATCAAGGGCGCCAAGCGCTGGATCAGCCTGCCGGGCTTCTCGCTGCAGCCGTCCGAATTCCTGAAGCCCACCTTCGCGGTGGTCGCGGCGTGGCTGTTCGCCCTCGCGCGCAAGAAGGAAGGCTTCGCGGGCGATCTCTACGCGATCCTGCTTTACGGCCTTTCGATGGGTTTGCTGCTGCTCCAGCCCGACATCGGCATGGCGTTCGTCGTCTCGTGCGTGTGGTTCGCGCAGTACTTCCTCGCGGGACTGCGGATGCTGTGGGTCGCGGGCTTGGCTTGCGTCGCCGGCGCGGCGGCGGTCGGGCTCTACTTCACGTTCCCGCACTTCGAAAGCCGCGTGAACCGCTTCCTCGATCCCGCCTCGGGCGACACCTATCAAGTCAACATGGCGATGGAAGCCTTCATGAACGGCGGCCTGATGGGCCGCGGTCCGGGCGAAGGCACCGCCAAATCCTATCTTCCGGACGCGCATTCGGACTTCATCTTCGCCGTCGCGGCCGAGGAATTCGGCCTGATCCTGTGCCTGTTCGTCGTCGCGCTCTACGCCTTCGTCGTGCTGCGCGGGCTCGCGCGCGCGCTTCAGGAAACCGATCTGTTCGTCGTGCTCGCGGTCGGCGGGCTGTGCGTCCAATTCGGCGTGCAGGCGCTGGTCAACATGGGGTCGACGCTGCATCTGATCCCGACCAAGGGCATGACTCTGCCCTTCGTCAGCTACGGCGGTTCGTCGCTGCTGGCGATCGCGCTGGGCATGGGTTTCGTGCTGGCGCTGTCGCGCAAACGCTTCGGCCAGGGGGAAACACTGTGAGCGCCCCTCTCGTCCTTCTCGCCGCCGGAGGTACGGGCGGGCACGTGTTCCCGGCCGAGGCGCTGGCCGGCGCGCTGGCCGCGCGCGGCTTTCGTTTGGCGTTGGTCACCGACGACCGCGGGGCGCGCTACGGCGGCGAACTCGGCAAGCTCGAAACCCATCGTCTGCCGTTGCGCAAGATGACGGGCGGACTCGCGCGCAAATTCCTGGGCGCTTTGTCGCTGATCCCCGGTTTCCTCGCCGCGCGCACGCTGATCGCGCGTTTGCGCCCGGCGGCGGTCGTCGGTTTCGGCGGCTATCCCAGCCTGCCCACGCTGGCCGCCGCTGCAGTGGCGCGCGTGCCCGCCGCGCTGCACGAGCAAAACGCCGTCCTCGGACGGACCAACCGCCTGATCGCCGGCCGCGCGGATGCGATCGCCGGATCCTTCGCGCGCACGCGCGGCGCGCCCGACGCCGTGCATGTGGGCAATCCGGTGCGCGCGGCGGCGATCGGCTTGCGCGCCTCGACCTACGTCATTCCCGCACCGGGCGGCGAATTGCGCCTGCTGGTGACCGGCGGCAGCCAGGGTGCGTCGATCTTCGGGCGCGTGGTGCCCGCGGCGGTCTCGGCCCTGGCCCCGGAACTGCGCGCGCGCTTGCGCATCGTCCAGCAAACCCGCGCCGAAGACGCCGACGCGGTGACGGCCGCGTACGCCGAGATGGGCGTCGCGGCCGAAGTGGCGCCGTTCTTTGCCGATTTGCCCGCGCGCATCGCCGACGCGCAAATCGCCGTGGCACGCGCGGGCGCTTCGACCGTGGCCGAACTCGCCTGCATCGGACGGCCCGCGATCCTCGTGCCCTATCCGCACGCCACCGACGACCACCAAACCGCAAACGCCGAAGCGCTGGCGCAAGCCGGCGGCGCATGGACCGTGGCGGACGCCGAGTTCACGCCGGCGTGGCTCGCCGCGCGGCTCGAAGCTTTGCTCGCCGACCCCGCCCCGCTCGCGCGAATGGCGCAAGCGGCCTGGGGTTTCGGCAAACCCGACGCGGCCGAACGTCTGGCCGATCTGGTCGAAAAACTCGCGCAACGGAGAGCCGCATGAGGGCGCTGCCGCTCG
>JADCGK010000191.1 GCA_020249045.1 Azospirillum sp. | reverse complement strand
CGGACAACTTACTGCTGTCCTTAGGCGTCGGCCGAAACGCCGCGCTCGATACCACGCCCTTATCAATGAAGTTCGGATGTACTTGCCGGAACATCACCTCGGTCGAGTCGGCAATCGGCTCCGGCATTATCCGCCCCCCGGCGCTCGATCATCGAAGAGCTTCAGGAATGCGTCGTCAACGCCGGGGAAACGACGCGCGCTCAGTTCCCCCACGCCATCAATCTCGACGCCAAACATCTCGACAAAACCGTCGCGGCAAAACTCGACCGAATAGTCCCATCCTCTCGCCTCAAACTCGATTAGCACTCCGCCATCTTCGGTCGGATAAATCCGATACGCCTTGGCGTGTCCCGGCCGGGCTTCGAGGAAGCCAGCAGCGTTATCGACAGCGATTTGCACAACGGCAACTCCAGCGCCGTTATGCCAGCCATCTTTTATGCTCCCGAGCTCTGACAAGCGCGCACGGCAAGCCTGATAGTCAGGGCCTGACGTAGGATCGATAAGCTCAACATCGAAGACATCCACTACGCGCTTAAAGTTGTCCTGCGTGTCAGTCTCGATTTGAATAGCGAACTCGACCATTTTGTTGACGTTGCCGTCGAATTCTTGCTCTACGCGAGCCGCATCAATCGTCAATTCGATTTCGCGATACTCTTCCGTATCGACCCACAATTGCCCGTAAATACTAGCCCGATCGACATGGACGCCACGAAGTATGCCTGTGCTCTCATAGCGCGTCTGATAAGTCGCACTTGAGTTGGTAATGAGGGTCTTACGTCGCCGAGCATCAAGATAAACAACGTTGCCGTTTTGGGCCTGAGAGCCAACGAATTCAATTTTTTCGCCAGCGCCCAAGCCGGCTCCAAGCCGATTCAACGCTCGCAGTTGGTCCCGCCCCAAATCTGTCGCTCCGGCTCCGGAAGCAGCGCGAGCAATCAGTTCGATGATCTCACCATAGGAACGATCAACTAGATCTTCCATTTGGCTGGCGAAGCCGGGGAGCAAAGCATCGGCGGCGTCGGCGTTCCACTCTAGCTTAGGGACGGCGCTACCCTGCTCAACCGCGACAAGATCAAGCGATATGCTTTTATCAAAACCTTTTGGCAGCCGCTTCCGGTCTTGGTGCTCGTTGCGCCAAAGCTCTTTAGCGTAGGCAACCAGCAAGTCACGAAAGGCCTGCAAGTCGGACAGCACCTCGACAGGTAGCCTCGCGTCGGCAAACCGAGGCCCCACATATCGCAGCTGAAATGTGCGTTTTGCTGTCATTGCGCGGGATTGCTTGCCTTGTTGCCGTGAAGCCCCTTATAGCCCATCCTTTGAGATTCGTGTAAAGTTGTTGCAAATCAGTTAGTTAGGGCGTCACCGCAAGCCAATCGCCCGTTGCCGTTACGCGGAAAAGTAGGCTCGGAACACACTTCGTCCCGGGGCGTTCGAAAGCGCGCGATTGTCCCGGCCGGTCTGTACCCAATTCGCGAAGCGCCGACACGCAAAGCCCGACGCGCACTTCCGCTCATGCTCGCACCGTTCGCACGGCGCCGGATCGTCGGAAGTCCCGCCGCTAAGCCGCTGGGGCCCCCGGGCTTGGATCGCAACGCCGATCATGCGCCGAAGACGTTGTACTCAAGCCCGCGGGCCATACGCGGCCGGGCGTTCGTCCGACGATGCGAACGGTTCAATACAACGTCGTGCTCCCCGCCTCCGAGCAATAGGTACTGAAGCGCGTCGTGCGGATGGCTGTACGCATTCTTCGCGGGCGTCTCGTGGTACGTCGTGCCCGAGCCCGATCGTACCGGCTTGAAGTGATACCCGCCGGCGAAGCCCTTTCGGAGCATCGCGCACTTCGGCGACAACACGAAGCCGGGCCGTCCGTCGATCAAGCGATTGAGCGCCGCCGCGACGACTTCCTGGCGCATCGTCGTGTCGTTCGTCGGCGCCGGCACCCAGCGCCAGCCGGTCGTTTGCGAGATGATCTCTAGGGCCGTCCGTTCGTCCGTTTGCGCGCGTTGATTTCCGGCCGGATCGCCGAAGCCCATCGCAACGACGTGCTCGGGATAGTGCCGACGGACATACGCCGAGAGCGTTTCGCCGAAGCGAAGAATGCCGGAGTTCTCGGCGACTAGTTCGTCGAGGATCCACCATCGCCCGTCCGGCAACTTCTGCCCGATCACGGCCGCAGGCGTGAGCCCGAAATCGACGCCGACCATGAGCGCGAAGCCCGGCAAGGCCGGAAGCGCTTGCGTCGCGGTGTGGGTTGCGTCGCGGAAGCTCGGGAAGACGGCCTTCCCTTCGACGACGAAGCCGTATTCGCCGCGGACATAGACCTTGATCCAATCGTCGTCTTTGCCCGCCTTCGCTCGCTCGTAGTAGCGCGCGGGAAGGTTCGCCAAGTTCTCGGCGTCGGGACCGTCGCCGGCCGGTTGCCGGAAGAACTGCCAATCTTCGGGCGTCTCCTCCTCCGCGAGTTTGTACCACCAATGCTCGGTCGTCGGCGGATTGGTATCAAGCAACACGCCGCTCCAAGTCGCCCCGCCCTGCATCTTCGAGGGGTAACGCCCGACGCGGCCCGTGAGCGCGTCGAGAATAGGCTTCTCGATCTCGCGGGCCTCGTTGATCCAAGCGCCGGTCAATTCGAGCGACAAGAGCTTGCGTTGATCTTCCGGCCGGTCGAGTGCGAGAAAAAGGATCTCCGTATCAAGATCGGCCGTCTTGATGTGCTGGGTAATCGGAGAGTCGAAGTTGATCTTCCCGAATTCCGGCGGACACCATTCCTGCCAAGTCTTGATCGTCGTCGATTTCAATTCGGGATAGCTGTTGCGGATGATCGCCCAGCGCGTGCGGCGGACACCATCGGGGCTCGGCTTCTGTATCGCCGCGCGTCGAAGAATTTCGAGCACGCAAGCGGTCGATTTTCCCGAGCCGATCGGCCCCATGATCCCGCGGACGAATACCGGGCTTTCGTGAAAGGCCTTCGTCGTCGGGCCGGCGGGCGCGTACTCGCGGACAACGCTACTCATTCGACCGATCCCCCGCTCGACACGCCATGCACGGCCGCCGCCGCAATCGTCGTCGCGGCCTCGGCTCCGGCCGGGGCTGGATCGTCGATCCCCGAAATCTTCACTTGGAAACCGCCGAGCATCCGCACGTCGGCGCGTTCGACCAATAGCCCGGCCTGGCGCATCTTCAATTCGACCGCGCGAGCGTATGCCGTCGCGTTCTTCGTCTCGCGGGAGAAGCGGATCACGTCGTCGAGCTCGCGCATCGCTTGATCCGCGTTGTACGCGCCGACCGCGAGGCTTCGCTCCCGTGCCGCGTCGATAAACGCTTTCACGACGGGATCCTTGAGAAGCCGGGCCGCCGACGTTCCAGCACTCTTCGCCGAATAGCCCGCCGCGATGGCGGACGCTTTCGCGCTACCCGTCCGGATGTATTCGAGCGCGAAGTTTTCTTTGCGCGGCGTGAGCCCGGCCATGTGTCACCCTTCGATCCGAATGCCGCGACGGGCCGCAAGCCGCGCCGCGTGCTCGGCGACTTGAACGACGATCGCCGCCGAGTTCCCCGCTCCCGTCGCTTCGAGGAAGTTCACGACGCCGGGATTCTTCGCCTCAAGCTCGCGAATGAGCTGTTGCGCGAGCGCGAGCTTCTTCGGCGCCGCGGGCCCAAGCATCTTCTCGACGCTCTCCTTCTGCCCTTGGGCCCAAAGCTCCCGCGTCTCCGGCGTCATGGACTTGACCAAGCCCGCCACGCGCGCGGCTTCCTTCGCGATGTGGGAGCCGATCTCACGCGGAAACCGAGCTTCCGAGAGCCAGCCGCGCGCGAGCTTGTCGGCTTCGACATGCGCCGCGCCGTACTCTTCGCCCGGTTCGGCGAACGCCGGCATTTCGTATTGCTCCGGCCGGGCCGGCGGAAAGAATTTGTCGATCTCGGCGGCCGGGTCGCTCGGGGCTTCCGTGCCGACGGACTCGGCACCCGGGGCCGCCGGCGGGGGCGTCACGGCACCCGGCGCGGCCGGAGCGCCCGAAGGCGTCGCGGCATAGGCCGCTTCGTGTAGCCGCGTCATTCGCTCGACGGCGGCCTTGTGTCCGATATGCCCTGCGTCGGCATACGCCGAGACGAATTCGCGATCGCTCTTGAGGGATGCGATCTCAGCAAGCGCCGATCCGGCCGGGTTGTTGTTCGTCGTGTCGGTCATTTCGTCTTCCTCTTGAGATCACGGCGCATCGCCCGAAGGCGCGCGATGCTCTCGCGCAAGCGATCACGCTGGGGCGTTGCGTTCGCGATCGAACGGGACATTTCGCGGTGCTGGCGCCGGAGCGTCGATAGACCGCGAAGGAGTTCGGCGGCGTCCATGAGGATCGCCGCGCGCAACTCGGCGCCTTTGGCGAGCGTTGAAATCCTCACGACCGCGCCCTGCTGGGAACGCTTGACCAAGGCCGTCACGCCCGCGGATTACTGACGGCGTAAACGAACAAAGCCGACGGTGGGCCTCCCGTAACCGCCACGCGAAGCGCGCCGTCGGGTAGCGTGAAATTCGCTACGCCGGCTGCCGTTATCGCCGCCCCGACGTTCATCCATGTTCCATTGGGCGATTGCGTTTGGAGCTGAAGCGACGCGGTATTGAATGTGCCCTCGAAGAACGCGGTCCCGTTTCCGCCATTCCATCGAAACGAGGGGCTGGTTGCGCTACCGTTGACGATAAAGTCGATGCGTTGGCTATTCGGCATTGTCGAGTTTCCTTCCAAGTTCGAGTTCATCCCCGGCCGGAGTGTCGGTCCATCCGCGAGCACAGCCGGCCGGGGCGCACTCACGAGGGGCCGACTCCCCGCGAGAGGGGTTGAGGGGGATCAAGCGGCCTTCGCGCCTTCGCGCGGCGCGTACTTCGTCGCCGCCGCGAGAGCGGCTCCGAGTTCGTCGGCATAGTTCGGCGCTTGGTAAGGCGTGAGCCCGGTCTTAAGCGCCCAAGCGAAGCCCGCCTTGAAGAGCGCGAGCCGGAGAAGCGCTTCGAGCCGCGGGGGCGCGAATGCGTCGCCCATTTCGCCGACGTGCGGCGATTCCTGCCGGATCGCTTCCGCGAGTTCGCCCATCTTCTTTTGAGCCTCGGCAAGCGCCGCGACGTGCCCTTCGATCTCTTCGCCGAGCTGGCGCATCGTCTCGATTTTCGTTGCGACGATGGCCCAGCGTTTCGCCGCGCTCTCGGCTTCGGCGATCCCCTTCGCTTCTTCGGCCGCTCGACGCGCGACGCTCCGGGCCGCTTCGATATCGGCCAGCCGGGCTTCGGCCGTCGCGACGTTCTCGCGAGCCTTGGCGAGTTGGCGATCGGCACCCGCGACACCGGCTTCGACCGCGAGCGATGCTTCGCCGAAGGCCGCACGCGCGATGCTCAGATTTTCGGAAGCGGCCGAATGTTTGGTTTCGAGATCGGCCAGCCGGGCTTCGGCGGATTTGGGCTCGAAGATTTTTAGGATCGAGGCACGAAGGGACATTGCGGGCGGCCTTTCAGTGTTTGCGGTGTGTTTGCGAATTGGGGGCAACAACGGCGGCCGGGGCCGAGATCGCGGGGGCCGGCACCCCCTGCCCCGGTCTTTCCGAAGCGCGAGGCCGGGCCTGGGGTCCGTTGCCGAGCACGGGCGCGGCCGATCGAGACGACGACGGAGCGCCGCGCCAGGTCGGGGCCTTGGCGACGCGGACAACATCGGGACGGGAGAAGCGGCGCGAGATCATGGCGTGATTCTCGCCAAGGTCGCGGCAGGGCGGTAGATAGTGGAGACGCAAAGGACCGCAAAGCTAAGCGCGGAAACGTGTCGAAAGATGCTCGGAAGGCTCTCTTCGTTGCGATCCCCGCAACAAGTTGGAATGTCCTTTACTGACAGGCGCCGCGGCTCGACTCACACTCCGGCAATCGCAACCTAATTGGAGTGCCACACCATGCCGACGATCAACACGCTCGACGCCGATAACGCCGCTAAGCTCGGGCTCCTTCGCGAGCTCATTGGTCGCTGGAACGCCGCCGATCTCGCGGAAGGCGGGCCCGACTTCCCGACGTGCAACGCTCTTGTCCCGGCGATCGAGGGGCTCGCGGCCGATCTACCGCCGGCCGTTCGGAAGCTCGATCCGGCCGTCGCCGAGCACTTCGGACTCTGAGCCCCGGCCGGGGCACGCTGGGGCGTTCTGGCGCGAGCCGGAGCGCCCTTCGTGTCTCTGGCGCCTTGTGAGCCGGGATCGACGCGACGACGCTATGCGGCCTTCCTGGCGCGATTGCGGGCCGATGTCGGAATGTCGAGATCGACCGAAGCGGAGAGCCGCCGCTACCTTGCCAAAGCGTCGAAACGGTCTTATATACATTTCTGTGAACGCCCGTTGACAGAAAGGTACTCACCGATGAAAGCCGTCGCCTATTACCGGGTATCGACCGACAAACAAGGCAAGTCCGGGCTCGGGCTCGACGCGCAACGGGACGCGGTGCGGCGCTTCCTTCGGGATGATTACCCGCCGATCAAGGAGTACCGGGAAGTCGAGAGCGGCAAGCGCTCCGACCGGCCGGAGCTTCGTAAGGCTCTCGCCTTCGCGAGGATCAATAACGCCTCGCTCATTGTCGCGAAGGTCGATCGTTTGACGCGCAACGTCGCCTTCCTAGAAGCAGTGTTGGCAAGCGGCGTCGAAGTCGTCTTTTGCGACATCCCCCAAGTACAGGGCGCAATGGGCCGCTTCATTCTTCAACAAATGGCGGCCGTCGCTCAGCTCGAAGCGGGATTGATCTCGGAACGCACGAAGGCCGCACTCCAAGCCGCCAAGGCGCGCGGCACAAAGCTCGGCGGGTACCGCGGCGTTAAGGTCGATCCGGCCCTCGGCACGGCCGCGCGCAAGGCGAAAGCGAACGAGATCGCCAGCCGCTACGCCGACACGATCAAAGAGCTCCACGACAAGATCGAGGATCTTCAGGGCAAAGGGAGCGCGACGGCTTACGCTCTGGCGAAGGCGCTCAATGAGCGCGACATCCCCTCGCCTCGCGGCGGACGCTGGCAAGCGACGACGGTTAATCGATTGCTCGCGCGCCTCTGAGGCTCCCGGCCGGGAGAAGTCTCGCTTCTACGCGCCGTTCCCCCGAAGATATGCTCCGGCGCCGACGCCGTGCGGGGAAGCGTGAGAGTCCTACGGAACTTCTTCCGAGCGATGCCCATAGGGCCAGACGGGCAACCCTATCGGCGCGGCTTTTGGCGGGCCTTCGGGCGCCTGGCGATCATGCTCGGCGGCGTTAGCGCGCTAGGGCTGGCCGGGATCGTCGGGGCAATTGTTGGGTACGGGTACTGGACCTACGATCTCCCCAAGTCGAAGGTATCCGTGACCATCCAGGCGAACTCCGCCAATTGCAAAGATCCGAAGTTCCCGCTCTTCGTCGGCGTCGTGAACAACAGTTCGCGCCGAGTCTTGGGTTACACGGTTTACCCGATGGCGCGACTCCCCGGGCGAAGCACGAATATCGCCGAAAATATCGAGCCCTTCTCTAGCGACTACATCATCGAGGCCGGGGAAGGCGTCGGGCTCTGTTTCGCCGCTGTGGTCAAGAGCTATCGAACCAGCGACATCCAAGCCCGATTGGGCGAATTGGAGTGGGGGGTTGATAGCTTCACGGTGCGGTTTGACGGCCGTTGACGCGAAACCTTAGCGGCCCCGTGCGCGCGGGGCGGCGTGAGGTCCACACCCTTTGCGAAAATCAACCCGCGCAATTCCGCGCAAGCTGAACTCGATCCGCGGCACGCGCGCCGATAATTTTAGAGAATAAACCAGGCCGGTAGCGAATAGGGCTGAATACCGGGTCTAATTTCTGCCGTTTGTCGCCCGCGGACAGACGGACACCCTATAGGGTGGTGTCCGCCGTGTCCGCCGCATGGGTCGCGGACAAGTTCGATTTGTCCGCCTTTGTCCGCCCCCGCTAACCCTCTGGCACTCCGTCAAAAAGTGCCAAAGCTAAACGGACACGCCCGGACAAGGCCCGAAAACCCCCCGGACAAATCGCCGGACATTAGGGGGTGTCGTTTGTCCGGTGTTTTGTCCGCAGGTTCGCCACCAGAACGCCCCCCGATTCCTCGACGTGGCCGCCGTCGATCAGTTCCCTTCTCGCGCGTTGAAAAGCCTTCTTGTGGGCGTCGCCTGTCTTGCCCGGAACCCGCTTTTCCCTCGCGCGGACAAACTGGTTCCGCGCCTTATCGACGTGCAGATCCCCGTCGGCCTTCGTCACAAGGTCCATCAAGTTCGCCGCGTCACCGACCAACGGGACCGGCTTCGTGAAATCGACGACGGCCGAATCTTCCAAAAGCTCAGCGACCACGGCGGTCACATCGTGACCTTCGTCGTCCTTGCCGATGCAAACGCCGCGCAAAGTGAACCCGAAACGGCCGCCAATCTCGCCGTCGCGTTGCTTGGTGATGGTCGCCACCTTGTCCGCGACTTCAATCTCCGTATCCGTCGCCGCCAGAAGCGAAGAGTGTCCGCGCGCACCTTTGGACGTGTCCTTGCCTGGGTGGTGCACGACGGCAACGTGAGCCTTGGTCCGGTGGCGCAGGGCGTCGATGTTGGCGACAAAAGCCGTCATGTCGGCCGGGGCGTTTTCATCGCCGCCGGCAAACACCCGACTCAGCGTGTCGATGACCACCAAAGCGGCTCCGCCCCAGGGACGAACGCACCGCTCGATAACGCCAGCCAGTTCGGCCGTGTCGGCGCCAGAGCTCCGCAAATCGACGGGGCAAGGCACGAGAAAAAACGGCGTCGTGCGGCGATCGTCCCTGTGGTGCTCAAAGAGTGCATGGACTCGGCTTTGCGCGGATCTGCCCGCTTCGGCGGCGACATAGACGACAGCGCCTTGCCGCACCGTCTTCCTTGCGAACGGCAGGCCCACGGCAATAGTGCGCCCCAAAGCCATCGCAAATGCGGACTTCCCCGCGTTGGGCGGACCGTAGATGACCGACATCCCTTCGGCCGGCAGCACGTCGCGAATCAACCACGCTTGCTCCGCAGCCGGTTCGATCTCCCAAGGCGCAAGGGCAAACAGGCTCGGCTTTCGCTTGGTAGGCGTGGGGTTGTCGTTGGCGATTTCGACAACGTCGAAATCTGCTTGCGCGCTATCGCACCCGACCGGGTTCTGGCGGTAGGTGTAGGCATTTCGCACTTTGCCTTTGAGTTCGTCGGGGCTTTTTGGCCGGGTGCGCTTGTGATTCCAAAACTGGTCCATCAGCACCACGGCCTCGGCCTCGGAGATGCCAAAATCTCCAAGGCGGGTTGCGGTCGGGTATGAGGTGCCGTCCGCTTCTCCGGGCTCAATGCTATCGAGATAGGCGATCGCGCGCCGCTTCGCGCTCGGGGTGTCGAGTTCAATGTCGGCAATGGTCGCGGCGGCCTGCGACTTCTCCCGCGGCGATCCGGCGGCGGCCTCTAACCATTCGGGCGCGTCGGCAATCGGGAGGTCCTTGACGACTTCGTACGGCACGCCATCGATGATGCTACCGGGGCCCAAGACTTGGCCGTGCCACCCCTTCACGTCCAAGTGCAGCCCGACTTTCGAGTTCGAGTTGCCGACAGGGTTCCTCGGTCGGAAATAGTAATGAAGGCCGCCGGACGCAGTTCTAACCGTATAGGTTTCGGGGATGTCGTAGCGCGTGGCGAGTTCGGCGAACGATTTAGCCCCCTGCTTTCCGTCCCGCACATCAACGTCGAGGATGAGCAAATCGTCGGTTGAGATGCCGATGTTGTAATCCCCGGCGCGCTCGACCTCCAAACCAGGGTCCCACGTCGTCCAGAGCTTTCGCACCCCGGCCTCGCTTGCGGCGCACCGGTACTGCCAGCCCTCACCCCCAACGGGTCTCTTGGTGCCTTCGTAGCAATTGATGATTCGGAACCCCTTCCTCGCAAGCTCGATTGCGAGGTCGAGAGTCGAGTTGGGCTTGAGCGCCGCATCGGTGCTGTGTTTCATGGTGCTTGTGTCTTTCAGGAGATTCCGGCCGCTTTCGCGATCCGAGTAAGGCGATCCGCCAGGGCTTCGCCGGATACGAAGGTTTCGCCGCTCAGCATCGCCTCGAAGGTCAACTCGAAGCGGGCTTGAAGCATCGGCTCGAAGTCGGCGGTTTGATCGAAGAGCGAAGCCTTGTCGTCGAGGATCGGGGCGCGCGACGGCTCGCCCCATTCCGGCCGGCGCGAAATCACTTTCGCGGTCGTGCCGACGGGCCGAAATCCCGGATCGATCCCGATCTCATGCGCGAGGTTCGCAAGCTCGCCTTCCATGACGGGCCGAAGGCGAAAGTTGCGATCCGGATGCGCCGCGAACCATGCCGCGTCCACTAGGCGCCAGGGCGCCGAGAGTTGCGAAATGCTCGACGTATCGGTATTCTCGAAGAGCCAGTAGATATTCGAGCCGTCGTCTTTCGCCCGCCCCCGTTGCCGCGGGGGCGGGCGTTTATTTTGCCGTCGTGACATCGGCCGCCCCCTTTTTCTTGTAGGACCATTTCGGCCGCTTGCCCCCGCCGACGGCAGGCGCGATCCCCGTCGGGTGCAGTCGCTCCAAAAGCCAATTGGCAATTGCGCGCGTCGGCCAGACTGGCCGGGTCCGCGTCAAGTAGGACCGCTGGGGGAAGCCGCCCGCGCGTTCCCAAACCCGAAGCGTCTGCGCCGACACATCGATACCGAGCACTTTCATGTCGCGGCGGGTAACGAACTCCGTGCGAAGGATGGCGGCGGCGTCCGCAACGGCTTCGTCCGGAACAAAGACCAAGAGCCGTCGAGCAACGTCCCGCGTGCTCGGCTGGGTCGCGGCGTGTTCGGGGCGCGGGCCCGATATTTTTCCGGCGGTCATGCCGCGCTCCGCCGCGAGCGACGCTCGGCGCCGATCGTCTTTGCGTGGAGCCAGGCGCGGAGCTCGGCTTCGGGGTAGAGCACCAGCCGGCCGAATTTCGTAAACGGCGGGCCCCGTCGCCCCGCGCGCCAGTTGGCGAGCGTCGCCTTCTTCAACGGATATCCGGCCGCCGAGAGCCGATCGAGAAGCTCGCTCTCGGAGCAATAGCCCGGGAAGGCACTCCGCGCGCCTTCGTTCGTCACTTGGGTTTGGTAGTTCTGGGTTTCCATTTCGGAACCTCCTGCGTTTTCACTGACGCCGAGATTCCGGGGAATGGCCCCGTACTAAAACGGGGGTTAGGACGGTTTCGCTTCCGTCATGCGGCGGACTGCATCGAGGAAGGCTTCCGCGTCGCCGTGCTCGCGCGCCATCTTGACCGCGGCGTGGTACGCGTCGTGTCGCCAGTGTCCGGGCTTGCG
The DNA here is from genome assembly GCA_020249045.1 of Azospirillum sp. Taxonomy (GTDB): domain Bacteria; phylum Pseudomonadota; class Alphaproteobacteria; order CACIAM-22H2; family CACIAM-22H2; genus Tagaea. The sequence continues at coordinate 3,495 of JADCGK010000191.1, read as the reverse complement.
GCGGATGTTCTCGCGCGAAGTCAAAAGCTCTTCGCCCGTCGCGACGCCGGGGACGGAGCCGCGTAGGGCATTCGCGACACGGCGGGCCGCTCGCTCCAAAGGCTCGCCAGCGTCAACGAATGCGTCGATCGCCGCCGCGGCATATACGCGGGGCATTTCGTCTTCGTGCCCGGCCGGGGGCTTGCCGCCCGATCTCTCGGGCGCCTGGAGAAGCCGGCTCGACATGCCTTGATCCAAGCTCGCGAGCGCCCCCGCAATTTGGAGAAGCGGCGCGGCTTCGGCGACGGCGCCGACGCGGCGAAGGTACTCGACGACATGATTCAGGGAAGCGACGGCCGCTTGGCGCATCTCCGACGGCTCGGCGCCGGCGGAGAACGGGACCGACCGCAAGCCTTCGAGAAGATCGTTGAGCGTCGCCGCAAGTGCGCGTCCGCTCTCCAAGGCGTCGGCAAGCTCGCGTCCGTCGATAGCTTGCGGCGGGCTCGGGGCTTGGTCCGTCATCTTCCGGCCCCCATGTCGCGATGTAAGCTCTCCGGCTTGATCTGGGTGTACCGCTTGAGCTGCTCCCAGCTCCGATGTCCCGACACGATCGAAACCTCGGGGATCGAGTATCCCTTCTCGAAGAGTCGGCTTAGGGCCTCATGCCGTAGGTCGTGAAAGTGTAGATCCTCGATCTCGACACCCGGCCGGCGGCACAGGCTCCAGAAGGAAGTCGAGACGGCTTCCCGGCGATACGGGAAGATTCGATCCGCCGTGCGGGGTTGCCGTTGAACGATGTCCCACGCCTCGCCGAGCAACGGCACAACGTCGTCGCGCTTCTGGTTCACGTCGGGATGCTTGCGGGACCGCACGACAACGGTACGCTTCTCTTCGTCGATATCGGCCCAGCGAAGCGAGACGATCTCGCCGAGCCGAAGGCCCGACGCGACGGCGAAGTCGATCAAATCCGACATCGGGATTTCGAGACGGCGCTTCGCGATCTCCGACTTGAGCTTCGCCAACTCGGCGGGCGTCGGTCGCCGATTACGTTCGCGCGATGGCGCGACGGACTTCATTTGACGGAGCGCCGCGATCGCATCCTTCGCCGCTCCGGCCGGGGCGTCGAGATTGAAGACGACGCGAGCCGCGTTGAGCACGACACCGACAAGGCTTAGCTCGGTCCCAAGCCCGGCCGGGCCTAGCCCTTCCTTGCGCCGAGTGCGGCCGTACTCGATCAGTGCTTGAGCGCTTAGGTCCGCGACGGCTCGATCTCCGAGCCTCCGCTTCAAGAGATCGAGCAAAGCATCCTTCGACCGACCCCAGCGCTTTTCGCTCGAAAGCTGTTCGCGGTACTTGTCGATCAAGTCGCCGAACGTCTTGCCACGAACCGAGCTCTTGATCCCGGCCGCGCCGTTCTCGATTTCGCGCTCTTTCTCCGCGGCCCAGGCTTTCGCCGCCGTCTTCGTGTCGAAGGTCTGGCAGGCGGTTTGCCCACGCTTGCGAATGAGCGCCCGCCAACGGCCGTTGATTTGAAGGATGCTCGCCATGGTCCCGTATCACTCCGATATCAACCCGGCCCCAATCCCGCGTGATGCGGCGTGATTTTCGACCGTGTTCGGATGATATCCGATGATACGAGACTGATACAAGCCCCCGTCAAATAAGCCTAAGTCGCTCTTTATCCTTAGATTTTCTGGATCAATTCGATCTTGTAGCCGTCCGGGTCCTCGACGAACGCGATGACGGTCGTGCCGTGCTTCATCGGACCGGGGGCCCGCGTGATCTTGGCGCCCGCTTCGGCCAGACGCTTGCAGACGCCGTAGATATCCTTCACGCCCAGCGCGATATGCCCGAAGCCGTCGCCGAGATTGTAGGGCTCGCGGCCCCAATTATGGGTCAGCTCGATCACCGCGTTGGTCGCCTCGTCGCCGTAGCCCACGAACGCCAGGGTGAACTTGCCGTCCGGATAGTCCTTGCGGCGCAGCAGCTTCATGCCGAGCTTGCCGCAGTAGAAATCGATCGACTTGTCCAAGTCGTGGACCCGGATCATCGTATGCAGCATCCGGAACTCGCCGGCGGGGCGGGAATCGTCCATGGCACTCCTCCTCGTGGGAGCGGCAGAATGGCGCGCCGAGGGGCTTTGCGCCAGCCCCGAAACCTTGTACGAGGCAAGGCATGGACAAGCTTCGCACCGCCGTCGTGGGGGCCGGCCATTTCGGCCGCTATCACTGCGACAAATACGCCAAATCGGCGCTGTCGACGTTCGCGGGCGTGGTCGACGCAGACTCGGGCACGCGCGAGCGCGTGGCGGGCAAGTACGGCGTGCCCGGCTTCGCCGATCACCGCGAATTGATCGGCAAGGTCGACGCAGTGTCGGTGGTCGTGCCGACGACGCTGCATCACGACGTCGCGCGCGACCTGATCGCCGCGGGCATCCATGTGCTGATCGAAAAACCGATCGCCGAGACGGTGGAACAGGGGGCCGCACTGGTGGCGCTGGCCGCCGAACGCGGAGTGGTCCTGCAGGTCGGCCATCTGCAGCGGTTCCTGCTCGAACGCCTGGGTGTGGCGGGGCTTGTCGGCCGCCCGCTTTTCATCGAGAGCGTGCGCATCCATCCCTTCAAACCCCGCGCGCTGGACGTTTCGGTCGTGCTCGATCTCATGATCCACGACATCGACCTTGTCCTCGCGCTCGCGAATTCGGAAGTGGAGACGCTGCACGCCATCGGCGCGCCCATCGTGACCGATGAAGAGGATATCGCGAATGTCCGCCTCGGCTTCGCGTCGGGATGCGTCGCGAACATCACGGCCAGCCGCGTGAGCCAAACGACCGAACGGCGCATGCGCGTGTTCGGCCGCGAAACCTACGTCTCAATCGATCTTCAGAACCGCAAACTCGTTTCGATGCGCCGGGGCGAGGGCGAAGCGCCCGCCCCCGGCTTGCCGCCGATCGCCCGGACCGAGACCGAATACGGCGACGGCGACGATCTCGCGGCCGAGATCGACAGCTTCCTGGGCGCTTGCCTGGGCCGCCATAAGCCGCTGGTCGACGGCAAGGCCGGATTGCAGGCGCTCGATGTGGCGCGGCGCATCGAGACGGCCACGCGCGCGCATCGCGAGCGGATTCTCAGCGCGTTTTGATCGCCTTCAGCGAAAGAGATCGGACTGCGGCGTGTCGTCAAGCCTAATCACGCCTACAAGTAACCACTGCTCGGGACGCCGCGAATGCGTTCCCATCGCAAAGACCATACCGCGCTCGACATACCGCCCTCCATACATCTCGGCAAGATGGCGCAAACCTGCGACGTCGTCCCCTCCAATCGAGTGCTTAAAGCACGTGGCGGCGCTCTCCCAATCATCGCAAGTCGCGGTATGCGTTTTTCCGTCCTCAGTCGCGTAACTGAATCGGAAAAAGTACGGACAGGGGGTCAACTCCTCCAACTCCGCGTCAAAGAACGAGGTGTGGCTGGCGGCCGCACGATAAGCTCGCCGGTCCTCGGCGATCTCATTGTCAGT
>JADCGK010000190.1 GCA_020249045.1 Azospirillum sp. | reverse complement strand
GATGCGTGCCGAGGGGTGGATATCGGGCGGCAGCGGCGACCAAACGGTCAGCACGCCGCCGATATCCGTATGCGGGCCGATGCGCACGGCCTCGGCGGCGGCGATCTTCAGATCGCCGCGCACGCGCATATCGGCCGTCACGTCGACACCGGTCAGCCATGCGCGCTGATCGAACGCGCCGCCGACCGCGAGCGTATGCCCGATCAGGAAGGCGTTGCGCGCGACGCGGGTCGCTCCGCCCACACCGATCTGGAAGCCCACGGCGACCAGATCCCCCGCGATTTCCGCCTCGACCGCGATGGCCGCCCCGGCGAGCGCCGCATCGCCCGCGACCTGACCGCGCGTCTCCAGAACCGCGCCGATCCGCGTCTCGTCCTGGGCGAATGCGGGCCCCGCCACGATGCAGATCAGCAGCGCGAGAAGGCGGATCACTTCCAGATCGGTTTGCCCGAACCCGGCAGGCCGAGCTTGGACCACATGTCCGAGACGCGCGTCACGACCGCGTCGTCCATGCGCAGCTTGACGCCCCATTCGCGCTTGGTTTCCGGCGGCCATTTGTCGGTCGCATCGAGCCCGATCTTCGAACCGAGTCCGCTTTCGGGGCTGGCGAAATCCAGGTAGTCGATGGGCGTGCCCTCGACCAGCGTGATGTCGCGCGCCGGGTCCATGCGCGTGGACACGGCCCACATCACGTCCTTCCAATCGCGGGCGTTCACGTCCGCGTCCACGACGATGACCCATTTCGTGTACATGAATTGGCGCAGATAGCTCCAGACACCCATCATCACGCGCTTGGCGTGGCCCGGATACGCCTTCTTCATCGACACGACCGCGATGCGGTACGAACAGCCTTCCGGCGGCAGCCAGAAGTCGACGATCTCGGGGAATTGCTGGCGCAATAGCGGCACGAAGACGTCGTTGAGCGCCTCGCCGAGCACCGAAGGTTCGTCGGGCGGCCGGCCGGTGAAGGTGGACAGATAGATCGGATCGCGCCGCATCGTGATCGCCGTGACGGTGAAGACCGGGAAGCGCTCGACCGAATTGTAATAGCCGGTGTGGTCGCCATAGGGGCCTTCGTCGCCGTAATCGTCGAGCGACACGTACCCCTCCAGCACGATCTCGGCCTCGGCCGGCACTTTGAGCGGTACGGTCTTGCAATCGACGAGTTCGGCGCGTTTGCCGCGCAGCAGGCCGGCGAATTGGTATTCGCTCAACGTGTCGGGAACGGGCGTCACCGCGGCGAGGATCGTGCCGGGATCGGCGCCCAGGACGGCCGCGGCCGGCAAGGGGTCGCGCTTGCCGGATTTGGCCCAGCGCGCGTGATGCTGCGCGCCGCCGCGATGCTTCAGCCAGCGCATCAGCGTCGTGTTCCGGCCGGTCACCTGCATGCGGTAGATGCCGAGATTGAAGCCGTCCTCGCGCGCCCCGCTCGGGCCCTTGGTCACGACCAGCGGCCAGGTGATCAGCGGCGCGGGCTCGCCCGGCCAGCAGGTCTGCACCGGCAGTTTGGACAGGTCGACATCGGCGCCGGTCAGGACCGTTTCCTGGCACGGCGCGGTGCCGAACATCTTGGTGCTCGGCTTCATCGCCAAAACGGTTTTGGCGAGCGGGACGAGCTCGAGCGCCTCGCGCCAGCCTTCGGGCGGTTGCGGCTGGCGCAGAAAGGCGAGGGTTTCGCCCACCTCGCGCAGCTGGTGGGGCTCGCGGTCCATGCCCCAGGCCACGCGTTCGACGGTTCCGAACAGATTGACCAGCACCGGGATGTGCGATGGCGCGCCGTCCGCGCGCACGGGCTTTTCGAACAGCACCGCGGGCCCGCCTTCGGCGAGCAGGCGGGTCTGGATTTCGGTCATCTCCAGCACGGTCGAAACGGGTTCGCGGACCCGCACGAGCCGGCCGGATTTTTCGAGGCGATCGAGGAAATCGCGCAAGGAAGCGTAAGGCATGGCCGGGACTATAGGGCGGGCCCCCGGGCTCTGCTATAGCGGGGCCATCATGCGCCGCTTCCCCGCCGAATTCGCCGATCTGCTTTCGCCCGCCGGCCGGCGCGTTCTGGCCGGCCGTGCGCCCGACGCCCGGGCAGCACCGTTTTTCGCGCAGGCGGGCCTCATCGACCGCGGGGCGGCGCGTGCGATCCATGCGCTGTTGGAAAGCGCCTTGGCCGCGCATCTCGCGCCGATGGTTCGCGCCATCCCGCCCGAAACCATCGCCAACCAGACGCGCAACTACCAGGAACGCCTGCCCAAGACCGTGCGCGTGCGCTCGGCCTTCCTGGACGGGCGCGCGCGGGCGCGGCGCGTGGCGGGCGAAATCGGTCTGGAAGGGATGCTGCGCTCGGCCAGTTTCCGCGCGTTCGCCGAAGCCTTGGCGGGCGAAGCGCTCGCGCCGGATTTCGGCCGCCAGGTGCTGCGCTACGGGCCCGGCGATTATTCGGGGCCGCATACCGACCATCACCCCGAAGACCCGCGCGCCGCGAAGGGGTATTTCGATCTCCATCTGGGCTTCGTCGGACCGGCCCAAGCGCGGCAATTGCTGGTCTATGCGCGCGATGGCCATCTTTGCGAAAGCGTCGACGTCGCACGGCCGGGCATGGTCTCGGCCTACCGCTTGCCGTTTTGGCATTACACGACGCCCTTCGAGGGCGCGCCCAAATCCGCGCGCTGGGTCGTGTTGGGGACGTTCTATTACGCGCGCTTTTAGTCGGCCGCGGCTTTGCCCGGCGCGTCCAGCCCCGTAAGCGAGGCGGGATCGAGCTGCGTCCAATTCTTCGCCGGCGCGGCGGCTGCGTCCTTCTCGTAGAATCCCCAGCGGCCGAATTCGGCGAAGCGTGCGCGCATTACCTTGTGGTCGCGCGGCGTCACCTTATAAAGCAGCCCGTCGCGTCCGATCAGCGGGATGGGCCGTTCGAAGCGCGCGAAAACCCGGCGCATGCTGGCCGAGTGATCGCGGTTTGCGGTGAACTCGTCGCGATCCACCTCGAACAGCGATTCGTACGCCGTCACGAATTCGTCCACGAAGCGCAGATTGACGATCTGCAGATGCGATTGCACCCAGCACCGGTCCTCGAAGGTCCAGAAAACTGACAGGCCCAGGAAGTCGCCGTCGCGGTCGATATAGGGGAAGAACGGGAAGGTGCGGCACGACATCGACCGGTTGTCGCGCTCGCAGTGCATGAAGCCCTTGCACTCGATCGCCACGCAATCGTGGTGCAGATCGGAAAGCTCCTTTTCGGTCGCCTTGTCGGGCGCCTTGTATTCCGACCAAAGATCGGTCCGCGATTTGAGCAGCTTCCATTCGTGCTTGTCGACGATGGGAATGGCCGCCTCGGTCGAGCAGCACACCGGCACGCCGTCGTTGTGCGCGGCGCATTTGGCCCCGCAATCGAACGCCGACACCGGCGCCACGAACATCTTGTAGATGCGTTCGTAGATTTCGGGCGAGGCGGTGCGGGGCGGGCGCTGACGGGTCATCGGGACGGCGAAGACTATGGCGGGCGGACGCACCGCTCGCCAGCACCCAACGCCGCCGCTGCGATTCTTCGTGCGACTCTGTGGCCCTTTGGCAACGCCCGCGATCTGCGGCATGATCGCGCGCGAAACGGAGGACGGTATGGCGACACGGTTTTGGGTCGAAGGCGGCGAGCACGCGGACGCGACGTTCACGGCGCTGGCGGCGGGCAAGGAGGAACGCCACGGCCCGTTCGCGACCTACGAGGAGGCGCGCGCGGTCTGGCAGGCGCGCACGATGGCCACGATCGACAACGCCTTGGCGCGGTTCAAGGTCGTGGTCGGGGAGGGGCCGACCCATGTCCCGGCCGCCGCCGGTCCGAAGACCTGGTGGGTCGAGGGCAGCGAATACGCCGATGCCACCTTCACGACGCTGGTCGCGGGCAGGCCCATCGAACGCCACGGTCCGCACGCGACCTACGAGGCGGCCAAGAAGGACTGGCAAGCGCGCACGATGGCGACGGTCGACAACGCCTTGATACGTTTCCGCATCGTCGAAGGTTAGGAACTCACACGCAAGACGCGCGTTTCGCGCGTCGTCCTGTCCTCGAGGTCGAGCGTCGTCGGCACCGTGTAGCGCGCGATTTCGACGAGTCCCGACGCGGGCAGATAGGCCCGCCCCGGATCGGCGACGCACACGTCGATGCCGCGCGCGGCCGCCGCGACGAGCCAGGGCCAGACCCGATCGGCCATCGGCTTTTCGTAGAACACGTCGCCCGCCAGGATCAGATCCCAGCCCTCGGCCGGGGCCGCCAGAACGTCCGCCGCGCGGATGTCGAGTGCGAGTCCGTTGGCCTCGGCGTTCAGCGCCAAGGCGGCGCGGGCGAAGGCGTCGATCTCGCTTGCCGCGACGGCGGCGGCGCCGACCTTGGCCGCCGCCAGGGCCGCGACGCCGCTGCCGGCGGCGAAGTCCAACACGCGCCGGCCACGCGCGACATCGGGCCGGTCCAACAGATGGCGTGCGAGCGCCTGTCCGCCGGGCCACGCGAACGCCCAATAGGGCGGCGGCAGGCCGGTGCGTTCGAGCGTGGCTTCGGTGGCCGCCCATAGATCCGTCGCCGCGTGCGCGAGATGGATTTTCAGCTCCGGGACCAGCGACGGGCTTTCCAGCCGCGTATTCGCGCGGACGAACGCGGCCGGATCGACCGTCACGTCGCGCCTGCGGCGACGATGCCCGCAAGCAGCAGCCAGCCGAACAGCCGGTTGGATTTGAACTTCGCAAGGCAGTCGGCCGGGTCGTCGAACCGGCAATCCCAGGCCTGCCACGCGAGTTGCACCGCGCCGAGCGTGAGTGCGACTTCGAACGGCCAGCCGAGACCCGCGACGAGGTCCATCGCGACCAGCACGAGCGCCGTCGCCGCGTAGAAGCCCCAGATCGCGCCGCGGGACTTTCCGCCCAAGCGCAGCGCGGAGGATTTCACGCCGATCAGCGCGTCGTCCTCCTTGTCCTGGTGGGCGTAGATCGTGTCGTAGCCGAGCGTCCAGAAAATCCCCGCGACGTAGAGCAGGACGGGCGCCCAATCGAGCGTTCCGGTCACGGCCGCGTAGCCGAGCAAAGCGCCCCAATTGAACGCAAGACCGAGGAAAAACTGCGGCCACCAGGTGATCCGCTTCATCAGCGGATAGGTGAAGACCAGGACGAGCGAAGCAACGCCCACCCCGATGGCGAAAGGCGGGAACTGGACCAGGATCAGAAACGCGAGGGCCATCTGCGCGATCATGAACACGATCGCCTGCTTGACGCGGATCTGCCCAGATGCGATCGGCCGATCGGCGGTGCGCGCCACGCGCGCGTCGAAATCGCGGTCGACGATGTCGTTGAACGTGCACCCCGCCCCGCGCATCAGCAAGGCGCCCAGACCGAACAGCGCGAACAACCAAAGCCCCTGCGCGAGGCCGGGTCCGGCCAAGGCGATCGACCACCAGCACGGGAACAACAGCAGCCACGTGCCGATGGGCCGGTCCAGGCGCGCGAGACGCGCGTAAGGCCGCCACGGCCCGGGCAGGAATCGGTCGACCCAATTGCCCTTGGGGATGTCGCTCGCCTCGGTTTGCGGGACCTCGGTCATGTGTTAGGCGTTTAACATGAAGCGAAGCCCGCGTCTTTACGTCGAAGCCGTGCCTTCCGGCGACACGCTCGATCTGGGGGGGGCGGACGCGCATCGTCTGCGCAACGTCCTGCGGCTTGCGCCGGGCGACGGCGTGCGCGTCTTCAATGCCGATCTGGGCGAGGTCGCCGCGACGATCGCCGATCTCGGCAAATCGCGCGCGACGCTGCGCTTGGGCGCGCGCGTGCGCGCGCCGGGCGCCGAGGGCGGACCCTGGCTCGTCCCGGCCGCGATCAAGCGCGCGCCCTTCGATCATCTCGTCGAGAAGGCGACCGAACTCGGCGCG
>JADCGK010000019.1 GCA_020249045.1 Azospirillum sp. | reverse complement strand
GAACGCGATGGGCACGGCGACCAGCATCGTCGAACAACGCGGGCTGCTCGATCGCTTGACGACGGTGTCCGCCGACATCGAACGCGCGACCGGGGCGGCCGAATACCGGTTCGGCGCGGCGCGCGCCTACGGCGATCTCGTCGACAAGCGGATCGCCGAAATGCGCGAAGGGCGGATCGAAGGGCTGCAGACCTATCGCGAGTTCATGGATCGGCGCTTCGTGCCGGCTTTGCGCACGTGCGAGGCGACCGCCGAACGGCTCGGGCAGATGTCGCGCCGGCTCGCGCGCGCGGGCGCGTTGTTGCGCACCCGCGTGGACATCGCGGTGGAGGCGCAAAACCAGGATTTGCTGGCTTCGATGGACCGGCGCGCGCAATTGCAATTGCGCCTGCAGGAGACCGTCGAAGGGCTTTCGGTCGCTGCCATCACCTATTACGTCGTCGGGCTGTGCGGGTATCTGTTCCGCGCGCTCGAAGTGGCCGGCCTCCGCATCGATCGGGATATCGCAACCGGGATCGCGATTCCGGTGGTGGCGGGACTCGTTTGGTACGGTCTGCGGCGATACCGGCGCGCGTTAACCAACTGACGCCGGCGGGACCTGACCGCGCGCAGGCTGCGACAAACCGCCGCAGATTTCCCACAAGTCGCTGAAAAACCATGTTCTCGGCCCGATTCCGGGGGTGGCACCGAGGGGAGCGAGGGATCGACTTGGAGCCCTCGAATACCAGGGTTGAGATACGGGTTTCGCCTCGTGTAGGTTCCGGTCGATTCCGGGTCGTGCCCCCAACCCGTCGCGACCCCCAACTCGAACGATAGGCAGTCCATGCGCTCGATCGTGTCCGCCCGCGCTTTTGCGGCCTTCGCCGCCGTCGCTTTCGTGGCTTTCTTCGCGGGCGCCGCTCTCGCCGCCCAACCGCAGCCCTGGCAACTCGGGATGCAGCCCTCGGCGAGCCCCATCAAGGATTTCATCGCCAGCTTCCACAACATGCTGCTCGTGATCATCACGCTGATCACGATCTTCGTGCTGGCGCTCCTGCTCTACACGATGGTGCGCTTCCGCGCCTCGGCGAACCCGAATCCGTCCAAGACCGCGCACCACACGCTGCTCGAAGTCGTCTGGACGGCGGTGCCGATCCTGATCCTGGCGGTGATCGCGATCCCGTCGTTCAAGCTGATCTATTTCGCGGACAAGGCGCCGGACGCCGAGTTCACACTGAAGGTCACCGGCCGCCAGTGGTACTGGAACTATCAATATCCCGACCACGGCGACTTCCAATTCGACAGCTACATGGTCCAGGACGCCGATCTGAAGCCGGGCCAGACGCGCTTGCTCGAGGTCGACAACCGCGTCGTCGTGCCGGTGGGCGCCAAGATCCGCGTCACGCTGCACGGCGCGGACGTGATCCATTCCTGGTTCGTGCCCGCGCTCGGCGTGCAGAAATACACGATGCCCGGCCGCATCAACGAAGTGTGGATGATGGTCGACAGGCCCGGCGTCTATTACGGCCAGTGCAACCAGATCTGCGGCATCAACCACGCCTACATGCCGATCGCCATCGAAGCGGTCGACCGCGCGACCTTCGACCGTTGGACGGCCGAAGCCAAGCGCCGTTTCGCCCAGGACGGCTCGGCCCCGCTGTCGGTCGCCGATTTGCGCGCGCGCGACGAGCGCACGCAGACCGCCCAGAACGTCGCCCGCTAATCACCCGCGCCGAAGGACACCTCCCATGAGCGCCACGCACGACCACGCCCCCGCCCCCGGCCACTCGCACGGGCACGACGACCATCACGACCACCACACGCCCACCGGCTGGCGGCGCTGGGTCTATTCGACCAACCACAAGGACATCGGCACGATGTACCTCGTGTTCTCCGTGATCGCGGGCCTGATCGGCGGCGCGTTCTCGGTGTGGATGCGCCTGGAACTGCAAGCCCCGGGCATGCAGTACATGGTCGACGGCCACCAGTGGAACATGGTCATCACCGCGCACGGTCTGATCATGGTGTTCTTCGTGGTCATGCCCGCGCTGATCGGCGGCTTCGGCAACTGGTTCATCCCGATGATGTGCGGCGCGCCCGACATGGCGTTCCCGCGCATGAACAACATCTCGTTCTGGCTGATGCCGCCCGCCTTCCTGCTGCTGATCGGCTCGGCCGTTCTGGGCGGCGGCGCGGGCGTGGGCTGGACGATCTATCCGCCGCTCTCGGGGGCCACCTACCATCCCGGCCCGGCGATGGACATGGCGATCCTGTCCCTGCACGTGGCCGGTGCGGCGTCCATCCTGGGCGCCATCAACTTCATCACCACGATCTTCAACATGCGCGCGCCCGGCATGACGATGCACCGGATGCCGCTGTTCTTGTGGGCGATGCTGCTGACCGCGTTCCTGCTGGTGCTGTCGCTGCCCGTGCTCGCGGGCGCCATCACCATGCTGCTGACCGACCGCAATTTCGGCACGCATTTCTTCGAGCCGGCCGGCGGCGGCGACCCGGTGCTGTTCTTGCACCTGTTCTGGTTCTTCGGCCACCCCGAGGTCTACATCATGATCCTGCCGGCGTTCGGGATCATCAGCCACGTCGTGTCGACCTTCTCGAAGAAGCCGATCTTCGGCTATCTCGGCATGGCCTACGCGATGACGGCGATCGGCGTCGTCGGCTTCGTCGTCTGGGCGCACCACATGTACACGGTGGGCCTCGACGTCGACACGCGCGCCTACTTCACCGCCGCCACCATGGTGATCGCGGTGCCCACGGGCGTGAAGATCTTCTCCTGGATCGCCACGATGTGGGGCGGGTCGATCGAATTCCGCGTGCCCATGCTGTGGGCGATCGGGTTCATCTTCCTGTTCACGGTGGGCGGCGTGACCGGCGTCGTGCTCGCCAACGCGGGTGCGGACATCGCGCTGCACAACACCTATTACGTCGTCGCGCACTTCCACTACGTGCTCTCGCTGGGCGCCGTGTTCGGCATCTTCTGCGGCTTCTATTACTGGTGGCCCAAGATGACCGGCACGGAATTCCCCGAGACGTGGGGCAAGATCCACTTCTGGACGACGTTCATCGGCGTGAACCTGACGTTCTTCCCGCAGCACTTCCTGGGTCTGGCCGGCATGCCGCGCCGCATCCCGGACTATCCGGACGCGTTCGCGGGTTGGAACCTGGTTTCGTCGTGGGGCGCTTACATCGCCTTCGCCTCGACCGTGATGTTCGTGATCATGACGCTGCTGGTCCTCGCGCGCGGCCGCAAGGTGACGGCGGCCAATCCGTGGGGCGTTCCGGCCGACACGCTCGAATGGACGGTGCCGTGCCCCGCGCCGCACCACACGTTCGAGGAGCTGCCGAAGCTCGCCAAGACGGCGCATCACTGAGGCGGGACGATGGCCGCCGACGGTACGACGCAAGCGCTGGCGCCCGCGCGCTTCGGGCAGGCGGAGGATTTCTTCGCCCTGCTCAAGCCGCGGGTGATGAGCCTGGTGGTCTTCACCGGGCTCGTCGGCCTTTTGCTGGCGCCGGAGTCGATGCTCCACCCGTTCGAGGCGGCGGTGGCGGTGCTGTGCATCGCGGTCGCCGCCGGGGCGGCCGGGGCGGTGAACATGTGGTACGACCGCGACATCGACGCGTTGATGTCGCGGACGGCCGACCGCCCGATCCCGGCGGGCACGGTCGAACCCTCCGAAGCGCTCGCGTTCGGGATCGTGTTGTCGGTCGCCTCGGTCGTGACGATGACGCTGGTGGCCAATCTGGCCGCAGGCGCGTTGCTGGCCTTCTCGATCCTGTTCTACGTCTTCGTCTACACGATGTGGCTGAAGCGCCGGACGGCGCAGAACATCGTCATCGGCGGGGCCGCGGGCGCCTTTCCGCCGGCGATCGGCTGGGCGGCCGCGACGGGCGAATTGTCGCTTGCGGCGATCGCGCTGTTCCTGGTGATCTTCATGTGGACGCCGCCGCATTTCTGGGCGCTGGCGCTCTTCCGCGCCGGCGACTACGCCAAAGCCGGCGTGCCGATGCTGCCGGTCGTCGCGGGCAAGCGCGAAACGCGCCGCCAGATTCTGATCTATTCGGTGCCGATGGCGCTGTTGGGCGTGGCGCCGTCCTTCCTGGGTGTGACGGGGCCGGTCTACGCGGCCGCGGCGGCCGTGCTCGGCTTCGTGTTCGTCGCCGGCGCCTGGGCCGTGTGGCGCGACGGCGCGCACCCCGACGCCGACAAGGCCGATTTCGCCGAGCCCGCCGCCAAGCGGCTGTTCGGCTATTCGATCGTCTATCTGTTCCTGCTGTTCGGGCTGATGATGCTCGATCGCGTCGCGTTGGGAGCTTGAGCGCGTGGCCGTCCAACCCGAGATCGACCCCAGCAAGGTGACGCCCGCGATGTGGAAGGCCCGTCGCGGCAAGAACATCGCCATCGCGCTGGCCGTCGCGGGGTTCTGCGCGCTGTTCTACGCGATCACGATCGTGAAGATGGTGAAGTAGCATGACCGACGCCACGCCCCGTCCGTCGAACGCGCGCACCGCCCTGATGGCGGGCGGCATCGTCGTGGGCATGCTCGCGTTGGCGTTCGCGTCCGTGCCGCTTTACCGGCTGTTCTGTCAGATCACGGGCTTCGGCGGCACGCCGCTGGTCGCCGACGCGGCACCCGGCACGCGCGGCGAGCGCATCGTGACCGTGCGTTTCGACGCCAACGTGATGGGCGGGCCCAACCCGCTGCCCTGGCGCTTCGAAGGACCGCGGCCCGTGCAGGTGCAGGTCGGCGAAGATCGCCTGATCCATTACCGCGCGACCAATCGCGGCGCGGTCGAGGCGACCGGTACGGCCACGTTCAACGTGACGCCGCTGAAGGCCGCCCCCTATTTCCACAAAATCGCGTGTTTCTGCTTCACCGACCAGGCGCTGGCGCCGGGCGAAAGCATGGACATGCCGGTATCGTTCTACGTCGATCCCGCCATCGAGAAGGACGTGAACCTTCGCGACGTGACGACGATCACGCTCTCCTATACCTTCCACCGGGCGGCGCCCAAGACCGCCGACGCGAGCGCCCCGCGCAACTGAGGCGACAGACGAGGATCCGGACCATGGCCCAATCGAACTCCACCGGCGCCAAAGCCCCCTACCACTTGGTCGAGCCCAGCGGCTGGCCGGCCGTCGGCTCGCTTGCGGCGCTCGTGCTGACCTTCGGGTTCGTGGCGACGCTGCACCCGGATCTGTTCGGCAAGGGCTTGGAGCCCACGGTCAAGGCGTTGGGCCCCTGGAAGATCGTCGCGGGCTTCCTGCTTGTGGCCTGGACGATGTTCGGTTGGTGGCGCCAAGTCGTGCGCGAGAGCATGACCCCGGGGCTGCACTCCCCGGTCGTGCGCTTGGGCCTGCGCTACGCGATGGTGCTTTTCATCGCTTCGGAGGTGATGTTCTTCGTCGCCTTCTTCTGGTCCTACTTCCACTTCTCGTTCTTCCCCGAGCTGCACACGATCGGCAAGGTGTGGCCGCCCAAGGACGTGATCACCTTCGATCCGTGGGATCTGCCGTTCCTCAACACGCTGATCCTGCTGACCTCGGGCGCCACCGTCACCTGGGCGCACCACTCGTTGATCGAGGGCAATCGCCAGGGCTTGATCTGGGGGCTGGTGCTGACGGTGGCACTGGGCATGCTGTTCACCGCCTGCCAAGCCTACGAGTACGGTCACGCCGCCTTCGGCTTCAAGGACAACGCCTACACCTCGGTCTTCTTCATGGCGACCGGGTTCCACGGCTTCCACGTTCTGGTCGGCACGATCTTCCTGCTCGTGTGCCTCGTGCGCGCGATCCGCAACCAGTTCACGCCGCAGCGGCATTTCGGTTTCGAAGCCGCCGCTTGGTACTGGCATTTCGTCGACGTGGTGTGGCTGTTCCTGTTCGCGGTCATCTACGTCGCGGGCGAAGGCCCGGTCAGCCTGCCGGGTCACGGCCCCTGGTCGGGCTGAGTCCGTCCTTCCGATGAACCGACGCCCGCCGGGTTCGCCCCGGCGGGCGTTTTCGTTTCGGGTCCCATGTTGAACAAGATTGTCCCGGGGTTCGCGCCCCGCTTGATCCCCACGCTGATCGCCCTGCCGGGCATCGTGCTCTTGCTGTCCTTGTCCGGCTGGCAATTGTCGCGGCATTTCGAACGCGCGACGGAGAACGCGTTGCGCGAGGCACGGCTGGCCATGCCCGCCGCCGACATCGACGTCGTGTTGGCCGATCCCGCCGCGGACCGGTTCCGGCGCGTGCGCGCGAGCGGCGTCTGGGCGCACGAGCGCGAGCTTTACGTCTATGGCCGCTCGCAGCGCGGCAACGACGGCTTTTACATCATCACGCCGCTGCTGCGCGAAGGCGCGCCCGCGCTGCTGGTCAATCGCGGCTGGGTCGATCGCCAGCGCCGCGAACCCGCGACGCGTCCGCAAGGGCAGGTCTCGGGTCCGGTGGTCGTCGAAGGCGTGTTGCGCGACGAACCCCGCCGCGGCCCTCTGATGCCCGACAACGAACCCGATCGGAACCAGTGGTTCTGGTACGACCTGCCCGCGATGGCGAAGGCCGCCGGCTTGCCCGCGATCCTTCCGGTCTACGTCGAAGCGGCGCTGGAGCCGCGCAATCCCGGCGGTTGGCCGCTGGGCGGGCAGACGATCGCCCAATTGCCGCGCCCGCATCTGCAATACGCGTTCACCTGGTTCTGCCTCGCGATCGCGCTGGCGGCCGTTTATCTGATCTCCCAACGGCGCAAGCCATGACCCCGGTGGCCGCCTACGATGCGCTGACGGCGCGCTTCAAACGCATGAATCTCGTGCGCGACGCGATCGCCATGCTCGATTGGGATTCGGCGGCGATGATGCCCGACGGCGGGTCGTCCGCGCGCGCCGAGCAGATCGCCGCCCTCAAGGTTCTCGCGCACGAACAAGCCTGCGATCCGGTGCTCGCCGATCTGTTCGCGGCCGCACGTGGCGACGGGCCGTGGCAGGAAGCCAATCTGCGCGAGATGCGGCGGGATTGGGCGCACGCCACCGCTTTGCCGGCGGATCTGGTCGAGGCGCGCTCCAAAGCGGTTTCCGAGTGCGAAATGCGCTGGCGCACGGCGCGCAAGGCGAACGACTTCAAGGGGCTGCTGCCCGCGCTGAGGCGCGTTCTGGATCTGACGAAGGAGGTTGCGGCGATCAAGGCCGCCAAGCTCGGCCTTTCGCGCTACGACGCGCTGCTCGACGAATACGAGCCCGGCGGATCGTCGGCCGAGATCGATCCCGTCTTCGACGATCTTGCCGCATTCCTGCCCGCCTTCACCGATGCGGCGCTCGAACGCCAAGCCAAGCGGCCCGCGCCGCTGCCGCTCGAAGGCCCGTTTCCGGCCGAAGCGCAGAAGGCGCTTGCCCACGACCTGATGGCGGGCGTCGGCTTCGATTTTGCGCATGGGCGGCTCGATACGTCGCATCATCCGTTCTGCGGCGGCGTGCCCGACGACGTGCGCCTGACCACGCGTTGGGACGAGAACGACTTCGCCAAGGGGCTGATGGGCGTCCTGCACGAAACCGGGCATGCGATGTACGAACGCGGCCTGCCGCCCGAATGGCGCAACCAGCCGGTCGGCTTCGCGCGCGGGATGAGCGCGCATGAGAGCCAATCCCTTTTGGTGGAAATGCAGGCCTGCCGGTCGGACGCGTTCTTGCGCTTTCTTGCGCCCAAGGCGGCGGCCGCGTTCGGCAAATCCGGTCCCGCCTGGACGGCCGAGAACTTCGCAACCGTCTATCGGCGCGTGCATCGCGGCCTGATCCGCGTCGACGCGGATGAGGTCACCTATCCCGCGCATGTGATTTTGCGCTACCGGCTGGAACGCGCGTTGATCGAGGACCGGATGGATCTTTCGGATCTGCCGGGCGCGTGGAACGACGGAATGAAGGCGCTCGTCGGCGTCGTGCCCCCCGACGATCGCGACGGATGTCTGCAGGACATCCACTGGCCGGGCGGGGCGTGGGGTTATTTCCCCACCTACACGCTGGGCGCCATGACCGCGGCGCAATTGTTCGCGGCGGCTAAGGCGGCCGTACCCGGGATCGAACCCGGTCTCGCCAAGGGCGATTTCGCGCCGCTGATGGGTTGGTTGCGGGCAAATTGGCACGCGCTGGGGTCGTCGATGACCACGCGCGAGATGCTGATCCGCGCCACCGGCAAGCCGCTCGATCCGGCCGTCTTCAAAGCGCATCTGACCGCGCGCTACCTCGCCGGCTAGGCCGCAACACGCTGGAAAGACGGCCCTTATCGCTCTTGCTTGCGTGCCGGGCGGGGTCTAACGTCCCGGGCTCTTTTCGGGATTTCGGGGCCGGCCTTTGCGTTATCTCTCGACCCGCGGCGAGACCGCCGCTTTGGCTTTCGACGACGTGCTTCTCGCGGGGCTCGCGCGCGACGGCGGGCTTTACGTGCCCGAAACCTGGCCGCGCTTTTCGGCTGCCGAATGGCGCGCCTTGCGCGACCGGCCCTATCACGAAGTCGCCTTCGCGGTCTTGAAGCCCTATGTCGGCGGGGCGATCGCCGACGCCGATCTCGCGCGCATCGCCAAGGACGCCTACGCGGCGTTCGACCATCCGGCGGTCGCGCCGTTGAAGCAGCTCGACGCGGCCTTGTGGACGATGGAGTTGTTCCATGGCCCAACGCTCGCGTTCAAGGATTACGCCCTGCAACTCGTCGGTCGGCTGTTCGACCATGTGCTTGCCGCGCGCGGCGCGCGCGTGACGATCGTCGGCGCCACATCGGGCGACACGGGCCCGGCCGGGATCGCGGCCGTCGCGGGGTCCAAGCGCGTGGATATCGTGATGCTGCACCCGCGCGGACGCACGTCGGAGGTCCAGCGCCGGCAGATGACGACCGTCCTGGCGCCGAACGTCCACAACGTCGCGCTCGACGGCACGTTCGACGATTGCCAGGACGCCGTGAAGGCGATGTTCGGCGATCTCGAATTCCGCGACAGATGGAACCTTTCGGCCGTCAATTCGATCAACTGGGCGCGTGTGGCCGCGCAGATCGTCTATTACGCGCACGCAGCCTTGGCGCTGGGGGCGCCGGACCGCGCGGTTTCGTTCTGCGTGCCGACCGGGAATTTCGGCAACGTGCTGGCCGCGGATGCGGCGCGGCGCATGGGCCTGCCCATCGACCGGCTGATCGTCGCGACCAACCGCAACGATATCGTCGCGCGTACGATCCTGACCGGCACGATGGCGCTCGAAGGCGTGGCGCCGACGATCTCGCCGTCGATGGATATCCAGGTTTCGTCGAATTTCGAACGCTTGGTCTTCGAACTCGCCGGCCGCGACGGTCGCGCCACGGCGGCGATGATGGCTGAGTTCCGCAAGACCGGGAAATTCGTCTTCCCGCAGGGTTTGCACGCGGCCCTGGCCGAGGGGTTCGACGCCGGTGCGTGCGGCGAGGACGACACGCTCGCGACCATCGCGTCGATCCGCAAGGCCACGGGCGAAACGATCGACCCGCACACGGCCGTGGCCGTGCACGTCGCCCGGCGCGCGAAATCGCAGGGGCCCATCGTCGTCGCCTCGACGGCGCATCCGGCGAAGTTCCCGGACGCGGTCGAAAAGGCCACCGGCGTGCGGCCGCGATTGCCCGGGTTCCTCGCCGACCTCTACGACCGTCCGGAGCGCGCGACCGACATGCCCAACGACGTCGCCAAGCTCAAGGAATTCGTCGCCGCGCGCGTGGGGGCGAAATGAGCGTCCGCATCGTCGCACTCCCCAACGGGCTTCGCATCGCGACCGATTCGGTGCCGCAGGTCCAGACCGCGTCGGTCGGGGTCTATGTCGGCGCGGGGAC
Source organism: Azospirillum sp. (assembly GCA_020249045.1). Lineage (GTDB taxonomy): Bacteria > Pseudomonadota > Alphaproteobacteria > CACIAM-22H2 > CACIAM-22H2 > Tagaea. The sequence goes on along the minus strand of JADCGK010000019.1, from coordinate 11,323 downwards.
GCGCCACGAGCCCGAGGCGCTGAACGGCGCCGCGCACATGCTCGAACACATGGCGTTCAAAGGGACCGCGCGTCGCGATGCGCGCGCGATCGCCGAGGAGGTCGAGGCCGTCGGCGCGTTCATGAACGCGCATACCGGCCGCGAACAGACCGCCTATTACGTCAAGTGCCTGAAGGAGGATACGGGCCTTGCGCTCGACATCCTGGCCGACGTCTTTCTCCACTCTGTCTTCGATCCGGCCGAGTTCGAGCGCGAGCGCGGCGTGATCTTGCAGGAGCTCGGGCAGGTCGAGGATACGCCCGACGACGTGATCTTCGACCGGTTCCACGAGACCGCGTTCCCGGACCAGGCCTTGGGCCGCCCCGTGTTGGGCGACGCCGAAACGATCCGCACGATGGGACGGGAAAAGGCGCTGACGTGGCGCGGCGGCGCCTATGCGCCCGCCAACACCATCGTCGTCGCGGCGGGCAATCTCGACGTGCCGGCTTTCGAAGCCGACGTGGCCAAGTTGTTCGGCGCGTGGTCCGCGCGGGCGGCGTTGACCGAGACGCCGGCGCGCTATGCGGGCGGCGAGTTCCGCGACGACGGCGATCTCGAGCAGGCGCATTTGGTGCTGGGCTTTCCCGGGGTCGGACTGCGCGATCCCGATTACTGGGCGGCGCAGGTGCTGGCGACGCTGCTGGGCGGGGGCATGTCCTCGCGCTTGTTCCAGGAAATCCGGGAGAAGCGCGGGCTTGCCTACTCGATTTCGGCGCACGCCTCGTCCTACATGGATGGCGGGATTTTCGACGTCTACACCGGCACGGGCGAAGCGGAGATGGCCGAACTGGTGCCGGCGCTGATCGCCGAATTGCGCGGTGCGTTCGCGCCGCCGCCCGAGGCCGAGATCCGCCGCGCGAAGGCCCAGATGCGCGCGGGTCTTCTGATGTCGCTCGAAAGCACGAACGCGCGCATGGACGCGCTCGGCGCCAATTTGCTGGTTTACGGCCGCGACATGCCGCCCGAGGAAGTGTCGCGCAAGGTCGAAGCGGTGACGGCCGAGGATTTGGCCCGCGTCGCCGCCCGCATCCTCAAGGGTCGGCCGACATTGGCCGCCATGGGCCCGCTCGCCAAGCTCGACCCCCTCGCCAAGATCGCCGAGAGGCTGGCCGCTTAGCGGGTCAGCACGAATTCCAGCGTTTCGCGCGGGGCGCCCCGCGCGGGTTGGGCGCGCATCAGCTTTCCCGCCGGGCGCATGCCCAGTTTGCGGACGACGCCCAGCGACGGTCCGTTGTCGGGCAGCGTACCGGCCGTCAACCGCACCACGTCCATCGCGAAACAAAGATCGACGACGCGCGCGGCGGCTTCGGTCGCATAGCCCCGGCCTTGATGCGGGATCGCGATCCACCAGCCGATGTCGCCCTCGGTGCCGGGCCCGTCGAGCGCCACGCCCACCGCGCCGATCAACTCCGGCGCCTCGCGTCGTTCGATCGCGAAGGTGAGGCTACGCACGTCGGCCATCGCGGTACGCGCGTCGGCGATCCATTTTTCGGCGTCGGCGGGCCCATAGGGATGGGGGATGTTCGCCGTCCAGCGCGCGATCGCATCCTCGGCGAGCCAGCGCGTCAACGCCGCCGCGTCGTCCGGCGCCGGTGCGCGCAGGATCAGCCGCGGCGTTTCCAGGCGGAGGGCGAGGGGGTCCACTACTGCCCGCGCGGTTGCACGCGAACATGGTTGACGACGCGCCGGACGCCGTCGGTTTCGCGCGCGAGGGCGATGGCCTTGTCGAGTTCGCCCTGGCTGTAGGCGCGGCCGAACAGATAGACCGCACCGTTGACCGCGCGCACCCGGAAATTGGCGCCGTCGACGGCGGAGTCGGCCGCGTATTTCACGCCGAGCTTCTGTTCGATCACCAGGTCGTTGGCGGTGGCGCCGATGCCGCCCTGGTCGGTGACCTGAAGTTCGTTGATCACTTGCGCCACGCCGGGCACGGCACGCGCGATCTCCTCCGCCCGCGCCTTCATGCGCGGCTCCTTGACGGCACCCGTCAGCATCACGCGGGCGACGTAAACGTCGGTGGATACGTCGCGGAACAGCGCGCCGGACTCGCCCGCCACCGCGCGGTTGAAGGCGACGAGGATGCGGTTGTCCTCGGCGATCTGCGCGCTCGTCCGGGCTTCGGTCGCGAGCCGCATGGCGGTCGAAATGCCCGGTGGCGCGCCGCACGCGGCCAGACCGGCGGCGAGCAGCGCAACGGCGAGGGCGGCGGCGTATCTGCGCATGGAGTCCTCCCGATGGGACGTCAACCGTACAACGCTTCCAGCCTGTCGCCATAGACCCCGCGGACGACGTGCCGACGTACCTTCAGCGTCGGCGTCATCTGCTCGTTCTCGATCGTGAAGCCTTGGTTTGCGATCAGGAAGCGGCGCACGCGCTCCGGCAAAGCGAGCTTGGCGTTGGCGCGTTCGACCGCCGCTTCGATGGCCGCGCGCAGTTCGGGGGCGTCGGCCAACGCCGCCAGATCCGGTGCGGCACCTTTGGCTTTGGCGATCGCCTCGACGGTTTCGGGCTTCGGCACGATCACCGCCACCAGATAGGGACGCTTGTCGCCGTGGACCATCGCTTGGGCGATTTCCGGCTCCATCAGAAGCGCGCCCTCGATCTTCGACGGCGACAGCATCTCGCCGCCCGAGTTCTTGATGAAGTCCTTCTTCCGGTCGGTGATCTTGATTCGGCCTTTGGCGTCGATTTCGCCGACGTCGCCGGTATGCAGCCAGCCGTCGATGACGGTCTTGGCCGTCCACTCGGGCTCGTTCCAATAGCCCTTCATGACCAATTCGCCGCGCACCAGGATCTCGCCGTCGGCGGCGATCCGGACTTCGACGCCTTTGAGCGGCGGGCCCACCGTATCCATCCGCTCGAGGCCCGGTCGGTTGGCCGAGATGACGGGGCCGGACTCGGTCTGGCCGTAGCCTTGCAGTACGCGCACGCCGAGCGCCTGGAAGAAAACGCCGATCTCCGGCACCAACGCCGCCCCGCCCGACACGAACGCCTTGAGCCGCCCGCCGAAACGCGCGCGCACTTTCGCGCGCACGAGGCGTTCGAGCAGCGCGTCGAGCAGGCGTTCGCCCAGACCGAGCGGTACGCCCTCGTAGCGCTTGGTGCCGAGTTCGAGCGTTTTGGCGAAGAGCATCCGCTTGAGCGGCTTTTCGCGCTTCAAGCCCTGGGTGATCCGGGCGTAGAGCGATTCGTAGAGTCGCGGCACGGCCGTCATGATCGTCGGCCGCGTTTCGATCATGTTCGAACCGAGCTTGTCGATGCCTTCGGCGAAATAGATTTGCGCGCCGATGCCGATCATGAACCCCATGCACACGGTGTGCTCGTAGGAATGCGACAGCGGCAGGAACGACAGGTACGTCTCCTCGCCGGGGTCGAGCGTCGTGAACACGTCCCACGCGCCCGCGCAATTGCGCAGGATCGCGCCGTGATGGAGCATCACGCCCTTGGGCTTGCCGCCCGTGCCGGACGTGTGGATGACGCACGCGAGATCCGCGCGGGTCAGCGAGGACACCGTCGCGTCGACCGCGTCGGGTGCGGCTTGGCCCTTGGCGAGCGCTTCGTCCCACGACAGCAACGCCAAGCCCGGGTCCTGCTTGAAGTCGGGCGTTTCGATGGCGATGGCGAACGCGCAAGGGGACGGCGTCCGGCGCGCGGCGGCGATGGCCGTTTCGGCGAGCGCGCGCGTGGAGACGATCACGCCCTTGGCCTGGACGTTGGACAGAATGAACAGGTGGTCGTCGAGCGTGTTGGTCGTATAGGTGGGCACGGACACGGCGCCGGCCGCCATGATCGCCAGATCCGCGATCACCCATTCGGGGCGGTTTTCGGCGATCAGTCCCACCCGGTCGCCGCGCGCCACGCCGAGGGCGGTCAACGCGCAGGCCAGCGCCCGCACTTGGCGTTCGGTTTCCGCCCAGGTCAGCGCGCGCCATTCGCCGTCGCGCTTGGCCCACAAGAAGGGTTGGTTCGAGCGGGTGCGCGCTTGATCGAAGAAAGCCCGCACAAGACTGGGGCAATTGTCGAAATCGGTCGGGGGGGTGGACATATCGGGGGGTGCCTCCGGCGCCGGGGCTTTTCCCTGGGGGACGCCCGGCTTATATGATTTGAATAGCCTATCGACCGTTTTTCAGGAACCCCAGATGACGCTTTCCGCCGCCAAAGCCGCCCTGCCCGAATGGGATTTGCGCGATTTGTTTCCGGGCCGCGATTCGCCCGAACTCGAAGCCGCCTTCGCCGCCGCCGAAAAGGATGCGGTGGCCTTCCAGGGCCGCTACGAAGGCAGGCTTGCGGGGCTGGACGGCAAGGCGTTGGGGGCCGCGATCGCGGAGTACGAGCGGCTGGAGGAGCGGCTGTCGCGGATCACGTCCTATGCCGATCTGACCTATGCCGGCAATCAATCGGATTCGACGATCGCCAAGTTCTACCAAACGGTTCAGGAGCGGGTGAACGCAATCTCCACCCACACACTGTTCTTTACGCTGGAGCTCAACCGTCTCGACGACGCCGCACTGGATGCCAAGCTTACGGCGCCGGATCTCGCGCGCTACGCGCCCTGGCTGCGCGATTTGCGCGCTTTCCGGCCGCATCAGCTCGAAGATCGGATGGAAAAGCTGCTGCACGAGAAATACGTCGCCGGCCGGGCGGCGTGGACGCGGCTGTTCGACGAAACGATGGCGGGGTTGCGCTTCGACGTCGACGGCAAGTCGCTGACCTCGGCCGAGGCGTTGCATCTGCTCTCCGACCGCGACGGCAAGGTTCGCCGCGCGGCCGCCAAAGCCGTGGGCAAGACGCTGGGCGACAACGTGCGGCTTTTCGCGCTCGTCACCAACACCCTGGCCAAGGACAAGGAGATCGAGGACAAATGGCGGGGTTACGCCGCGCCGATCTCCGCACGAAACCTCGCCAATCGCGTCGAGGACGAGGTCGTGGACGCGCTGGTGTCGGCCGTGCGCGAGTCCTACCCGAAGCTGTCGCATCGCTATTACGCGCTGAAGGCCAAATGGTTCGGCGCGGATCGGCTGGATTATTGGGACCGCAACGCGCCGCTGCCCCAAGCCGACGAGCGCGACTTCGATTGGCCGGCCGCACGCGATACGGTGCTCGACGCCTACGCCGCCTTCAGCCCGGATATGGCGAAAGTCGGCAAGCGTTTCTTCGACAACGCCTGGATCGACGCGGGCGTGCGGCCGGGCAAGGCGCCGGGCGCCTTCGCCCATCCGACGGTACCTTCGGCGCATCCTTACCTGCTGCTCAACTTCCAGGGCAAAACGCGCGACGTGATGACCCTCGCCCATGAACTCGGCCACGGCGTGCACCAGGTGCTGGCGGCCGGGCAGGGGCATTTGCTGGCCGACACGCCGTTGACGCTCGCCGAGACCGCCTCGGTGTTCGGCGAGATGCTGACCTTCCGCAAGCTGCTCGACGACGCCAAGGATCCCAAGCGGCGCAAAGCGATGCTGGCCGGCAAGGTCGAGGACATGCTCAACACCGTCGTGCGCCAGATCGCGTTTTGCGAGTTCGAGCGGCGTCTGCACGCCGAACGGCGCGAAGGCGAGCTGGAGCCCGCGCGGATCGGCGAAATCTGGATGGACGTGCAGCGCGAAAGCCTCGGGCCCGCGTTCCGCTTCGATCCCGAATACGCGAATTACTGGACCTACATTCCCCATTTCGTGCACACGCCGTTCTACGTCTACGCTTACGCCTTCGGGGATTGCCTCGTGAACTCGCTCTACGCGCGCTATGCCCAAGCACCCGCCGGCTTCGCCGAGCGCTATCTCGACATGCTGCGCGCGGGCGGCACCAAGCGGCACAAGGAATTGCTCGCCCCCTTCGGCCTGAACGCGGCGGATCCCGCCTTCTGGCGCGGCGGCCTTTCGCTGATCGAAGGGTTCATCGACGAACTCGAAACGTTGACTTGATGGCGGGCGAATCGAACTCGCTGGGCGGCCGGCTCGCGCGCTACGCCCGCGTCGGCTCGGCGATGGGCGGGCTGGCCGTGCGCTTGGGTGCGGAGCGCGTGCTGGGCGTGGAGATGGACCGCGCCAAGCACGCGGCCGAATTGCGCGCGGCGTTGGGCGGGCTCAAAGGCCCGCTGATGAAGGTCGCCCAGCTGATCGCGACGGTGCCCGACGCGATCCCCGAGGAATACGTGCAGGAACTGCTGCAGCTGCAGTCGGACGCGCCCGCGATGGGCTGGCCGTTCGTCAAGCGCCGCATGGCGAGCGAACTCGGCCCCGACTGGCAGGACCGTTTCGCGGAGTTTCCGCACGCGGCGACGGCGGCGGCGTCGCTCGGCCAGGTCCATCGCGCGCGGTTGCGCGACGGCCGGGTCGTCGCGTGCAAGCTGCAGTATCCGGACATGGCCTCGGCCGTGGAGGCCGATCTCAAGCAGCTCAAGCTCGCCTTCGGCGTCTACGAGCGCTACGACCGCGCGATCCGCACCGACCGCATCTTCGCCGAGATTTCCGCGCGTCTGCGCGAGGAGCTCGATTATGGCCGCGAAGCCGCGCATATGCGCCTTTATGCGCATCTTCTGCGCGACGAGCCGAGCGTGCACGTGCCGGACTCGCTGCCCGAACTCGGCACGGCGCGCCTGCTGACGATGACGTGGCTCGACGGCGCCAAGCTGCTGACCGTGACGCCGCGCGAGCGCGAGTTCCGCAACACGGTCGCGCGCGCGATGTTCCGCGCGTGGTATGTGCCGTTCTATTCGGGCGGCGTGATCCATGGCGATCCGCATCTGGGCAACTACGCCGTGCGCGAGGACGGAACGGTCAATCTGCTCGATTTCGGCTGCGTGCGGATTTTCCCGGCGAAGTTCGTCGGGGCGGTGATCGATCTCTACCGCGCGATCCGCGACGACGACCGCGACCTCGCCGTGGCCGCCTACGAAACCTGGGGCTTCGTCGGCCTGTCGAACGAAATGATCGATTGCTTGAATGGTTGGGCGCGCTTCGTCTACGGCCCGGTCCTCGAAGATCGGGCCAAGGAAGTGGCCGAGACCAATTCGGCCGTCTACGGCCGCGAGGTCGCCGAAAAGGTGCATAAGCGGCTGCGCGAACTGGGCGGCGTGGCCCCGCCGCGCGAATTCGTGCTGATGGACCGGGCAGCCATCGGCCTGGGCTCGGTGTTCATGCACTTGAAGGCGGATATCAACTGGTACCGGGAGTTCCACGGCCTCATCGAAGGCTTCTCGGTACAAAACTTGGCCAAACGCCAGAAATCCGCGATCGCCAAAGCCGGCGTCCCGGAAGCGGTCGGTTGAACATCGCGCTGGCCTCGGCTATAGTTCTTCGATTGTTCTCGTGGATAAGTCGAGGGATCGTATGGAGCGCTACGCCGATCCGCCATATCTTGTGACCCATGGATCGCCTGACGCCGGAGCGACGCAGCTGGCTGATGGGTCGCATTCGCGCAAGCGATACGGGCCCGGAGCGGATCGTCCGGACCTTGGTCCGCAAGCTTGGCTTCCGGCCGAGGCTCAACGTGGCGGGCCTGCCCGGCAAACCCGATCTCGCATTTCCGAAGCGCAAAAAGGCGATATTCGTTCACGGCTGTTTCTGGCATCGGCACTCCGGATGCAAGTACGCGACGACTCCGAAGACGAAGCGCGCGTTTTGGAATGCGAAATTTGCGGCGAATATCGCCCGGGACGGGCGCGTCCGGCGCGAACTTCGCGCACTAGGATTTTCGACGATAGTTGTTTGGCAATGCCAGACGAGGAAGCGCGATATGCTATCGCGACGGCTAAAGCGGTTTTTGGCGGAGTAGTCGTATGAACGAGCGGCCTATCGGAGTCGATCTTTTCGCGGGTGCCGGGGGTATGAGCCTCGGCTTCGAGCAGGCCGGTTTCGACGTCGCCGCATGCGTCGAACTCGACCCGATCCATTGCGCGACGCACGAGTTCAACTTCCCGCAGACCAAAGTCATTTGCGCCTCGGTTGCCGATGTTTCAGGCGACGAAATTCGCCGTCGTGCGGGTCTCGGAAGCCGGAATATCGACGTCGTCTTCGGCGGGGCACCGTGTCAAGGCTTCTCGATGATCGGCAAGCGCGCGTTCGACGATCCACGCAATCGGCTCGTCTATCACTTCGTCCGAATCGTGAAGGAATTGGATGCGAGCTATTTCGTTTTCGAAAATGTGAAGGGGCTGACCGTCGGGGAGCATAAAAAGTTCCTGAATGAGATCGTCGAAGAGTTTTCCGCCTGCGGATACGATGTATTGCTGCCGTGGAAGGTCCTCAACGCCGCCGAGTATGGTGTTCCCCAGGACCGGCGGCGCCTGTTCCTGATGGGGGCAAAGCGCGGATTCGAGCTTCCCAGGTATCCCCAACAGCCGTTTCGAAAGCCTGGCTCGGCGCAAGGGGACCTCGATTTGCCCGTCGGGCCATGCGTTTGGGATGCGCTTTGTGATTTGCCGGAAGCGGAGGCATTTGCCGAACTGGTCGATAGCGATTGCGTCAAGGCGCGCTATGGGGAACCGAGCCGTTACGCTTTGATGCTTCGAGGTTTGACGAATTCCGACGACGACTACTCGCATCCGCGTCTCTACGATCGGGAAATGCTTACGTCGAGCGCGCGCGCCGACCATACGCAGCTATCGCGGCGACGATTCAAGGCGACGGCACACGGAGAGACCGAGCCGATCAGTCGCTTCCACAAGTTGGATCCGGCGGGCGTGTCCAACACGCTGCGAGCAGGAACTGCCTCGGATCGCGGCGCATTTACGTCGCCACGTCCCATCCATCCCTTTTCGCACCGTTGCATAACCGTGCGCGAGGGTGCCCGACTGCATTCCTACCCGGATTGGTTCCGCTTGCATGCAAGCAAGTGGCATGGCTTCCGCCAGATTGGGAATTCGGTACCGCCCCTGCTCGCGCGTGCGGTGGCGAGCGCCGTAGTCGACGCGATTGGCGTCCGGCCAGCGCGCCCTCGAAAGGCGATCGCACTCGGCGATCCGTCTTTGCTTTATCTCGACATGCGCGAGGCGTCGGCCCGCTACGAAGTACCGTCGGATACCATCGCTAAAAGACAGAGGCTTGCGGCGAATGGGTGACGAAAATCTTTATGCCGCTTTGATCAAGGCCGTTTTCGCGCGCCACTATAAGCATGGTCTCGATGAATTTGAATTCTCGAGAAGAGAGCTTCCCGAGGTGGCCGCTGAATTAGATCGGCAGCTCCCCAAGAATCTGGGAGACGTCATTTACTCGCTGCGGTATCGCACGGAAATGCCGCGCGAGATCGCCGCCACGGCGCCAAAAGGATACGAGTGGCGTATAGAGCCAGCGGGACGATCGAGTTACCGATTCAAAATTGGGAGAGTGAATCGGATCGTTCCTGACCCGGCTCAAAAGACGATCAAGATTCCGGATGCTACGCCTCAGATCGTCCGCCAGAGAGCGATGGACGACGAGCAGGCTTTGCTTGCAATCGTCAGATACAATCGACTTGTCGATATTTTTCTCGGCATCTCAGCCTTCTCGCTGCAAAACCACCTGCGTACATCGGTCAGGGACGTTGGACAGATCGAAGTCGACGAACTCTACGTAGGCGTAGACAAGCGAGGCGCGCAATATGTCGTTCCAATTCAAGCTAAGGGCGGAAGAGACAGGATATCGGCAATCCAGACCAAGCAAGACCTCGCTTTTTGTGCAGAGCGATACCCCGACTTGATTGCACGCGCAGTTTCGGCTCAGTTCATGGATGAAGATCGCGTTGCAATGTTCGAGCTTGAGATGGGCGATGATGGAGAAATAGAGGTCTTGGAGCAGCGGCACTACCGCTTGGTAACTGCCGATGCCATTGGTCCTGAGGATTTGAAAAAGTACCGAAAAGCCCGTTGACCTCCCCCTACGCGGCGCGGTTCACTCGGTGCCGAAAAAAAGGGGGAGGCCCGCATGTCCGTTTCGACCCGCATTTCCCGCCGCCGCGTGCTCGGAGCGGCGACCGCCGGCGCCGCGTTGCTCGGCGCGCCCGGCATCGTGCGCGCCCAAGGGGCGGCGCTGAAGATCGGCGTGCTGCTGCCGCGCTCGGGCTTCTTCGCCCAGGCCGGGCAAAGCATGCATCGCGGCGCCGTGGTCGCGCCGCGCGTGCTCGCCGACATGGGCTTGCGGGTCGAACTCGTCCATATCGACACCGAGTCCAACGCCGATATCGCCCGCACCCAGGCCGAACGCGCGATCAACGAGGGCGTGCAATGCCTCGTGGGCGCGTTCGATTCCGGCCATACACTCGCCATCGCCCAGGTCGCCGAGCAACGCCAAGTGCCCTTGGTCGTCAACATCGCCGCCGCCCCGCCGATCACCGAGCAGGGCCTGCGCTATCTGGTGCGCAACTTCCAGACCGGCCCGCAGCTGGTCACCAACGGCCTGCGCCTGATCGGCGAGACGATCCAAGCCACGCGGGTCAACCCGCAGACGGCCGTGTTCCTGCACGCCAACGACACGTTCGGCCAAGCCCAGCGCAACGCCATGGACGCGATTTTCCCGCGCGTGGCGCCGCCCTTCCGCCTGCTGGAGAGCATCGCCTACGATCCGCGTGCGCAGGATCTGTCGGTCGAGGTAACGCGCATCCGCGCGCTGCGCCCGGACCTCGTGCTGGTCGTCACGCGCGCATCCGACGCGGTCAAGCTGGTCCGCGACATGGTCCGCCAGCGCTTCGAGCCCATGGGCATCGTCTCGCCCGGCTCGCCCGGCATGTACGACGAGGAGTTCTACCAAGCGCTGGGGCCGCTCGCCGATTTCCACATCTCCAACCTGCCTTGGGCCAATCCGCGTTCGCCGATGACCCAGGCGCTGGAGCGCGCCTTCGCGGCCGCCCACCCCAACAACCGCTTCGCCGCCGATTGCTTCAACGCGGGCTTCACCTTCGAAGCGATCCTGATCGCCGCGGACGCCTTCAAACGCGCGGGCACCGGGACGGGACCGCAATTGATGGCCGCCATCCGCGCGACCGACATCGCCGAACACGTGATGATCGGCGGCCCGATCCGCTTCGACGAAAAGGGCCAGAACCCCAATATCGGCTCGGCGGCGGTGCAGAACCGCAACCGCACGCCCACGGTGGTACTGCCCGAAGGATCGGCCACGATGCCCCCCGTGTTGCCCATGCCGGGCTGGCAGGGCCGCGCGTGATGCGCTAGACGGGGGTCATGCCCCTCGATTTCTACGTCACCGTCGCGCTCCAAGGCACGCTGACCGGCCTCGTCTACGGGCTGATGGCGCTCGGGCTTTCGGTGATTTTCGGGGTGGTCCGGCTCGTCAATTTCGCGCACGGCGAATTCGCG
>JADCGK010000189.1 GCA_020249045.1 Azospirillum sp. | reverse complement strand
GATGCGGCCGTCGAGCTCGGGCAACGCCACGTTCATGGCGACGTCGCGCGGCCCCAAACCGCGCGCGCCCGCCGACCATCCGGCGCGCGTCTCGGCCGCGAGCACGGCCTGCAGCACCGGCGCGTCCAGCGCGGCGAGCGGATCGCCCGCGCCGACCGCAAAGCCGGTCAGGTTGATCGCCACGTCGGGCGCGTGCGCGGCGAACTCGGCCGCCAGGAACGCGCGCGCAGCCGGATCCTTGAGGCTCGCGACGTGGATCGCGCGCGCGTCGAGCCCGCGCGCGGCGAGCGCTTCGATCAGCGCGTCCACCGGGGCGAGATCCCCGGCCTGATAATGCGCGCCATAAAACACCACCGCGGCGACCGGCGCGCCCGGCCGCGCATGCGCATGCGCGTAAAGGCCGGCCCGCGCGACAGCAACGGGGGCGGGGGCTTGCGCCGTACCCGCCGCAAGATCGGCCATGAAGGCGAGCGCGCCCGCGTGGTTCGCCGGGCCGCCTTGGGCGAAATACGCCGCCAGCCGCGCGAGATCCGCACCCGCGACGGTCGATAGCGCGGCGAGTTCCGCGTCCGGCCGCTCGTCGCCGGGCAGCAGCGCCAAGGCCGCCCCCGTTGCGCGCGCGGTTTCCACCAACCGATCGACGCCGTAGGACCAATAGCCCCTGCCGCCCAGGATGCGCGCCACGACAAGCTTGGCGGCGGCGGCCGTCTTTTCGACGTAAAGATCGACCGCATAGGGATGCTTGAGCGCGCCGAGATTGGCGAGCCGCAAGCCCGGTGCCGCGGGCAGCTTGGCGCGCGCGCGCGCCAAGCCCGCGATCTCCGTATCGGCCGCCGACAGGAACACGATCTCCGCCGGCGACTGCGCCAAATCGACGGGCGCGTCGGCGTCGAGAACGATCCCTTGGCTGGCGGCCAGAAGATGCATCAGGCGAGCTCGGCGCGGATCTTGTCGAAGTCGATCCCCTTTTTGCCGATGACGACCAAGCGCGAGGCGCGGGGTTCGCCCGGCGCCCAGGCGCGGTCGAAATAGCGTTCGACGCGCGGGCCCACGGCCTGCACGGCCAAGCGCATCGCCTTGCCCGGTACGTCGAGGAAGCCCTTGGCGCGCAACGCATCGTGCCGGACGAGCACGGCTTCGAGCTTGGCCGCGAACGCGGCCGGATCGGCGACCGGCGCAAGCGCGAGCGCGCGCGAATCGAAATCGTCGTGATCGTGCTCGCCTTCGGCGTCGGCGTGGCTGGGCCGCGTGGCGAGGTCGTCCTCGGCAGCGGCGCCCAGGCCGATCAGCACGGCCGCCGGGATCTCGCCGTGCGCGGCGGCCACCAATTTGGCGCCGGCGCGCAACTTTGCGCGCAACTCGGCTTCGACCCGCGCGCGGGCCGGCGCGTCGAGCAGGTCGACCTTGGTCAGGACGACCAAATCGGCGCAGGCGAGCTGGTCTTCGAACACCTCCTCGATCGGGTCTTCGTGATCGAGCGCGGGATCGGCCTTGCGCTGGGCGGCGAGTGCCGCTTCGTCGGCGGCGAAGCGCCCGGCCGCGAGTGCCGGGCCGTCGACCAGCGCCACGACGCCGTCCACGGTCGTGCGCGTCTTGATGCCCGGCCAGTTGAAGGCCTGCACCAAGGGTTTGGGCAACGCCAAGCCGGAGGTTTCCACGACGATATGGTCGGGCGGCTCGGGCAATGCCAGCAACGCTTCGACCGTCGGCAGGAAGTCGTCGGCGACGGTGCAGCAGATGCAGCCGTTCGCCAGTTCGACGACGCGGCCCGGCGCGCAGCCCTCCTCGGCGCAGCCGAGCAGCAACTCGCGGTCCATGCCGAGTTCGCCGAACTCGTTGATGACGAAGGCCAGCCGCTTGCCTTTGGCGTTGGCCGCGAGTTTGCGCAGCAGCGTGGTTTTTCCGGCGCCCAGAAAACCGGTGACGACGGTGGCGGGGATACGGCTCATTTCGTTTTTCCTTTGAGGGCGAGCGGCAGGCCCGCGGCGACGAACACGACGTCGCGCGCGGTTCGCGCCACGCGTTGATGCAGCCGGCCGGCGGCGTCGCGGAAGTCGCGCGCGAGCTTGTTGTCGGGCACGATGCCGAGACCGACTTCGTTGGAGACGAGCACGACCGGTCCCTTGGCGGCGGCAAGGCCCGCGCAAAGGGTTTCGGCGGCCGCGTCGGGATCAATCCTGGAGTGCAAAAGATTCGAAAGCCAAAGCGTCAGGCAATCGACCAGGATGGGGGCGCCCGGCGCCGCATGGCGGGCGATGGCCCCGGCGAGATCGAGCGGTTCCTCGTGCGTGAGCCACGCCGACCCGCGCCGGGCGCGGTGGGCTTGGATGCGCGCGGCCATCTCCCCGTCGCCGGCTTCGGCGGTGGCGAGATAGAGCGCGCGTTTGCGCGGCGCGCGAAGGGCGAGGGCGCGTTCTTCCGCATAGGCGCTTTTGCCCGAGCGTGCGCCGCCCAGCACAAGCACGATGGATTCAGTCGTCGAACGTCGCTTCACCGGACACCCGTTCCTCCCGCCGAGGATGGTCGTGGCGGCGTTCCGGAATGGAACGCCGGCGTCCGGGAGGTCTCCTGGCTCGGGGTCGTCGACCTTGGCCGCCTTCCCGCGCCGGAATGGTTCCGGCCCAGTGGCTGGGTGGCCGCGGTCTCGCCGCTTACAGTTGCGGGGGCAGCGTCGGATTGGCGGGGGATCCCGCGTCACCGCTCTTCCCTGTCCGGTCGCAACATCGTTAGTATCACGGCCGCAGGACGGGGGAAAGCGCGTTGGGAAACCGGACGAAATTCGCGATTGGACTGGCGATTTGGCTGTTTGCGGCGGTGCCCGTCGGGGCGCAAGCGCCGAATATCCCGGGCGGCACGATCGTCCAGCGCGCGCAGCAGATGGTCCCCGACAAGGTCCGCTTCGCCCAACAGATCGGCGCGCAGGTCCGCGTGTCGCGCGACGGGCGTCTGTTCGCGGCGACCTGGTCGCCCGTGCCCAACCCGCGCGGCTGGGTGGTCGTGCTTCACGACAAAAACGGCTGGGCTCTCGACGAGCTTCAACAATGGCACCCGACGCTGATCCGCAAAAGCTTGGGCGTCGTCGCCATGCAATGGTGGTACGGAACCGGCGAAGGCGCCGCGCACGAAGCGCCGGCCGACATCGTCTATCGGGAAATCGAGGCGGTCGCGCGCGCGATGGGCATGCGCCAAGGGTCGCTGATGTTGATCGGGACCGGGCGCGGGGCGGAATACGTCTACGCGCTCGCCGCGCACGACCGGCATTCGGGCGGAAAGTTCTTCGGCCTCAACGTCGCCAATTCGGGTGCCATGGCCGCCGATCTGCCCGCCAACCGGCGCGTGGCGGAGGGACAATTCGGGCTGGGTCCGTTCGACGACACGCGCTGGGTCTTCGTGTGCGGCACGCGCGATCCGGAACCCGACCGCGCGGGATGTCCCGCGATGCGCGGCGCCTCGGATGCGGTGCGCCGCTTCGGTGGCCGGGTCGAGGCCAGCGTGCAGATCGAGCGCGGCAATCGGACCTCGCTGATCGGCGATCGCGCGCAACTCGACGCAATTCTCGACCGCTACGTCGGCCTCGCGCGATAGCCGCCAACCGCGCTATGGTCTCGGCAACTCGAATCCATCCGTATCGGAGTCCGTCCGCATGATCCGTTCCGTCTTCGCCGCCCGCTTCGCCCTCGCCGCCGGCCTCGTCGCATTGTCCGCCCCGGCCTTCGCCCATACCGGCCATGCGACCGACGGCGCCGTCGCGGGCTTCGTGCATCCGCTGCTCGGCCTCGATCACGTTCTCGCGATGCTCGCGGCGGGCGTATTCGCCGCGCGCAAGGGCGGGGCCGCGCATGTGGCCGTGCCCGGCGCCTTCATGGCCGCCATGCTGTTGGGCGGTGCGCTGGCCGTCGTCGGCCCCGCCATACCGGCCGTCGAAACCGGCATCGCTTTGTCGGTCGCCTTGCTGGGGCTTGCGATCGTTTGGGCCGAGCGGATCGACGCGCGTTGGGGGGCTTTTGCCGCCGGCATCTTCGGTCTGTTCCACGGCGCCGCGCACGGCGCGGAATTGGCCGATGCGACGGCGTTCGCCCCCTATGCGATCGGGTTCCTGGCGGCGACCGGGGCGCTGCACGCCGCGGGTATCGCTCTCGCGCGGATGGCTGCCTCGCTGAACGCCGCGTTGCCGCGCCAAGCGGGGGCGGCGATCTTCGCGGCCGGTGCGGTGCTGCTGGCGGTCGCCTGAAGCCCGCGCCTCAGCCGCGCGGGTCGCGGTTGACGTAGCCCACGCGCCACGCGTGCCCCCGGCCGGGTCCTTCGAACCGGTCGAGCCGCGTGACGGACAGCGTATCGACGGAAATCGACAGCGCCGCCTCGGGAGAAACCCCGAGCGCGTAGGCGAGTGCTGCGCGGATCACGCCGCCGTGGCAGACCATCGCCACGTCGCCGCCTTTGGCGGTTTCCAGCACCGCATCCAAACCGCGCGCCACCCGCGCGCAAACCTCGACGAAGCTCTCCCCGCCTTCGGGCTTGATGTCGGCCATCGTCAGCCAGTGCCGGTGGGTGGCGCCCGCGTCGCCGTGGCCATAGGCGCCGAGTTCGGCGTAGGTCTTGCCCTGCCAGTCGCCGAAGCATTGTTCGATCAACTCCGGCACCAGACGATAGGCGGGCGGCGGCGCTTGGCGGGCCGCCCAGACGGCGTCGGCCGTGCGCTTGGTGCGCGACAGCGGCGTGATCGTCCACAACGCGTCGACGCCGGGCAGGATCGCGGCGAGGCCGGCGAAGGCCTTGGCGTCGGTCGTGTCGCATTCGACATCGGTCGTGCCGTAGCAACGCCCGTGTTGGCCCACCACGGGCGCGTGCCGCACCAAAAACAGTTTCGTTTGCATCGTCGTCACCACCACGAGGAAGCGGCCAATGCCGCGCAAAGGATCGCGACTTCGGCGGCTTGCTGGACCGCCCCCAGGACGTCGCCGGTTTGCCCGCCCACATGCGCGCGCGCCAGCCGCTCGACCGCGAGGGTGGCCGCCGCCGCGGCCAGGATGGCGAACGCGGCGCCAAGGGGCCCCAACAGGAACGCGAACGCCGTCCCGATCGCCATCGCGTCGAGCATCCGCGCCCGGGGCGGCCGTCCGGCGGCATGCGCCAAGCCGTCGGCGCGCGCCATCGGCAGAACGTGCATGGCGTGCGCGACGCACGCGCGGCTGCCCGCCGCCGCCGCGAGCAGCAGGAAAAGCGCTTCGATCGGGTCGGCGACGTAGGCGAGCGCGCCCGCGCGCAGCGACACCGCCAACACCGTCGCCAGCACGCCGTAGGTGCCGATGCGGCTGTCGCGCATGATCGCCAGGCGCTTGGCCGGATCGCGCGCGCCAAGCGAATCGGCGAAATCGGCGAGCCCGTCTTCGTGCAACGCGCCGGTGAACGCCGCCATCGCGGCCACCGCGACGTAGCCTGCGAGGCTCGCGGGCAGGCCGACCGTCCAGACGACCGCGAACGCCAGTGCGCCCACGACCGCGACGGCAGCGCCGGCGAGCGGAAAGCCGCGCACGGCGGCAGCGAGCGGGGTTTCGGCGACATGCGC
Organism: Azospirillum sp.; assembly: GCA_020249045.1. Classification (GTDB taxonomy): domain Bacteria; phylum Pseudomonadota; class Alphaproteobacteria; order CACIAM-22H2; family CACIAM-22H2; genus Tagaea. Next base: position 22,387 of record JADCGK010000189.1, on the reverse strand, counting down.
GGGCAAGCGCACGGGCATGCGCGTGAGGAAGGCGAGAGCCAGGCGCAATTCGTTGCCCGGCCCCGGGCGATGGTCGACGAAATCCGACAAGTGAATCCTTGCTTGGGAAGGCGCGGGAAGATAGGACGGCCCCCTTCGCAATTCCAGCCGAAAGCGCCCCGATGACCGATCCGCAAAGCCCGCTCGCGAGTTTCGAGGAGATCCGGCGCGTGCTGCGCTCCTTTCCCGGACCGGATGGCGACGCGGTCGCCGAAGTGCGCGCGCGCGACGCGCAATTGACCAAGCCGCCGGGGGCGCTGGGCCGGTTGGAGGAACTCGCGGTCTGGATGGCGGCTTGGCAAGGCCGCGCGCGACCCAAATGCGAGCGCCCGCGCGTGGCGGTCTTCGCGGCCAATCACGGCGTCGCGGCGCGCGGCGTCTCGGCTTTTCCGCCGAGCGTGACCGCGCAAATGGTCAAGAACTTCGTCGCCGGCGGAGCGGCCGTGAACCAGCTTTGCGGCGTCTTCGATGCCGATCTGCGAGTCTACGAAATGGCGCTCGAAAAGCCGACGGCCGACTTCTCGCGCGGTCCGGCGATGGACGAGGCCGAGTGCGTGCGCGCGATGGCCTACGGCATGATGGCGGTCGAACCGGGGCTCGATGTGTTGTGTCTCGGCGAAATGGGAATCGCGAACACCGCGTCGGCGTCGGCGCTGTGCCTGGGGCTGTTCGGCGGCGGGGCGGCGGATTGGGTGGGACCGGGCACCGGCGTTGCGGGGCCCGCACTCGCGCACAAGATCGCCGTGGTGGAGGAGGCGGGGAAGCTCCATTTCGCCGAGCCGCGCGATCCGCTCGATGTTCTGGCGCGCGTGGGCGGATACGAACTCGCCGCGATCGCGGGTGCCGTCATGGCCGCAAGGCTGGCGCGCACGCCCGTGCTGCTCGACGGATTCGCCTGCACGGCCGCCGCGGCCGTGCTCCACGCGCTCGACCATCACGCGATCGACCATTGCACGGTCGCGCACCGCTCGGCCGAGCCCGCGCATCGGCGCTTGCTCGACAAGGTTGGCAAAACCCCGCTCCTCGATCTCGGCATGCGATTGGGCGAGGCATCGGGTGCCGCCCTCGCCATCGGCGTCGTCAAGGGCGCCGTCGCATGCCACAACGGAATGGCCACCTTCGCGTCCGCCGGCGTCGACGCCAAGACCTGACGCTTCACTCGCTCGATTGGAGCAATTGCCCGCGCCGCCGCGCCAGCGCGAAAGCGTACAGGAACGCGGCGAAGGCGAATGCCATGTAGACGAGATTGAGCACGAACGCCCCGGCCAGAAGATCCCAGCGGAACGTCTTGTCGATCACCACCGCGCGCATGCCCTCGAACACGTAGGTCGACGGCAGGCACCAGGCGAGCGGCTGCAGCCAGGCGGGCAGCACCGAAACCGGGTACCAGACGCCCGATATCGGCTGGATCACGAAGATCGACGCCCAAGCGTAGCTTTCGGCCGCGAGGCCGAAACGGAAGAGCAGCGCGCCGATCATCAAGCCGATGGACCAGCCCAGCATCACGAGCATGGTCCAGAAGGCGATCAACGGCAGACCCAGATCGAACACCGAATAGGCGAACAGCGGAATGGCGAGCAGAGCGGCCGGCAGCACGCCGATCATCGAGCGGGCGACCGCCAGCAGCATCAGCGACGCCGCGAACTCCCACGGGCGCAGCGGCGAGACGAACAGATTGGCGAGGTTGCGCGACCACATCTCCTCGAGCAGCGACAGCGTCAAGCCGAATTGCGAACGCACCAGCACGTCCCACAGCAGCACGGCGCCGATCAGCACGCCCGCGGCTTGCGCGAACCAGCTGCTTTGCTGATTGAGGAACACGGTGACGAAGCCCCAGATCGTCATCTGCAGAACGGGCCAGTAGACGAGGTCGAAAACCCGCGTCCACGACGAGCGGAACAGATAGAGGTGGCGTTTGCTCATCGCGCCGACCCGGCCCAACGCGGCGCCCAAAGCGGTCATGGCGTCGCCGCGGCTTCGGCGCGCGTGCCGCGCGCGACGTCGAGGAAGACCTGCTCCATATCCGCGCGGCCGTAGCGCGCGATAAGGGCCGCAGGCGCGCCGCGATCGACGATCCGGCCGCCCTTCATCATCAGCACGTCCGCGCAGAGCCGCTCGACCTCGGCCATGTTGTGCGAGGCGAGCAGGATCGCCGCGCCGGAGCGCTTGGCGTAGTCCGCAAGATGCCCGCGCACGCGGTCGGCGGTGTCGGGATCGAGGCTCGCGGTGGGTTCGTCGAGCAGCAGCAGTTCGGGCCGGTTGATCAGCGCCTTGGCCAGCGCGGCGCGGGTTTTCTGGCCGCTCGACAGCGAACCGGTCTTGCGATCGAGGATCGGGCCGAGATCGAGAAGGTCGGCGAGTTCGGCGATGCGGGCGGGCAATTCGGCCACGCCGTAAAGCCCGCCGAACACGCTGAGATTCTCGCGCACGCTGAGGCGCGCGGGCAGATCGACGTAAGGCGAGGAAAAATTGAGCCGCGCGAGCGCCGGATAGCGGTTGGCGACCATATCCACGCCCAGCACGTCGACTGTTCCCGCGGTCGGCACGAGGATGCCGAGCAGCATCGAGATCGTCGTCGTTTTGCCCGCGCCGTTTCCGCCCAGCAGACCCACCACCGTTCCGCGCGGCACGGCGAACGAGATCGCGTCGACGGCGGGCGGGCCGTCGTCGCGGAAACGCTTGGTCAAATCGCGGACATTGATCGCGGGTACGGACATGGCATCCTATGGGCGCTCTATATGGACCGGCCGTCGCCGGAAGGCAAAAGGCGCATCGCGATGGACCCACGAGCGGCCTCCGCACCCCGCATCGGCTCCCGGCGCGTTCCGCCGCTGGGCCGCGTGCGCTTGCGTACGCTCGTGCTGGTGCGCTGGGTCGCCATCGCGGGCCAGACGGCGGCCGTGCTTTACGTGCATTTCGGGCTCGGCTTCGCGTTCCAGCTGCTGCCCACGCTCGGCGCCATCGCGATTTCGGCCGTGCTCAACGCCGTCCTGATGTTCGACCGGCCGCAGGCCGGCCGGCTCGACGACCGCGCCGCGGGTGCCGTCCTCGCCTACGACGTGATGCAGCTTTCCTCGCTGCTTTACTTCACCGGCGGCTTGCAGAATCCGTTTTCCGTGCTGCTGGTCGCCCCCGTCGCGGTCGCCGCCGCCTCCCTTTCCCGCGCGATGACGATCGCGTTGGGGGCGCTCGCGTTGTTGTTCGCGACGCTGCTGGCGTTCTGGCACGCGCCGTTGCCTTGGGCGCCGCCGGGATTGGAACTGCCGTTGTCCTTCCAGGTCGGCGTATGGATCGCCGTCGCCACGACGATCGGGTTCGTCGCGGCGTATGTCGCCATGCTGTCGGCCGAGGCGCGCCAATTGTCCGATGCGTATTCGGCCGCGCAAGCGCTGCTCGCGCGCGAGCAGCGCATGAATGCGGTGGGCGGGCTCGCGGCCGCGGCGGCGCACGAACTCGGCACGCCGCTGGCGACGATCGCCGTCGTCGCCAAGGAAATCGCCCGCGACGTGCCCGAGGGGGATCTCAAGGCCGACGCCGAATTGCTGCTCGCCGAAACGATGCGCTGCCGCGACATTTTGGCGCGTCTTGCGGCCAAACCCGAGGGCGGCGGGCCGGAAGGCGATCCGTTTCCGAGGCCGGCGTTGTCAACGTTGCTCAAGGAGATCGCCGGCCGCTATGCCCGCGATGTGCCGGTGGTGCATCTTGCGCGCTTCGCGGGCGACACCGAGCCCACGATCGCGCGCACCCCGGAAACCGTCCAAGCCTTGGGAACCTTGGTCGAAAACGCCGCGACCTTCGCGCGCGCGCGGGTGGATATCCTGGTGTTCTCCGACGAGGAGACCGTCGGGATCGACATATGCGACGACGGCCCGGGATTTTCGCCCGAAATCCTCGGGCGGCTGGGCGAGCCCTACGTTTCCACCCGGGTCGGGGACGGCGAACACATGGGGCTTGGCATCTTCATCGCGAACACCTTGCTTTCGCGCACCGGGGGTGCGGTATCCTGGGAGAACCGACGCGAAGGCGGGGCGCGCGTTTCGGTCCGGTGGCCGAAGGCGGCGCTGGGTTAAGCGGGGGGATGTCGATGGAAATGCAATCGCATACGCAAGCGGCAGGCGGCGGGGAAGGGCGCAAGCTTCTGATCGTCGAGGACGACGAGGCGTTCCGCGTGCGGCTCGCGCGCGCGATGGAGCGGCGCGGCTACGCGGTCACGACGGCCGAATCGACGCACGCCGCCGACGCCGCGTTGGCGGCCGGATTGGCGCCCGATTGCGCGGTCGTCGATCTCAAGCTCGGCGACGGGTCGGGACTCGACCTCGTGCCGCGCATCCGTGCAGCGGCTCCCGCCGCGCGCATCGTGATCCTGACCGGCTACGGCAACATCGCGACCTCGGTCGCGGCGATCAAGGCGGGAGCGGTCGATTATCTGTCCAAACCCGCCGACGCCGACGCGATCGACGCCGCGCTGAACGCGGGCGAGCGCCCGCTGCCGAAGCCTCCCGAACATCCGATGTCGGCCGATCGCGTGCGCTGGGAGCATATCCAGCGCGTATTCGAACAATGCGACCGCAACGTTTCGGAGACCGCGCGGCGGCTGAACATGCACCGGCGCACCTTGCAGCGCATCCTCGCCAAGCACGCGCCGCGCGAGAACGTTTGACGCCAGGTTGCTCGTCATGGCTATCTGATCGCATGCTTTTGGAAACTTGGCTCGCCTTTGCGGCCGCCTCCGCCGTCCTGTTGCTCATTCCTGGCCCCACGATCCTGCTCGTGGTGTCGTACGCGCTCGGCCAGGGCTGGCGTGCCGCCTTGCCGATGGCGATCGGCGTCGCACTCGGCGATCTCACCGCGATGACGCTCTCGATGCTCGGCATCGGTGCGTTGATGGCCGCCTCGGCCACGCTTTTCACGGTGCTGAAATGGGTCGGTGCCGCTTACCTGGTCTGGCTCGGTGTGAAGCTTTGGCGTGCGGGCGGTGCAGCGAAGGTGGAGGCGCGCACCGAGTCCGCGGCCCCCGTTCGTTTGCTCTTCCACGCGTGGCTCGTCACCGCGCTCAATCCCAAGGGCATCGTCTTTTTCGTCGCTTTCCTCCCGCAATTCCTCGATCCGGCCGGCGACGTGCCCGGCCAAATGGCGATTTTTTGCGCGACGTTCCTGGTCATGGCCTTCGTCAACGTGCTGGGCTATGCGCTCGTCGCGTCGCGCGCGCGCGTTGCCGTCGGCGATCCGCGCGTGATCGGTTGGATCAATCGCACCGGTGGCGCTGCACTCGTGGGAGCGGGTGTCGCCAGCGTGGCTGTGACGCGCGGATCCGGTTGAACCGTCGGGAATAACGCACGCTTGCGGGCCGTTCGTCTTCGGCGCAATTTCCCGGACCGATGACCCGTTCCCTCCGCCTCGCCGCCGCGGCGCTCGCCGCCGGCTATTTCGCCCTGGCTTTTCGCGGGATCGACGCGTCGATCGACACCCCGATCGCCGAGGACGGTTGGTACGCGCTGACGATCGCGCGCAATATCGCCAACGGCGCCGGGGTGACGATCGACGGCGAGACCTGGACCAACGGATTCCAACCGCTGTTCACGTTTCTGCAGGCGGCGGGTTTCGCGTTGGCGGGCGGCGCGACCATACCGGGTTTGCGCGCGTTCTACGCGCTCGCCGCACTCGTGCATGTGGCCGGCGCGTTGCTCGTGGCGGGGCTTGCGCGCGACGCGGCGCGCGAGTCGCGCGATCTTGCCGGCGCGCTCGCGGGCCTGGGCTATCTCGCCGCGATCAAGGCCTACAACGATTTCTATACCGGTCTGGAGACCGGGTTGCAGCTGGCGCTTTACGCGCTCGTCTGGCGCTTCTACGCCGGCGATTGGCGGGGTCATATCGGGCGCGAAGCGCGGCTGGGGGTGGCGTTGGGATTGCTCGTCCTCGCGCGCATCGATGGGGCCGTTTTCGTCGCCGTGCTTTGCGCGGACGAATTGCGGCGCGGCCGCGGCGCGCCGGTCGACGCCGTACGGCGCTGCTTCGTCGTCGGCGGCGCGGCGGTGCTCGTATCGGCGCCATGGTGGCTCTACAACGCCCTGGTCTTCGGCCATCCGATGCCGACATCCGGCTTCGCCCAGCAGGAAACGCTCATCTCGCTCGAGCGCACGCTCAGCGCCCTGCGCGCGCTCGGCACGGTCGCCGTCCCGTGGATTTTCGCGGGCGCCCATGAGAACGACCTGGCCGCGGCCGCCCGCGCACTCGCGCTCGCCGCACTCTGCGCGCTGGCATGGCGCGCGCGTTGGCGTCCGGCCGTCGGCGCCGGCTTCGCGGGCTTGCTGCTCGCGGCCTATGCCGGTCTCGTCGTCTATTACTGGCTCACCTTCTTCGCGGATTGGTTCTACATCCGCTATTTCGCGCCGCTGTCGCTGATCGCCTTCGTCTACGTGCCGGCGTTGTTGGCCGATGCCGCGCGCCGCGCGATCGCCCCGCTCGCCGCCGCCGCGACGGCCGCGACGGCGGGATTTCTGGCGCTCGCCTGGATCGGCTGGTCGCCCTTCGGCGCTTCGGCCCATCACGAGCAGGTCGATCTGGTCGCCGCGCACGTGCCCGCCGGGGCCGCTGTGGCCGCCGGTCAATCGGGCACGCTCGGCTTTCTGCGCGAGCGCGTCGTCAACGTCGACGGCAAGGTCAACCCCGAGGCGCTCGTCTGGCGCGGACGCATGTGGGACTATCTCAACCGGCGCGGGATCGAATGGTTCGCCGATTCCACTTGGTACGTCGAACTCTATCTCGGTCTCGACCCCGAAGCGGTCGGCTGGCGCTTGGTCGCGCAAAGCGGGGACTTCACGGTCTATCGGCGGGTACGCCCATGAAACTGACCTTCCTCGGCTCGGGCGACGCGTTCGGCTCGGGCGGACGTTTCAACACCTGCTTCCTGCTCGAAAGCGGCGCCAAGCGAATCCTCGTGGATTGCGGCGCGTCCTCGATGGTGGCGATCCGCAAGTTCGGCGTCGATCCGGCGACGATCGATGCCGTGCTGGTCACCCATCTGCACGGCGATCATTTCGGCGGGCTGCCCTTCCTTCTGCTCGACGCGCAACTCGTGACCAAGCGCGTGCGCCCGCTCGCGCTGTTCGGACCGCCGGGATTCGAAAGGCGTCTGCTGGACGCGTGCGAGAACTTCTTCCCCGGCTCGACCGAGGCCAAGCGGCCCTTCGATCTGACGGTGACCGAGTTGACGCCCGGCGGGCCGCACACGGTCGCCGGCTTCGCGGTTTTCGCCTTCGAGGTCGTGCACTGGTCGGGCGGGCCGCCTTACGCCTATCGCATCGAGGCGGACGGCAAAACCTTTTGCTACTCCGGCGACACCGAATGGGTCGAGGCGCTGACGCCCGCCGCGCGCGGGGCCGATCTGTTCGTGGCCGAGGCCTATTTCTTCGACAAAAAGGTCAAGTGGCATCTCGACTGGCGCACGCTCGAGGCGCGGCTGGCCGGGATCGGGGCCAAGCGCACGATCCTGACCCATATGAGCGCGGAACTATTGGCGCGCCTCGGCGATGTCGCGTGCGAAACCGCCGAGGACGGCAAGAGCGTCGAGTTCTAGTAGGCGTTTTCCTTGCCGAGCACGGCGATGGGCGTCAGCGCCAGGATCTTGAGATCGAAGATCAGCGACCAATTGTCGATGTAATGCAGATCGAACTGCACGCGCCGGCGCATCTTCTCGGGCGTGTCGGTCTCCCCGCGCAGGCCGTTGACTTGCGCCCATCCGGTGATGCCGGGCTTCACGCGGTGGCGGGCCAGATAATCGTCGATGATCTTGGCGTATTGCTCGTTGTGCGCGACCGCATGCGGCCGCGGCCCGACCAGCGACATGTCGCCCTTCAGCACGTTGAGCAGCTGCGGGAGTTCGTCGAGCGAGGTTTTGCGCAGGAAACGGCCCACGCGCGTCACGCGCGGATCGTCGCGCGTCGCCTGGGGCACATGCGGATCCTCGATGCGCCCGTGATACATCGAGCGGAATTTATAGACGACGATCGGATTGTTCGCGAAGCCCCAGCGCTGCTGACGGAACAGGATCGGGCCCTTCGAATCGATCCGTATGGCGAGCGACACCAACGCGAAGACCGGCGCGAGCAGGACGAGCAGTAATGCCGCGAGCAACCGGTCTTCGAGCGCCTTCAGCACCAAGCTCCAGCCTGACAGCGGCCGTTCGAGCACCGACAGCATCGGAATGCCCGCGATCGCGTGGAACCCGCGCGCGGGCAGGTAGGTGCCGATGTAATCCGGGCATAGTTTCACGTCGACCGGCACGGTCTTCAGCTTCTTGATCAGTTCCTGCAGATCGGCCGATGCCTGCCAGGGCATCGCCACGACGATTTCATCGACGCGGTTGGTCTTCGAATAGGCGATCAGATCGTCCACCGTGCCCGCGATCGCATGGCCTTCCAGCGCCGGGGGCAGGCGGTCCTTGCGGTCGTCGAACACGCCGACGATCCGGTATTCGTGCGTTTCGACGTCGGCGAGGTGCTTGAGGAACGCCCGCCCCATCTCGCCCGCCCCGATCACGGCGACGTTCAGCGCGAGCCGCCCGTCGCGCCGCCAGCGGTCGATCTGCACGAGCAGCAGCAAACGCACGAGGATGAGCCCGCCGAAACCCAACGCGTACCAGCCGATCGCGAAGGCGCGGGAGAACGCGACCGAGGTTTGGGTGAAGTAGGCGAGCGCGATCAGGCTCGCCATCGTGCCGGTCCACGCCATCGCGATCATGCCGAACTGCCCGGCGAGGCGGGACAGATTCTCGAACACGTAAAGCCGGGCGAGTTGGAAGAAATTGGCCGCCAGAATGACGGCCGCAAGGACGGCGATCAGATAAAGATCGGGCAGCGTCCAGTAATCATGACGCGCCCAATAGGCCACGACCGCCGCCGATGCGATCACGCCCAAATCCACGGCGCGCAAAGCGCCCAGAACGAGGGTTTGCAGATCGGCCGCGACGACGACGTTTTTTCTTTTCATAACAAAGTCTTGAGGGAGTCCCGAAAGATCGTAAAGCGGCGCGAGCATAGGCCAAATCCCCTTCCGCCGGAAGCCTTGTGTCGGGACAGAACGGCCCGGACGGGTGTACGCTTCCCATCGTCATGCACGGCGATTTCGATGCGCCCCTGTTGATTTGGGGTCTGCTGATCGTGTTCGGGCTGGCGCTGGGGCAAGCCTTTCGCCGGCGCCTGATGGCGCGCGTCGATGCCCAGCACCCGGACGAGGAAACGGTGGAGATCCGGATCGTCCGCCGGCCGCCGTCGCGGCCCTTGCAGGCCGGGCCCAAGCCCCAACCCTTCGCCGTGCCCTTCGCCGCCAATGCTTCGGGCGCGGTCCCCGATCCGGACGAGACCGTCCGGCGCCTCGCGCGCACATTGATGAGTCTTGCCGAAAAGCGCGACCCGCGCTCGGCCGCCTGGGCGCGGCGGGCGGCCGCGCGCGTCACGACGCTGGCCGCGGCCCATGGCGTGAGCGGACCGGACGTCGAACGCGCGGCCTTGGCGGCGATGATGCTGAAGCTGGGGCCGGCGGCGTTGCCCGAATCCCTGCGCGTGGCGGGCGGGGGGGATTCGTTCTCCAGCGAGGTGCTCGAACACGCGCGGCTGGAGGGCGACATTCCCGATCTGGTCCGTGCGGTGCGCGACGGGGCATCCATCGCCCCTCGGCTCGAACGCCTGGTCGCTTTGGTGCGCGAAGCGGGGGACCACTGAGCGCGCTGCCCGACGATACGTGCGTCTACGCGGTGGGCGACGTGCACGGCTATTCCGCGCTGCTCGACGCGCTGCACGCGCGCATCCGCGCCCATGCCGACGCCGCCGGTTTCGAACGCCGCGTGCTCATCCATCTCGGCGACTACATCGATCGCGGTCCCGACTCCAAGGGCGTGCTCGAACGCCTGGCGGCGTCCTGGCCCGGCTGGGAGCGCGTCGATCTGATGGGCAATCACGAATCCCTGATGCTCGATTTCATCGACGGCACGCGCGACGGAAAGATCTGGTTCGCCAATGGCGGGCTTGAAACGTTGGCCAGTTTCGGCGTGCCGACCGACGCGCCCGAACCGCACGCGCGCGCGGGCCTGATCCGCGCCTTGGGCGAGGCGGGATTGCGCCGTTTGCGCGCGTTGCGCTTGAGCCACCGCGAGGGCGGCTATTTCTTCGCCCATGCCGGGGTCCGGCCGGGCGTGCCGTTGGACGCCCAGCGCGCGGAGGATCTGTTGTGGATCCGCGAGGCGTTTTGGGGGGCGGATTTCGATCCCGGCGCCGTCGTCGTCCACGGCCATACGATCCGGCCCGAGCCCCAGGATTTACCCCATCGGATCGGCATCGATTTGGGGGTTTACCGCCATTTCCGCCTGGGGGCCGCCGCCCTTTCGGGGGGCGAACGGGAATTCCTGATCGTCGAAGGCGTTGTACGCGGACCCGGGGCCTGATATCCGGGCGTTCTCCGGCTCGGCGAAGGGTTCGAACCATGGCGATGCGCAAGCGTATTCTGATCACCGGCGGGGCCGGATTTCTCGGCTCGCACCTGTCCGAACGGCTCGTCGCCGCCGGGCACGACGTGCTTTGTGCCGACAATTACTTCACCGGCTCGAAGGACAACATCGCGCATCTGTTCGGCAACCCTCATTTCGAGGTTCTGCGCCACGATGTGACTTTCCCGCTCTACGTCGAGGTCGACGAGATCTACAACCTCGCCTGCCCGGCATCGCCCATCCACTACCAATTCGATCCGGTCCAGACGACCAAGACCTCCGTGCACGGCGCCATCAACATGCTGGGTCTCGCCAAGCGGGTGAAGGCGAAGATCTTCCAGGCCTCCACCTCCGAGGTCTATGGCGATCCCGAAATCCATCCCCAGCCCGAGGAATACCGCGGCAACGTCAACCCCATCGGCCCGCGCGCCTGCTACGACGAGGGCAAGCGCTGCGCCGAGACGTTGTTCTTCGACTACCACCGCCAGCACGGCGTGAAGATCAAGGTCGCGCGCATCTTCAACACCTACGGCCCGCGCATGCATCCCAACGACGGGCGCGTGGTGTCGAACTTCATCGTCCAGGCGCTGAAGGGCCAGGACATCACGATCTACGGCGAAGGCACGCAGACGCGCAGCTTCTGCTACGTCGACGATCTGATCGAAGGCTTCGTGCGGCTGATGGACAGCCCCGACGCGGTCACGGGTCCGATCAATCTCGGCAATCCGGTCGAGTTCACGATCCGCCAGCTCGCCGAGCGTGTGATCGACCTGACCGGTGCCAAGTCCAAACTCGTCAAGCGTCCGCTGCCCGCCGACGATCCGATGCAGCGCAAGCCCAATATCGAAAAGGCCCAATCGATCCTGGGCTGGCAACCCAAGATCCAGCTCGACGAAGGCCTCAAGAAGACGATCGCCTATTTCGACGCCCTGCTGAAGACCAACCGCGCGATTTCGCAGGTCGGGGCCAAAGTCTAAGCCCCCTCAGCGCTCCGCGACGATCTTGTAGGGCCGGCCGGCGACCACGTTCTGGCCGGGACGCAGATCGTTGATCAGCCGGAACCGGTCGCGTTCGAACCCGTCGCCGGTGGCCATGCGCCGGGCGAGGGTTTCGTCCGTATCGCCGCTCGCGGCGCGCACGATGCGCAAGCGCAAAGGGCCTTCTTGGGCTTCCTGCGCCGTCAGAACCGCGAAGGAATAGGTCGCACGGCGGAACGCTTCGTTGAAGCGCGCCGTCGCCTGCGCCGGGCTCAGGAACAGCAAACGGTAGAAGGCGCCGTCCGGATGGCGGATGGCGACGAGCCGCGCATCCACCGGGCCGCCATTCCCTTGCACGCGCGTCACGCCCGTGGCGGCGGCGAGCCCGTTGACCTGAATCCGTTCCACGCCCGCGAGCCGCGCCCCTTGCGCCCACTCGCGCACCAGGAAATCGGCCGGGTCGGCCGATCGGCCGCGGCGCGCGTCGAGCACGATCTGCGCGCCATTGGGGCCGATCGCGCGGACCGCATCCTCGCCGTTCATCAGCCGGAAGCCCTCGGGCGCTTCGAAACGGAAGCGCAAGGTCGGGTGCACGTAGCGCCGGCCCTTCACGAAGCCCGATTTTGCGTCGCCGCCCCAGGCCATGCCGTCGATGGCCGCGTAGTACTCGGCCACGTTCTGGCGCGGATCGGCGACGGTTTGCAGGCCCGCGCGGCGCGCGGCGTCCAAAGCGGCGCGCACCCGATCGGCGGTGCGCGGATGGGTTTGGAGGATCGAAAAGCGATCGGCTTCGTCCGGCGAGCGGCCGGCGACGCGCATTTCCAGGCGCGTGCCCTCGCCGAGCTTGGCCAGCATGTCGGCCGCCTCTTCGGGGTCGTAGCCGAGCAGCGCCATGTAGCGCACGCCCAGCGTATCGGCCTCGAACTCCTGCTCGCGGCTGTAGCTCGCCAACACCGTGCCCGCGAGCGCCCCCGTGGCTTGGCCCGCGAGCTGGCCCGCATCGCCCGATCCGGTCAGGATCGCGACGCCCGCCGACAGGATCGCCGTGCCGATATTGGCGGCGTTGGCGCGCGCGAGGCGCTCGGCCGTGTGCCGCGCCGTGACATGGCCGATCTCGTGCCCGAGCACGGAGGCGAGTTCGGCCTCGCTGCCCATCAGCGCCAGAAGGCCGCGGGTGATGTAGATGTACCCGCCCGGCAGGGCGAAGGCGTTGTAGATGTCCGAATTCAGGACGGTGAAGGTGAAGGGCAGGTCGGGCAGCTCGGACTTCGCCGCAAGCCCCGCGCCGATCCGCTGCACGTAGGCGGCCAGGCGCGGATTGTCGTAGGCGCCGCCGAAAGCTTCGAGGACCTTGGGATGCTCCTCGCGCCCGATCCGGATTTCGTCCTCGGGCGACAGGGTGACGAACTGGCTGCGGCCGGTCGCGGCGTTCTGCGCGCAGCCGGCCGACAGGGCCGCGGCCGAAGCCAGCGCCAGCGCCATCAGCCATTTTCGGAAAGACGGCCTTGCGATCATGCGCGCGCGACTTTGCGGGTTGGCGCGGCGCGCGTCAACGCCTTGACCGGGCCGCGCGCCGCGTCGCAAAGTGCCGCTCATGCCCGCTCCCGACGCCGCCGCGCGGACCGACCTTTTCCCGCCGATCGATCCCTACGGCACGGGATTCCTGCGCCTGGACGACCGGCATGCGATGTATTGGGAGCAGAGCGGCAATCCCCGCGGCGTGCCCGTCGTTTTCCTGCACGGCGGTCCGGGAGCCGGGGCGACGCCCTCGCATCGGCGGTTCTTCGATCCCTATCACTACCGCATCGTCGTGTTCGATCAGCGCGGCGCGGGCCGGTCCACCCCGCACGGCGAGATCGCGGCCAACACCACGCCGATCCTGGTCGACGACATCGAGCGGTTGCGCGTGCATCTGGGCATCGAACGCTGGCACGTGTTCGGCGGCTCGTGGGGCTCGACGCTGGCGCTCGCCTACGCCCAAGCCCACCCCGCGCGCGTGCGTTCGCTCGGGCTGCGCGGCATTTTCCTGGGTCGCCCCAGCGAGATCGATTGGTTCCTTTACGGGATCGGCCATGTCTTCCCCGAAGCATGGCGGAATTTCGCCGGCTTCGTGCCCGAGGCCGAGCGCGGGGATTTGCTCGACGCCTATTGGCGGCGGCTGATCGATCCCGATCCGGCCGTGCATTTGCCCGCCGCGCGCGCGTGGAGTGCTTTCGAAGGTTCGTGCTCGACGCTGTTGCCGAGCCCGGAGACCGTGCAGGCCTTCTCCGAAGACCGGATGGCGTTGGGCCTCGCGCGCATCGAGGCGCACTACTTCCGCAATGCGCTGTTCCTGCCGCCCGACGCGCTGCTCGACGGGGTGGCGAAGATCCGCGGGATTCCGGCGACGATCGTCCAGGGCCGCTACGACATGGTCTGTCCGATCGTCACCGCCGACCTGCTCGCCAAAGCCTGGCCCGAAGCGCGTTACGTCGTGGTGCCCGACGCGGGTCATTCGGCGATGGAGCCGGGGATCCGCGCGCAACTGGTGGCCGCGATGGAACGCGCCAAGCGGCTCGGATGAAGCCCCTCGAAATCGAATTGATGATCGAGACGTGGCGCAATCCCGACGGGCGCGCCCATTACCTGTGGAGCGTATGGGAGGACGGCAAGCGTTCGGCGCTGTCCCGGCCGCATCCGTCGCTCGACATCGCCGAAACCGATGGACTGGACTATGTGCGGCGGAATTTCGGCCGCGCGCCCGACCGCGTGACCGCGATATGACCGGCGCCGCCGTCGATGCGGCGCCCGCGCCCGCGCCTTCGCGGGACGTGGCCGTCATCGCCATCGTCGGGGTGGTCCATTCGACCAGCCATCTGTTCCAATTCGCGCTGCCGCCGATGTTTCCCCTGCTGCAGGCGGAATTCGGCGCCAGCTACGCCGAATTGGCGCTCGTGCTGTCGACGTTCTATCTCGCCTCGGGGATCGGGCAGGCCTTCGTGGGCATTCTCGTCGACCGGCACGGCGGGCGCGTCGTGCTCGCCTGGGGCACGACGCTGCTGTCGATGGGCGTGGGCGGCATGGCTTTCGTCCAGGAACTTTGGATGCTCTATCCGCTCGCGTTTTTCGCGGGCGCGGGCAATTCGGTCTATCACCCGGCCGATTTCGCGATCCTTTCCGCGCGGGTCAGCCCGCGTTTGACCGGCCGCGCCTTCGGCATCCACGCCTTCGGCGGCACGCTGGGCTATGCGGTGTCGCCGATCCTGCTTTCGCTGCTCGGCTATTCGCTGGGGTGGCGGACCGCGTTGATCCTGGCGCTGTTCTACGGTCTGGCGCAGGCGGCGATCGTCTGGCGCGCCAAGGACCTGCTGGGCGGCGGGCCCATTTCGGCCGCCGCCGCCAAGGAGGGCCCGCGCGATATCGCGCGCGGCTTCGTCAAACTGCTGACGATGCCGGCCCTCGTCGCGGCGTTCGTCTATCTGACGATGACGTCGATCGCGGGCGGGGCCATTCAGGCTTTCGGTGCGGCCAGTCTTTCGGCGTTGCACGCGGTCGATTACCAGTCCGCCACGGTGGCGGTGACGCTGTTCCTGACCGGGCAGGCGGCGGGAATTCTCGTCGGCGGCGTGCTGGCCGACAGGACCGACCGGCATGGCTTCGTCGCGGCGGCGGGCTTGGTCGGGTGCGCCGCCTTCGTGCTGGGCGCGCTTTATCCGGCCGGCGATTTTTGGGCGCCGAAGCTGTGTTTCATGCTGGCGGGCGCCTGCGTGGGCGTGACCGCCGCCTCGCGCGATCTGCTGGTCAAAAAGCTTTCGCCCCCCGGCGCCACGGGACGGACCTTCGGTCTCGTCTATTCGGGGTTCGATATCGGGTTCCTGTTGGGGCCGCTGGTCGCGGGCATGCTGCTGGACCGCGGACGTCCGGATCTGGCGCTGATCGGCGTCGCCGCCGTCTTTGCGCTGACGCTGATCGCGATCCGGTCGGTCGAAGGGTTCGGGCGCGCGAACCAGGCGGCCAAAGCCGTTCCCGCCGCGCGTTGAACGCGCGATACCGCCATGCCGGCGGGGGCGGGGTCAGCTGCTGCCGGGGATGTAGCCGAACATCTTGGGCACGAACAACACCGTGTCGGGCACCAGGATCATCAGCAGCAACGCCGCCGTCAGGACGCCGATCCACGGCCAGATGTTGCGGATGATCACCTTCATGGGCACGCCGGTGATGGCGTTCAGGACGAACAGCAACACCCCATAGGGCGGCGTGATCAGGCCGATCATGCAGTTGACGACCGCCACGACGCCGAAATGGACCAGATCGATGCCCAGCGCCTTCACCGTCGGGATGAAGACGGGAATGATGACAAGGATGATCGTCGAGGCGTCGAGCAGGCACCCGAGCACGAGGAACAGCAGGTTCAGCAGCAGCAGGAACGCGACGGGCGAGATGTCGACGCCCTTCATCATCTGCTGGACCTGGGCGGGAATGTTCTCGGTCGCGACGATGTAGTTGAAGATCAGCGCCGAACCGATGATGAGCCCGACCGACGCGGAGGATTTGACGCTGTCGTGCATCACCGAGCGGATGTTCCCGAAGCTCAGCGCGCGATAGAAGAACGCCGCCACGAGGAAGGCGTAGGCGGCCGCGATGGCGGCGGCCTCGGTCGGCGTCGTCGCGCCGCCGTAGATCCCGGCGAGCAGGATGATCGGCATCAGCAGGGCAGGGAACGCCTTGGCCGTGACCGACGGGATCTCGCGCAAGGGGACCGGTTCCTCCAGCGGCACGTCCATGCGGTGCGCCATATAGGTGTTCAGCGCCATCATCGCCGCGCACATGATGAGTCCGGGCACGACCCCGCCGAGGAACAGATAGCCGATCGACGCGTCGGACACGATCGAGTAGAGCACCATCGGGATCGACGGCGGGATGATCGGCCCCACGACCGCCGTCGCCGCCGTGATGGCGGCCGCGTAGCCGAGCGGATAGCGGTTGTCCTTGACCATCATGTCGATGGACATCTTGCCCATGCCCACGACGTCGGCCACGGCCGATCCGGACATGCCCGCGAAGACCAGGCTGTTGAGCACGTTGACGTGCCCCATCCCGCCCTTCAGCCGTCCGACGATCGCAAGACAGAACGTGTTCAATCGGTCGGAGATCGTGCCCGCGTTCATGAAGTTCGCGGCGACGATGAAAAGCGGAATCGCCAGGATGACGAAGCTGTCGTAGAGGCCCTGGATGATCTGCTCGGCCGCGAGGCCCATATCCTGGCCTTTGACGGCCAGATAGACGATCGCCGCGACGATCATCGACAGCGGAACCGAAGCGCCGATCGTCGCGAGAACGATCAGGACTAGCAGGCACGACGTCAGCGCGAGGCTCATTGCACGTGATATCCGTCCTGAACCTGGCGGCCGTCCAACTCCTCGGGATCGGCGCCGCGCGCCACCACGAAGGCGCGCCAGAAATAGCGCAGAACCAGCATTCCGGCGAAAATGCCGTAGATGCAGAAGACGACGTCGAGCCGGATGCCCAGCACCGCGCTGCGTTTGATCTGATAGAAGGTGATGTAGCTCCACGTCGCGGGCAGGGCCGCGAGCATGCCCCCGCCGATGGCGATGGCCGAAACCATCGCGAAGACGCGCCGCAAATTGCGTCCGACGGCGACGTAAAGCACGTCGAAGCGGACGTGATCCCTTTCCTGCAGCACGAAGGCGCCGCCCCAGAACACGACCCAAAGCCAAAGGGTTAGGCACGCCTCCAGCGTCCACAGCGCGGGCGCGTTGAGCACGTAGCGCGTGAAGATCTGGATCAGGAAGACCAGGAACAAAGCGCCCAGCATGACGGCGGCGACGTCGAGGGCGAACACACGTCCTTTTGCGATCAGCCGTTCCATGGGGGCGCCGGGCGGGGAGGCGGAAGGAGGGACGGCGGCCCCTCTCCCGCGAGAGAGGGGCCGCCGCCGGTCGCGTTATTGGATCGCGTTGATCTGCTCGACCATGCCGCGCGGCCAGTCGGCGGCGAATTTCGAGCTGAGATAGGCCTGCTGCACGCGCGTGCGGAAGGCCGCGATATCCGGCGCGTAGACGCGCAAGCCGCGCTCGCGGAAGAACGCCTCGAGTTCCGATTCGAGGCGCAGCTGGGCTTGGCGGCCCTGCTCGGCGGCCGCGTCGGCGGCGGTCTGCACCGTGCGCTGCTGGTCGGCGTTCAGGCGGTCCCACACGCGCTTGGAGAACGCGATGTAGTTCTGGTCGACGAGGTGGCTGGTCAGCACGATCTGCTTGGTCACCTCGTAGAAGCGCGAATCGCGGTTGGTCGGCAGGGGATTGTCCTGGCCGTCGATGGCGCCGGTCTGCAGGGCGGTATAGATCTCGGTGAAGGCGAGGGGCAGCGGATTGGCGCCCAGCGCCTGGCCCAGGAACAGCCACGCCTCGGTGTTGGGCATGCGCAGCTTGACGCCGGCGAGATCGGCCGGAGTGCGGATTTCCCGCTCGGTGCGCAGATTGAGCTGCCGGCGGCCCAGATACATGACCGACAGCAGCTTGACGCCCAGCCGGTCCTCCACGCCCTTCTTCATGTCGTTCATGATCGGGCTGGCGAACACCTTCTTCTGGTGGTCGGCGTCGCGCAGCAGGTAGCCGGCCGTGAAGATCGACCATTGCGGGATCAGCGTGGCGAGTTCCTGCGGCGAGGTGATCGACATTTCGAGGTTGCCGCGCGCGATCGCCTCGAGCTCGGTTCCCTGGCGGAACAGCGAGGCGTTGTAATGCGGCTGGTAGGTCGCGAAGCTCCGGACGGCCGGGGCGAACACCTGTTCGAGGGCCAGCGAGCGCTGGTCGGTCGGCGAGGCCGGGGTGGACATGCGCAAGGTGAGCTGCTGCGCGCGGACGGGCGTCGCGAACGTGGCGGCGGTCGCCGTGGCGGCGAGGCCGGCCAACGTGGCGCGGCGCGAAAGATGGGCATTCATCGGGGTTCCTCCTGAGTTTGGTCCGTCTGCGCGGACATTCGATCCCGCCGGATCGGGCCGGCGCGGGCGCACTTTAGCCCAATGCGACCGCTTCCTGGCAACGTTTTCGTGCTAAAAAGACCCCGTCGCGTCCCCGTAGCTCAGCCGGATAGAGCAGCAGTTTCCTAAACTGCGGGTCGGAGGTTCGATTCCTCTCGGGGACGCCATTTTCCCCTTTCGGGGTGCCGCTTCAGCTGCGCGCGCCGGGGGCGGCGCCGGCGTCGAGCCACGCGATCTGCGATTCGTCCCAATGCGCGAGCGAGGCGAACTTCACGCCCTCGGGGACCGGATCGTCCGGCATGAAATACATGACAAGCAGCACTTTGCGGTCCCCGTTGCGTGCGGGAAGCGCCAGCCGGCCGACCTCGACGCGACTGCCGTCCGTCAGCGTCGAACGGGTCGCGAACCAGAACGGCGCCCCGGCGTCGATCGCCCGATCGATGATGGCGTAGCGGGATCGCCGCTCGGCGTCCGGCGCCGAATGCAGCACCGTCGTCCCCTTCGGATTCTCGATCAACAAATCGGCCAGTTCGTCTCCGACCAGACTGTAGAGGTACGTGCCGTCCGGCATGCGGCGATAGCACATGCTCATCGGCAGAAGGCGGGGCGGAATCTCGGACGCCGCGAATTCAAGATGCGGCAACGCATCCGCGTCCCGCGCTTTGCGCCAAGCGGCGAGGGCGTGCGCTGCGTCGGCGGGAAGGGCTTGAACCATCGCGTGACGGCCCTCGGTCGATTGCAAAACGGGTCCACGCTACAAACCCGCGCCCGGCGAAGCCTTGAGCTAGATCAAGCGTCGTGGAGCCAGGCCGCCCGCGTATAGGACGTCAGCGCGAGGTCCATGTCGAGTGCCACGGCCTTCGCGATCGCTTGGAGGATCTGCGCGAGATCCATGCCGTCGTAGTGCATCGCCGCAAGCCGGATCATCTCGCAGTGGAAGTAATTGTAACCGGCGATGTAAAGATAGGGTGCGACCTTCCGCCGGTAGTGGATCGTGCCGATGCGGATGGCTTGGTCGGTGTACTCGTCGTCGAACCGCCCCGAGAAAAGCGAGAGCCAATGCTTGCGTTGGGCGGGCTTGAGGTGCCGTTCGATGTCGTAGTCCTTGAAGATCGCGGCCGTCGCCGGCATCTGATGGACGAAACGGTAGAACTCGGCGACCAGATTGTCCGCCTCGCGTTCGACGATCGGGTGGAACACCTTGAGGTTCGCGATCGTCGCGTCCCCGATGTTCAGGAGCTTGAGTCGTTTCGTCAGGTCCAAAGCAGGCATCGTCGAGTCCGCTTCACGTCGTTGGGTCGGGGCCGCCGCGCGATGGTGGCGGGCGGCGGGCTTTCAGTCGGTTAACAGCCTGCGGATCGCGGGCTGCGCGTCCTTGAGCGCGGCGATCACCCGCGGATCGAACATCGTCGGGCGCATCCGGTCGTCGCCGTCGGTCATCCGGCCGATCACTTCGTCATGCGAAATCGGGCTTTTGTACACACGTCGTTCCCACAACGCGGCATACACGTCCGCGGCGGCGGCGATGCGCGCGGGCAGGCTGGCGGCCTCGCCGATCAGCCCATCGGGATAGCCGGCACCGTCGAAGCGTTCGTGATGGTGTCGCGCGACATCCTCCAGCAGCGACAGCATCGGCGTCGCCTCCAATTTCCGGATGCGCAACGCGCCCAGGACCGAATGCCGGCGGATGATCGCCATCTCGTCCTCGGTCAACCGGCGCGGTGCGTAAAGCACATCGCGGGGCAGATCCAACTTGCCGATGTCGTGGAACTGACTGGCCAACTGGATCTTCAGCGCCTCGACGTTTTCGATACCCAACTGTGCGGCCGTCAGACCGGCGATCTTCCCGACGCGGCCCGAATGCGCATGGACGATGGGGTCCTGTTCGCTCTGTTCGCGCCACAGCCGCGCGACCCAGCCTTCCGACGGTTCCGGCGGCGGTAGTTTGTATGCGAGCACGCGGGGGGCATCCCTTCCGGAACGGACGTTCGAGTCGACCCGCGACGCCGTCCGACGGTGCGCGGCATCGTGTGTTCCTAATGTGCACGTGGGCGCGCGCGCGCGGAAATCAAGACGCCCGACGCATGCGGCGAGCGCGCTGGAGACATCTAAATCGGGGATCCGAGCGTCGCGCGCCGATTGGTCGGACCGGATGCGGCGTATAATATTTCGATTGCAGGAAAATTTACGGCCGCTGACCGCTGGTCCCGGGTGCGGCGGGCTGCCACGGCGCAAGGCCGACGCCTGCCCGCCACGCGTGGGCGATTTCGTCCTTGCGGGCGAACCAGACGCCGGGGCGTGCCGCGATCAGATCGAGCAGCCGCTCCAGGCCCGCGATCCGCCCGGCCTTGCCGATCACGCGCAGGTGCAAGCCGATCGACATCATGCGCGGCGCGTCGGCGCCCTCGGCGTAAAGCCGTTCGAACGCGTCGGCGCAATAGCGCGCGAAATCCTCGCCGAAGACGAAATGCCCGGATCCGAAGCGCATGTCGTTCGTATCGAAGGCGTAGGGCAGCACGACGTGCGATCGGCCGGCGGTTTCGACGACATAGGGGCAATCGTCGTTATAGGCGTTGGAGTCGTAGAGAAAGCCGCCGTGCTCGACGAGCAGGCGGCGCGTGTTGGGCGAGGTGGCCGAGCGCGTATGCCAGCCTACCGGCGGCGTGCCCGCGGCCGATTCGATCGCCGCGACCGTCCGCGCGATGGCGGCGCGCTCCACGGCTTCGGACATGTTCGCGTGACGCTCCCACCGCCAGCCGTGGGCCGAAACCTCGTGCCCGTCGGCGACGGCTTCGCGCGCGATCCACGGCGACAGCGCGATCGCCCGGCCGCACGCGTTCAATGTCGCGCGGACGCCGCGCGCCTTCAGTGCTGCGCGAATACGGCCCCAGCCCACGCGGGTGCCGTACTCGAAATGGCTCTCCATGCACAGATCGCGCACGCCTTCGACGCGCTCGACCGCCTCGTAGACGAATTCGTTCGCTTCGTCGCCCATGCCGAGGGAGAGTTCCGCCCCCTCCTCGACGTTGACGACGACCGACACCGCCAAACGTTTGCCTTCCGGCCATCGCACGCGCGCAGGCGCGTGCGCGTAGCCGACGAAATCACGGTCGCTGGTCGTCATGCCGTCCTCCCTCAGACGGGCAGAGTATAGCCCGCCCGGCGCCACGCGCGCGCCGCCACCGCTTGGGCGGCGCGCACGATCTCGGCGCCGTCGGCCCCGGTCAGGCGGCCCTCGTCCAGCACCACGCGGCCGTCGACGATCGCACCCGTCACGTCCCCGCCCGACGCGCTGTGCACGACGATGCCTTTGCCGTCCACCACCGGGGCGAGCCGCGGCGAATCCCGGTCGAGCAGGATCAGATCGGCCCGCTTGCCCGGCTCGATCGACCCGATCGCCGCCCCGAGGCCGATGGCCGCCGCCCCCTCGCGCGTCGCCCAATCGAGCACGGTGCCCGCGTCGAGCACGAACTCGCCGTTCTCGCGTACGCGTTGGATCGCGATCGCCCAGCGCATCGCTTCGAACAGATCGCCCGAATAGGTGTCCGTGCACAGCGCGATCCGCGCCCCGGCCGCGCGCAAGGCCATGATCGGTGCCGCCATGCCCGAGCGCGCGTTCCCGATCGGCGCGTGGGCGACGACGATCCCCGCCTTGCCGCAGCGCGCCACGTCCGCCGCGTCCAGGAACACGCAATGCGCGGCGATCAGCCGCCGGTCGAGCAAGCCGGCGCTTTCGAACAACTCGGCCGAGGACATGCCGTCGCGCGCGCGCACGACGGCGTTCTCGCCGGCGCCTTGCGCCAGATGGGTGTGGACGTTGCCGCCGTGCCGCGCGGCGAACCCCGCGATCTCGACCAGCAGATCGCGCGAACAGGTATCGGGCGCGTGCGGCGCCCAGTCGCACCGGATGCG
>JADCGK010000188.1 GCA_020249045.1 Azospirillum sp. | reverse complement strand
TGGGCGAGCAGGCGGGGCAGGGAAGGAATGTCCTCGCGATGGATTTCGACGAGCGCCAGCGCGCGCGGGCGTTCGGCGCAGATCGCCGCGTGAACCGCCTTGACCAACGAGGACTTGCCCGTGCCGCGGGCACCCCACAGCAAGACGTTGTTGGCGGGCAGGCCGTCGGCGAAACGCCGGGTGTTGGCCAGCAGCGTGTCGCGTTGGCGTTCGACGCCCTTCAGCAGGTCCAACGCCACTCGGTTGACCTTGGTCACGACCTCCAAGCGGGCGCCCTCGGCGTGCCAGACGAACGCATCGCCGCCGTCCAGATCGGCGGAAATCCGCGCCGGGGGGGCGATGCGGTCGAGCGCGTCGGCGATACGGGCGAGCAGAGCCTCGATCTTGGGGCTGTCCATGGCCGCGAGTCCTTGGTCCGAAGGGGCCGCGACCCTAGTCCCACAGCCGTCAAGTGGTCAATCGGCAAGGGAAATCCGCTCCGGACGGGGACGTTGCTTTTCGGCTTGGCGCGGCTATAGTCGCGCGCCTTAACCCATCCCCCACGCCAGACGGAGTATTTCGACGATGTTCATTTCCCCCGCCTACGCGCAGACCGCCGGGGGCGACGGCGGCAATTTCTTCATCCAGCTTCTGCCGCTGGTCCTGATCTTCGTCGTCTTCTATTTCCTCATCATCCGGCCGCAGAGCAAGAAGGTGAAGGAACACAAGGCGATGGTCGAAGCGCTCAAGCGCGGCGACCGCGTGGTGACCTCGGGCGGTCTGATCGGCACGATCCAGCGCGTCGTCTCCGACCGCGAGGCGGTGCTCGAAATCGCCGACGGCGTGCGCGTGCGCATCGTTCGCCAGATGATCGCCGAGGTGATGGCCAAGACCGAACCCGTCGCCGCGTCGGCGAACGACGAGAAGGCCGACAAGGCCGAAAAGAAGGCGCCGTCGGGCCCGACCTATTGGGAGATCCTGGGCGTGCCGGAAGGTGCGGGCCAGGCCGAAGTCGACGCCGCCGCCGAAAAGAAGGCCGGCGACGCCGCGGCAGCCGAGGCGATCGACACGCTGAAAGACCCGGTCAAGCGCAAGCTGTACGCCCGCCTCGGTCACGACGAATACGTCGCGACGATCAAGGACTGACCGGCCGGCCATCGCCCGATGCTGTTTTTCGCGCCCTGGAAACGTTGGACCGTGCTCGCCGTCTGCTTGGCGGGCGTGATCCTTTCGTTGCCCAACTTCATCGCCAAGCCCGGGTGGTGGCCGTCCTTCGCGCCCTATTACGCGATGAATCTGGGGCTCGATCTGCGCGGCGGGTCGTACCTGCTGCTCGAGGTCGATATGCCCTCGGTCGTGCGCGAGCGGTTGAACAACGTCCAGGATCAGGTGCGCTCGCGCATGCGGGCGGCGAACATCCCGATCCTGGGCGTATCCGCGCGCGACAATTCGGTCGTCTTCCAGGTCCGCGATGCGGCCCAAGCCCAGGATGCCGTGCGGAACCTGCGCGAGATCGTCACGCAAGTCGGCGGCGGGGCTTTGGGCGGGGGTACGCCGGACATCGAGATCCAAGCGACACCCGACGGCACGATCACCTTGACGCTGACCGAGAGCGCATTGCGCGACAAGGCGACCCAAGCGGTCCAGCAGTCGATCGAGATCGTCCGCCGGCGCATCGACGAAACCGGCGTGAACGAACCGACGATCGCCCGCCAGGGCGCCAACCGAATCCTGGTGCAATTGCCCGGCGTGGACGATCCGGACCGCATCAAGCGCCTGCTCGGCACGACCGCGCGGATGACCTTCCATCTGCTCGATCCGAATTTCGATCCCTATTCGGGCCAGCGCCCGCCGCCGGGCACGTTGCTCCTGCGTTCCGACAACGAGCGCCGTGCCGACGGCAGCCCCGCGATGTACGCCGTGCGCCAGCGCGTCGAGGTCGAGGGCGCGAGCCTGACCCGTGCTTCCGCCGGCACCAATCCGCAGACCAGCGAGTGGATCGTCAATTTCGAGTTCGACACGATCGGCGCGCGGCGCTTCGGCGACACGACGCGCCAGAACGTCGGCCGGCCGTTCGCCATCGTCCTCGACGACAAGGTCATCTCCGCGCCCGTGATCCGCGAGCCGATTTTGGGCGGCCGGGGCCAGATTTCCGGCCGCTTCACGGCGCGCGACGCGCAGGATCTTGCCGTGCTGTTGCGCGCGGGTGCGCTGCCGGCACCGCTGACCATCGTCGAGGAACGCACCGTCGGTCCCGATCTTGGCGCCGATGCGATCCGCGCGGGCGTGTTCTCGATCCTGATCGGCACGATCCTCGTGTTCATCTTCATCGGTTGGAGCTACGGCCTGTTCGGCTGGTTCGCGTGCGTGGGGCTGGTGGTCAACCTGTTCCTGACGGTCGCGTGCCTGTCGCTGCTGCAGGCGACGTTGACCTTGCCGGGCATGGCGGGCTTGCTGCTGACCCTCGGCCTTTCGGTCGACGCCAACATCCTGATCAACGAACGCATCCGCGAGGAAGTGAAGGCGGGCAAGACGCCCTACGCCGCGATGGAGGCGGGCTTCGCGCGCGCCTTCTCGACGATCGTGGACTCGAACCTGACCACGCTCATCAAGATGATGCTGCTGTTCGCGTTCGGCTCCGGTCCGGTGCGCGGGTTCGCGGTCACGATCACGCTGGGCATCCTCACGTCGTTCTTCTCGGCCACGGTCGTCGTGCGGTTGATGATGGTCGTCTGGTTGCGCTTCAAGAAGCGCGAAGCGCTGCCGGTTTGAGGGACGGACGATGAAACTCTTCCCCATGCTCCGTCTGGTCCCCGACAAGACCGACATCAAGTTCATGAAGGGCCGGGTCATCGGTCTCGTGGTATCGGCGGTGTTGTCGGTGCTGTCGGTCGGCTTGTTCTTCTGGCCGGGCATGAACTACGGAATCGACTTCAAGGGCGGCATCGTCATGGAAGTCCGCGCGCCGGGCGAGGCCGATTTCGGCCGCTTGCGCGCGGTCCTGGCGCAGCAGAACGTCGGCACGGTCGGGCTGCAGCAATTCGGCGCGCCCAGCGACGTGCTGATCCGCCTCGAACGCCAGCCGGGCGACGACGCGGCGCAGCAGCGCGCGGTCGAACGCGTCCGCGGCGCGTTGACCGAGGCCGTGCCCGGGCTTCAGGTCCGCCGGGTCGAGGCGGTCGGCGCCTCGGTGTCCCAGGAATTGTTCGTCAACGGCATGACGGCGCTGGCGTTGAGCTTCGTCGCGATGCTCATCTACATTTGGTTCCGCTTCGAATGGCAATTCGGCGTGGGCGCCGTCGTCACGCTGCTGCTCGACACCACGAAGATGATCGGCTTCTACGTCGTCTTCAATTTCCAGTTCAATCTGGTCGCCATCGCCGCCCTGCTGACGGTCATGGGCTATTCGATCAACGACAAGGTCGTCGTCTACGACCGCGTGCGCGAGAATTTGCGCAAATACAAAAGCGAGTCCCTGCGCGATCTGATCGACCGGTCGATCAACGAGACGCTCTCGCGCACGTTGGGCACGTCGGTCGCTTCATTGCTGGCGACGCTGCCGCTGGCTTTGTTCGGCGGCGAGGCGCTGGAGGAGTTCGCCTGGGCGATGGTCTTCGGCATTTTCCTCGCGACGTCCTCGTCGATCTTCATCGCCGCGCCGATCCTGCTCTTCCTGGGCGAGGACAAGCTGCGCCGCGGCCCGCCCCCCGGCAAAACCGAAGCCGGCAAGACCGAAGCGGATCCGCAGACCGCGACGGCGCCCTGATATGGCCGCACCGCTGCCCGAGGCGCGCGCCGACCGCAAGCTGGTCGACGGCTACGGCGGCGGCGGAATATCGATCCGCGGGCAGACCTTCCGCCGGCCGATCTTCCTGCTCGCCGACCGGGTTCTCGATTGGGATTTCGGCGACATCGCGGCGCTCACGCTCGCGGACTTCAAGCCGCTGCTCGACCTCGACGCGCGGCCGTCGATCCTGCTGATCGGCATGGGCAAACGCGCGTCGTTCGTGCGGCCGGACGTGCGCAACGGCTTGCGCGAGGCGGGCATGATCGCGGACCTGATGGATACCGGGGCCGCGTGCCGGACCTACAATCTGCTGCTCGCCGAGGAACGCGCGGTCGCCGCCTGCCTCGTGCCCGTCTGACCGGCGAAAAAAAACGGGGCCCCGAAGGGCCCCGTTTTCCGTTCCGAGTGCCGGGCGCTCAGCCGGCCGAGACGTTCTGCGCCGCCACCATGAAATAGAGCATGGGGATCGAGAACATCGTGTTGAAGCGCGAGGTGATCATCGCCGTGCGCGCCGCCTTCTTCTTGGCGTCGGCGTCAGCTTCGACCATGCCCAACGCGATCTTCTGGTTCGGCCAGATTATCATCCAAACGTTATAGGCCATCACCAGCCCGAGCCACATGCCGATGCCGATCAGGCGCGCGGGGCCGGCCTGCAGCGTCAGCGCTTCGACGATGTAGCCGTTCATGGCGGCCAGCAGAAGGCCCGTGGCGACGGTCGCCAAGGCGGCGTGGCGGAACCAGAACAGGGCCGTCGGCGCGATGACCTTGGAAACCGCCGGCTTCTGTTCGTCCGGGATCTTCGGCATCGAGGGGATCTGGACGAAGTTGAAGTACCAGAGCAGGCCGATCCACATCACGCCGGCAAGAACATGCAGCCAGCGCAGCACGAACGCGAACCAGCCGTGCGAGAAATAGACCGCGCCCGAAAGCATGGCCAGGATCGCGGCGAGGATCACGCCGTAGATCAGCGCCCGGTCGAGCTTGTCGAGCCCGAGCTTGGCGAGGAAATCAACCATTGTCAGAGACTCCGTCGTTGGGCGGGGCCCGTCACGCGGGCCCTCGCCGGGGGGAAATGTTTTCGGGCCGGGCATGTCCTTGAAGCACCGCGCGCGAAGCGGCCCGGCCCGACCGAATCGCACCTTCTATTGTCGGCGGGAGGCCGGTTTGGGTCCAGTCCCCTGCCAGGAAGAGGTTTTGGGTAGCGGTTAGAGGCCCGCAACGCAAGGCCTCCATGCCCGGCGTCAGGCGCAACGTCGCCTTGCGTTCCTTGATGGTCCTGAAGGGCGGAACCGGGAAGGGCGGCAGGCCCATCGCCGTGGCGACGTCGCGCCACAGCGCGGCGGCGATGGCTTCGCCGGGGCGGTCGACCAGCGCGTCGGCGGCGCTGACCGTCACCGAAACGACATCCCCGCGGGCGATCAGCCACTGCGCCGTGCCGCCGATCAAGCCCAGCAAGTCGCGCCCACCCGGCAGAACGACGGGCCCGGGCAGACGGAAATGGACGTTGACGATGGGCGACGCTTCGAGCGGCAACGGCAGGTCGGGCAGCAGGCGGGCGAGGGCGGCGGGGGGCAGGGCCAGGATCACGCAGGTTTTGGCGCAATCGATCTCGCCGTCGGCGAAGCGCAAGCGCACGATCCGGCCGCCCGCGGCCCCCATCGCTTCGAGCGGCACGCCGTAGCGGATTTCCGTCTGCTTCGCGCGCAAGGCGGATAGCGCGGGCTCGACGAAGGCCGCACTCAAGCCCGCGCGCGCGACGTGCGGGCGGCAGGCGGCCTCGCCCTTGCCGAAGCTTTCGGCCAGGACGCGCGCGAGCGGTTTGGCGGCAGCTTCGCGCGGATCGGTGTTGAGGGCGGCGACGCACAGCGGTTCCCACAGCGCCTTGTAGAGCGGCCCGTCTGGGTCGAGCCGCCGGGCGACGGTTTCGCGCGGATCGGCGAAATAAAGGTTCAACGCCTCGGCGTAATCGGCGGGCCGCGTGCCGGGCACGCGGCGGCCCGGCGCCATGATCCACCACGGCAAGGGCCCGGCGTTCGGCCGGATCGCCCAGTTCTCGCCGGTCGCAAGGTCTAGGAACGGGAACGCCGCCGGAGCGGGGCCGGAAAGCGCGTCGCGCGCGCCGATGCGATCGAGAAAGGCGAACGCCGCCGTGTTGGCGCCCAGCACGACATGTCCGCCGTTGTCGATCGTCCGGTCGAGGATCGGATCGTGGAACGACCGGCAGCGTCCGCCGGCTTGCGGGGCCGCTTCATGCAGCGCCACGCGCGCGCCCGCGTCGACCAGATCGAGCGCCGCCGACAGCCCCGCAAGGCCCGCGCCGACGACATGGACGTCCACCACACTCATCGGCCGGCCCATAGGCCGCGGATCACGGCCCGGAATTTGTCGAACCGCGTCAGGCGCCCGCCAACCTCGACGCGGGCCAGCAGCGCGCGGTAAAGCTCGGTCATCACCAAAGCGGGCCGCAAGGCGCGCGCATCGAGGCCCGCGCGCAACGCCTCCGCCTCGGCGAGTTTGGCGCGCGCCGCGGCCGCGAAATCGACCGCGCCGATCGGCACGTAACCGCGTCCCCGCGCGCGATCTTCGTCGATGTCGCGCAGGATATTGATCCGCTGGAACGCCTCGCCCAACGCCACGGCATACGCGTCGGCCTTCACCCCCAGGATCGCGAGCGTGAGCACACCGATCGTTCCCGCCACGCGCCGGCAATAGAGGACGAGCCGCGCCTCGTCGAACGGAGCGGGGTCGAGGTCCATCTCCTGGCCGTCGATCAGCGCGTCGAGTTCCGCGCGCGGCAGGTCGAACATCGCCACGTAAGGGGCGATCGCGCGGGTTTCGGGGGCTTGCGGCGCGCCCGCGTAAAGCCGCGCCACATCCGCGCGCCAGAAATCCAACCGCGCGCGCTTTTCGTCCCGTGTGCCGTCGCCGTCGGCCGCATCGTCGATGGCGCGCGCAAGATCGTAAAGTGCGAACATCGCGCCGCGGCGGGGCTCGGGCAGCACGCGCATGCCCCAATAGAAGCTCGACCGGCGGCGGGCGGCGGTCATGCGGCAAGCCCGGCGCGAAGTCCCGCGAGTGCGGCGACGAATTTGTCCAGGCCCGTCGGTTCAACGCGGGCGGCAAGCGGGTCCAGACGGCGCAGCCGCCGCGCAAGGCGATGCGAAATCGCGAGGATGGCGGCGGCCTCCATGCGCAAGCGCCGGTCGCGGATGCCGCCGGGCAGGCCGCGGGCCTGCTGGTTCAACTGGTCCACGCGGTCGAGCGCTTGGTCGTAGATCTTCCGCAAGCCCGGGGACAAGCGGTCCGCCAGCAAGTCGCGCTCGGTCAGACCTTCGCGCTGCAGCCATTCGCCGGGGATGTAGCGCCGGCGCAGATCGAGCCAGTCCCCGGCCGCGTCCTGCAAATGGTTGAGGATCTGCAAAGCCGCGCACAGCGCGTCGGACGCGAGCCAGGTTTCCTTCGCCTCGCCGTGCAGGTCGAGCAGAAACCGTCCGACCGGCGCGGCCGAATACCGGCAATAGGCGAGCAGGTCGGACCAGCTTTGGCAATTTCGGCCGCCCGCGTCGGCCTTGAAGGCCTGCAGCAAATGGCGCGGATGGTCGATGGCGAGGCCGCGTTCGACGAAAACGGCGCGCAAGGCGCGCGCGCTTTGCGGGCCGTCGCCGCCCAACAAGGCGGCGTCGAAGGCATCGAGCGAAGCGAGCTTGGCGTCGGGTTGGCGCGCGGGATCGTCGGCCACGTCGTCCGCTTCGCGCGCGAACGCATAGAACGCGTGCACGGCCGGGCGATGCGCGGGGGCGATCAGCCAGGAGCCGACGGGGAAATTCTCGGTTTGCCGGGTGCGGGTCACGGGTCGATTCTTGGGGCCACGGCGTCTATATAGCATCCATGTCCGACGCCGCCGCGGCCGATGCCGCCCTTGCCGAAGCAGATCGCAGCCTGCGCGCCGCCGATCCCGAACGCTGGCGCACCACGCTGTTCGCCGGCGGGGTGGCGCGCGCCCGGTTGGTCGCGATCTACGCCTTCAACGTGGAGATCGCGCGCGTGCGCGAGACCGTATCCGAACCCATGCTGGGGCAAATCCGTCTGCAATGGTGGCGCGAGGCATTCGACGAAATCGAAGCCGGAAAACCCGCGCGCAAGCATCCGTTGGTCGAAGCTCTCGCGGCTGTTCGGCCCGATTTCGGACCCTTGCGCGAGGCCATCGACGCGCGCGAGCGCGATCTGGACGATGCGCCGTTCGTCGATTTGGCCGAGATGACCGCCTATGCCGAGGGGACGGGCGGGAGCATCGCGCGCGCGGCGTTCGGCGCGCCGCACCCGGCCGCGCGCGCCATCGGGACGGCCTATGCGCTGGCGGGCATGCTGCGTGCGCTACCGTTTTTCGCACGTCAACGCCGGACGCCGCTGCCGCTCGACGCGATCGCCGCTGCGGGCCTGACGCCCGACGCCATCCACGAAAACAAAGCCGGGTCCGCGTTGCGCGCCGTCGTCGAACCCGTCGCGAGCCGTGCCGCGGCGCTGTTGGCGGAGGCGCGCGCCCATCGGGTCGAAAAAGCATCGTTCGTCGCCGCGTTGCCCGCCAAGGTCGCAGCGCTGGCGCTTCGCCGTTTGGCCGATGCGGGCTTCGATCCGTTCGCGCCCGCTCTGCACCGGCCGCATCCGGGGGATATCTGGCGGCTGTGGTGGGCGCATTCACTGCGCCGCTTCTGAAGTCCCTTCGCCGAGCCAAGCGAGCAGGTCCGCGCGCGCGCGATGCGCGTAGGCTTTCTTGCGGTCGGTTTTCTTGGTGCTTTGCGCGAGCGGCGGGAACAGGCCGAAATTGCAGTTCATCGGTTGGAAGGTCTTGTCGTCGCCGCCGCCGGTGATGTGGGCGAGCAGCGCGCCGAACGCCGTGGTCGGCGGCGGGGGCACGATTTGGCGGCCCAAGCGTTCGGCCGCGGCGAAGCGCCCCGCCAGCAAGCCGATCGCGGCGCTTTCGACGTAACCCTCGACCCCCGTCACCTGACCCGCGAAACGCAAGGCGGGCCGCGCCTTCAAGCGCAGCGTGGCGTCGAGCACGCGCGGAGAGTTGATGAACGTATTCCGATGAATGCCGCCCAAGCGCGCGAACTCGGCGCGTTCGAGGCCCGGTATCGTGCGGAAAATCCGCGACTGCTCGCCGTATTTGAGCTTCGTCTGGAAGCCGACGATGTTGTAGAGCGTGCCCAAGGCGTTGTCCTGGCGCAGCTGCACGACCGCGTAGGGCCGCCGACCGGTGCGCGGGTCGGTCAGTCCGATCGGCTTCATCGGCCCGAAGCGCAAGGTTTCAGGACCGCGTTCGGCCATCACCTCGATCGGCAGACACCCTTCGAAGTAAGGGGTGTCCTTTTCCCACGCCTTGAACTCGGTCTTCTCGCCCGCGACGAGGGCGGCGACGAAGCTTTCGTACTCGGCCTTGTCCATCGGGCAATTGACGTAGTCGGCCCCATCGCCCTTGTCCCAACGCGATTGCAGCCACGCCTTGCCGAAATCGATACTGTCCTTGTGCACGATGGGGGCGATCGCGTCGAAAAAGGCGAGGGATTCCTCGCCCGTCACCGCGCGTACGGCCTCGGCAAGCGGCGGGGAGGTCAAGGGGCCTGTCGCCACGATCACGCTGGACCAATCCTCCGGCGGCAATCCGGCGATCTCCT
>JADCGK010000187.1 GCA_020249045.1 Azospirillum sp. | reverse complement strand
TTTTCTTGGCATCCTGCACATTCCTCTCTTCGAGAAAATGTGCCCAATTCTCGCTTAACCTTTGGAGCCAAATAAAGGATCAGGATCAGCCTTCCCGCCCGTGGGCCGCGTGCTCGAAATCCTCTATCGCGGCTTTCTCGCGCTACGCCGGTCAAGACTGGCGGGGCAGACTTCCAAACGCTGACGCCGGCAGTATCGCTACCGATTCCTATTGGCCGGACTTAACGGCATCGACCGACCCTGGGGCCGCTCGACATTTCACGGAGGATCGAAGCCGGCGACGATGATCGGCCCTCACCGCACGCGCCTTGCGCCCTCCTTCAAGGTTTCGAGCTTCGCCCAGGCGATTTCGGGATCGACCGAGCCGAAGCCCGCGAAGGTGCCGAAGCCGCAATCCGAGCCCGCGATCACGCGCGCGTTTCCGACGATGTCCGTGAAGCGCTCGAGGCGTTGACGGACGAGGTCCGGGTGCTCGACGAAATTCGTCGTGGTGTCTACGGCGCCGGGCACCAGGACCTTGTCGTCGGGAATGTCCTTGGCGCGATCTCGGAACACTTCCCATTCGTGGCCATGGCGCGGATTGGCGGTCTCGAACAGGACGTAGCGCGCGGGAACCCGCATCAGCAGCGGGAAGACCTTCGCCATGTCGATATCGCACACGTGCGGGCCTTCGTAATTGCCCCAGCAGATATGCAGGCGGATGCGCTCGCGCGGGAGACCCTGGAGCGCGTGTTCGAGCGCCTCGACATGCTTGGCTGCGACCGCAAGGAATTCCTCGTCGGTCAGATGCATGAACAGCATATGCCGCGACAGCGCGAGATCGGGGCAATCGAGCTGGAGATCGAAGCCCGCTTCGACGATGGTCCGGTATTCGTCGCGCATCGCTTCGGCCAGCGCTTCGAGATATTCCTCGCGCGAGCGGTAATAGACGTTCTGCAGGAACAGCGAGATCACACCGGGGGAGGCCGCGTTCATGAAGGCGCGCCCGCCGCCGTTCGCCGCCAACGCGGCCTTGAGGGCGGCGATGTCCTTCTGCAGCTCGCCCTGCCCTTTCGAGCGTACCGGCCCGATGCATTGCGGCCGGGAGTATTTCGGCGTGCCGCCCGCTTTGGCGATCCGGTCGAGGAAACTCGGATAGAGCTTGAGATCGGCGGGCGCGTTGCGCGCGCTGTCGCCGCCGAAGCCCGTATAGCGGTCCTTCACATAGGTCGCGTAGGAGATTTTCGAGGTCTCGCCGTCGGAGACGATGTCGATCCCGGCGGCTTTCTGGCGGCGCACGAGATCATTCACCGCTTCGGCCATCGCCATGTCGAAGGCGGGAACGTCGTAGGGCTCGCCGCGTTCGCGCGCGAACAGGAAATCGACGACTTTCTGCGAGCGCGGCAACGAGCCGACATGGGTGGCGAGCAGAGTCATGTTTCGACCTCACAGCAAACGGAAGGACGCGCCGGCCGGATCATCCGTGTTCACGACGCGATAGAGCGAGGCTTCGCCCGTCATCGACGGCGCCAGCGCGCGGCGCAGGTCCGGCGGAACGGCCGCCGTGTCGCCGGGATTGAGCACGGTTGCGCCACCCGGCCAGGACAGCCGCCAATGGCCGCGCATCGGCATCAGAATTTCGTGGCGTGCGGTTTCGTACATCGTCTCGGGGATCGAGCCGCGCGTCAGAAAGTCGACCTCGAAGCCTGGCCGGTCGCGGAGCTTGCCGGTCGCACCGATCGTCTTCGCCGGTCCGCCCTTGGCCATCGCCATCAGATCCCAATAGCGCGCGACGCAACGCGGTACGACATCGGAAGCGCTTGGCTCGGCGAACTGCTTGAGTTCGTCCGAGGTCAGCAAGGGCATCGGTGCCACGCCCGCGGGCAGCGTCTCGCCCTTCTTGCCGTCATAGAGCCGCCCGTTTTCGCCGAGCGTCAGCCCGTGCGTGCGCGCGGCCTCGATCACCTGCGGCGCCCAGATGACGCCGCCGCCCGCGTCGTTGCCGCCCAGGATCGCCATGATCATTCCGTAGTCGGTGCCTACATTCTCGAACCCACGGAACACCCCCGTCGGGATGTTGAAAATGTCGCCCTCCTCAAGGATCACGTCGCCGGCGGTGCCGTAACGGCCCCAGAAAAAGCGCCAGCGGCCTTTGAGGACGAAGAACACTTCCGCCGTGCGATGCGAATGCAAGGAGTTCAGGCATTTCGGCGGCTGGCCGGCGGCGCCGATATTGAAGCCCGGCGTCTCGCGGATATGGACATGCTGGTCCGGACTCTCGGAGACCCCGGCGCCGATGATGGTGAAATTCTCCTTGGCGTCGGAGCCCGGCGTGTGCGCGTCGATAAAGGCGGTCTTGCACGGCACCAGATCGCCGTACCGGACGATGCGGGCTTCCATTTCAAGCGGCGTCATAGCGTACCCTTGTGCAGAAGGATTTGCTTCCAGATCGCGACCTCGTCGTAGAGGACGAATTCGCGGCGCAAGCCCACGCCACCCGGCCCGAAGGGACCGAACTCGGCATGCGCCATGCCCATGACGTGGACGCGGGCACCCGTCGGCCGGCCGAAAGCGCCCCAGCCGTCGTGTGTCCCATCGAGCGACCAACGGATCGCCGCGCGCGGGCTCAGCATCCCACCCTCCATGCCGATTTGGTGATGGATCGCGAAACTCGCCGACGGGAACGCCGAGCGCAACGCAACCCAAAACTCCGTCACCTTGTCGCGCCCCAGTGCTTGGCGGGCACCCGCATATTCGCCGATCGCCGCCCGGTCGTAGTTCGTGCCGATATGCGCGAAGTCGGCCGACATGATGCGCTCCAGCGTATCGGCGTAGCGCTGGCCCCATTCGTTCGAATTGCCGCGCCCCTTGTAGACCGCCGGAATTTCGCCGGCCGACGCCAAAGGCCGCGACGCTTTCTCCGGCCCGCCTTCGCGGACGATCAGCGCGCGCGCGTAGCTCTCGGGATCCGAGCCGAGCTGGCGGACCATGCCCCCATAGTCGCGCACCAGCCACTCGTCGTAGATCGTGTCGTTCCTGGCCGCGCAATCGGCGATGACGCGTACGGTGAAGCGCTTGCCCGTCGCGGCACCGAACGCGCCATCGCCGGTATGCGTCGCCGTCGAGACGATCCGGTGCGAGGACAGGAACCCATGCGCTGGGTCTTCGGAAAAGATCACGTCCTCGGCGAAGAGCTCTCGGTCGGGGAACTCGTGGAGGGTGGCCATCGTGGCGGCGATCACCGCCTTGTTGCCGCGCGAAGCGCCCATCGGCGAGCGCACGGGAATATCGGGCGCGTAGTAGCGTTCGAGCGTGGCGACGCCGCGATCCTCCCAAATCTCCTTGGTGATGTCGACGATGTAGTCCGGGAAATGCGGCCACCGGTTCGTGAAGCTGCTCATGGGACGTATCCTTCGGGAATTCGGGCGGAGCGGCGGACGATCAACGGCCCGTCGATCCGGAAATGGCGCGGCTCGCTGTTGCCTTCGATTTGGCCCAGCAGCGTTTCGACGGTGGCGCTCACCATCGGTTCGACCGGCTGGCGGATGGTCGTGAGATCGTAGGCGGGCCAAGCGGCCATCGGCGCGTCGTCGTAGCCAACGATCGACACGTCATCGGGCACGCGAAGCCCCAGCTTGTGGACGAGTTCGTCCATCACGGCGAAGGCCATATGGTCGTTCCCGACGAAAATCGCGTCGGGCCGTTCGGGCCCCTCGCACATCTCGCGCGCGCCTTGCGCCGCCCGCGCGCGGTCGTAAGCGCCTTCGACCATCGCGAAGGGTTCGAGCCCGGCTGCCGCCATACCGTCGCGGAAACCGATCGCCCGGTCGCGGCCAGTCGAGGATTCCTGCCAGCCCATGATATGCGCGATACGCTTGTGGCCGCCGGCGATCAGGAACTCGGCCGCGCGTTTGCCGCCCGCACGGTTGTCGGACGTGACCTCGCTGAGCCGCGGATCGTTCTGGCCGCGATTGAACATCACGACAGGAATCCCGGCGCCGAGACAGCGCGAGGTGAGATCGTCGGTCATCGCGACCGAGGCGGTCACAAGCCCATCGACCTGGTAGTCGATCAATTCGCCGACCACGCGCTCCACGTTCTCGGTCGCCCCACCCGCCATGAAAATCAGAATGTGATAGCCGCGATCCTGCAGCGCGTTGGACAGGCGTTCGAGCGCCATCGGATAGAACTGGTTCTCGAGATAGGCCACGACCAGCCCGATGATGCGGCTACGCCCGGTGATCATAGCGCGCGCGAGCACGTTGGGCCGATAGCCGAGCAGCTCGGCCGCCGCGCGGACCTTTTCGGCCGTCCGCGCGGACGCCGACGCGCCCGGCGTGAAGACGCGCGACACGGCCGATTGCGACACGCCCGCAAGGCGCGCCACATCGGCGCTCGTCACTTTCTCGTTGACACGCCCGCCGCTCATTCCGCCGTCCAGCCCCCGTCGATCAGCAAATGGGTACCCGTCATCATCGCAGACGCGTCCGACGCGAGGAACACGACCGGACCCATCATGTCCTCGATCTCGCCGACGCGCCCGAGCTTGATCTTGGACAGGATCCACGCCTTGCGCTCCGGGATCGAGAGCGTCGTCTCCGCCAAGGGCGTGCGCACGAAGGTCGGGCAGAGCGTATTGACCCTGATCCCGTGCTTGCCCCATTCGAGCGCCATCGCCTTGGTCATGCCTTCGAGCGCGTGCTTATTGGCACAATAGACCGCGCGGTCCGGCCCGCCGACATGGCCCATTTGCGAAGAGACGTTTATCAGCGAGCCGGGCTTGCCCGCCGCGATCAGCCCGCGCGCGACCTCGCGCGTCAGAAAATAGGCGGCCCGCAGATTGAGCGCCATGGCGGCGTCGTAGTCGGCGAGGCTCGTGTCGAGCGCGGGCGCATGCCGCGCGAGGCCGGCGGAGTTCACCAGCACGTCGAACGGCCCCGCCGACGCGACGAACTTCGCCGTCGCGTCGACATTTGCAATGTCGAGCACGCGGCCTTCGGCGTTTCCGCCGGCTTCCACGATCGCCGCGACGGCTTCGTCGAGCGGCGCTTGGCGGCGTGCGACCAGCACGACATGGGCTCCCGCTTGCGCGAGCGCGGCCGCCGCCCCGAAGCCGATCCCCGAAGAGGCCCCAGCGACCAGCGCGCGGCGCCCGTCGAGCCGGAACGAGGGTGCTCGCGGAACGCGCATTGGGGCGGCCGTTCCCGTCATTGCGCCGCGGCCCCATAGGGCACGTTCTTCTGTCCGTAGCGCCGGACGCGGATATTGCATTGTTCGGCGTGGCCCACGAAGCCTTCGAGCATGCAGAGCCGCGAACCGTACTCGCCGATCAGCGCGGCCGCTTGGTCGTTCAGGACCTTCTGGTAGCTGTGCGTCTTGAGGA
Source organism: Azospirillum sp. (assembly GCA_020249045.1). Classification (GTDB taxonomy): domain Bacteria; phylum Pseudomonadota; class Alphaproteobacteria; order CACIAM-22H2; family CACIAM-22H2; genus Tagaea. Next base: position 3,224 of record JADCGK010000187.1, on the reverse strand, counting down.
ACTTGCCGACCCACAGCCCGCCGGTGTAGCGGCCCGCGCGCTTGGTCGGCAGCGTGTGGTTGGTGCCGATCACCTTGTCGCCGTTGGCGACGTTGGTGCGGGCCCCCAGGAACAACGCGCCATAGGAATGCATGTTCGCGAGATACCAATCGTCGCGGTCGGTCATGACCTGGACGTGTTCGTAGGCCATGTCGTTGGCGACCTTCAGCATCTCCTCGTGGGTGTCGCAAAGGATAACGTCGCCGTAGTCGCGCCAGCTCGCCGCGGCCGTGTCCGCCGTCGGCAGAATTTTCAACAAGCGCTCGACCTCGCCCATCGTCGCCTCGGCAAGCTTGCGGGAGTTGGTGATCAGGCAGGCCGGCGAATTGTAGCCGTGCTCGGCTTGGCCGAGCAGATCGGTCGCGCAGAGCTCGGCGTCGACGGTCTCGTCGGCGACGATCATGGTCTCGGTGGGCCCCGCGAACAGATCGATGCCCACGCGGCCGAAGAGCTGGCGCTTGGCCTCCGCCACGAACGCGTTGCCGGGGCCTACAAGCATATCGACCGGCTTGATCGTTTCGGTTCCCAGCGCCATGGCGCCCACGGCTTGAATTCCGCCGAGCACGTAGATCTCGTGCGCACCCCCCATATACATGGCCGCGACGATCGCCGGATGCGGTTCGCCGTTCACTGGCGGGGCCGAGGCGACGATGCGCGGCACGCCGGCCACCGAGGCGGTCAGCACCGACATATGCGCCGAAGCGACCATCGGGAACTTGCCGCCGGGCACGTAGCAGCCGACCGACTGGACCGGAATATTTCGATGGCCGAGCACGACGCCGGGCAGCGTTTCGACTTCGATGTCGCGCATCGAGTCGCGCTGGGCTTGTGCGAAGCGCCTTATCTGGTCTTGCGCGAAGCGGATATCCGCCATGTCGCGAGGCGTAACTTTGGCGACCGCCGCCTCGATCTCCGATTTGGTCAGCCGGAAAGCCGGCGGCGCGTATTTGTCGAACTTGAGCGCGAGCTCGCGCACGGCCGCGTCGCCGCGCGTTTCGATGTCTTTCAGGATGCCTTCGACGGTGGAGCGGACCTTCGCGTCGTCGTCGGCGCGTTCGTTCGCTGGTTTGCCGCGCTTCAGAGTGGTGATCGCCATTTGCTTGCCCTCAAGGTTTCGCCGGCGGCGCCGGCGGAATTTTCTCGCCGCGATCGAAGGCTTCCCAGCCTTCGCCCGCGAAAACGTCGCGCCCGAGCTGCGCCAGCACGGACGCGAAATCGACGGAAACCGGATTGTCGCGGATGCGCCCGTCCTCGACACGCCAGAAATCCATGTAGGGAATCTTCACGCGCTTGCCCGTGGCGGCGATGCCCATGAAGGGGCCCGAATGCGTCGCCTCGATATGCCCGAAGCACGCGGCCCAATCGCCGTCGGCCAGGAATTTCTCGGTCACGTAGACGCGATCGGTGAAGGCCGCTCGCAGCGGCAATTGCCAATCGCGGCGGAACGCGGCCAATCCGAGCTTCACGCCGCAGCCGTAGTTCCCGCGCCAGACGAAATCGTCGTGGAAATGCGCCGCCATGTCGTCGGAGTTCGTCCCCAGCGCATGCTCCATGCGCTGGGCGGCCGCGAGGGTCGCCGCCGAGCGCGCGCGATGGGCGGTAGCGTCGCTCACGACGCCCTCCGCGCTTCGAACACGTCGATGCCGAATTGCATCATGGCGAAGGGGATATCGACGAAGACCCAGTTCTCCATCAGCAGGTCGCCCTCGCGCCGCCACCAATCGCAGACCCGGAAGAACGTCATTTTCCCGGTCGCCGGTTGGTCGAGAAACGGTTTGACCGAGGTGCCGGAAAGCGACGGCCAGCCGCCGGAGCAGGTATAGAGCCCATCGCCGAAGCGCGTGAAATGCTTGGTGCGGCCTGACCCGGCCGAGCCACCGGCCCAGCCTTCGAAGCATTTCTCGAACGGACGCTGGAAGCCCGCAAACCGATCGACACCGAGATAGGTGCCGAACGCGGCGGGGCCGTACCAGACCATGTTGGGATGCCAATAGGGTCGCCAGGATTCGTCCGGCGTGTTGAGCTTGGAGAGCATCGCGGTCGTGTCCGCGAACGACTTCGCGCTCTCGGCCGGATCGTTGGCATGGAGCTGGAGCCCATCCTGCGTCGCGGGGCCGTGCAGAATGCCGGTATGGCCCGGCGGCATGGGCAAAGGCCAGCATCCCGCCGCCATCATCAGTTCGGGAACATCGAGGAAGATGTAGCTCTCGACCGCACGGCCGCTTTCCATCCGATGGAACTCGCCGAACCGCAGATGCGCCATGCGGCCGGTGGGGGCGATCCCGAGAAACGGCACTTGGAAATGCCCGACCCAATAGCCCGTGGCGCTGACCCAGTCCCCGCCCTCGAACCGCCCGCCCATCAGAATATCGACGCGCCGATAGAGCCCGTCGAAGGCGGCGAGCAGCGGTTGGAATACGGACGCCCAATGGGCGTCGGGCCCCGTCGCTTGGTTGAAGGGATGGACGGTGTTGATGTTGGATTCGGGCGCGAAGAAATCATTCGTCGCACCGCGCCACTTCGCGGCGCCGGGCTCGGCGAACGTGCCGAGATACGCGGCGAAGCGCTTTTTCAACGAGAGAAGAGGATCGGCGCTCACGCCGCCCTCCGCTCGATACGCTGGCCCGTCTCGCGGTCGAAGAGATGGCAGATATTCGGCGGCAGGCGGACGGAGAGCACGTCGCCGATTCCGGCGGAGAAGCTTTTCGCCGCCTTGACCGCGACGTGCACGCCCGGGGCGATCTGCAGCGTCGCCATCGAGGCGTCGCCGAGCAACTCCATCGAATAGACGGGGGCGGTCATTTCGCCGCTCCCGGCGAGGCTCGCGTCTTCGGCGCGGAAACCGAGCGTCACCTTGCCGTCGGGCACGGCGAAGCCCGGAACGCGCACGCCGGGGGCGACGAACGCGCCGCCCTGGATTTCGCCCGCGAGCAGATTCATCGCCGGATTGCCGATGAAGGAGGCGACGAAGGTGTTGGCCGGCCGGTCGTAGATCTCGAGCGGCGTGCCGAGCTGCTGCACCTCGCCCTTGTTCATCACGACCACGCGGTCGGCGAGCGTCATCGCCTCGATCTGGTCGTGGGTCACGTAGATCGTGGTGGTCTTGAGTTCGTGATGCAGGTTCTTGATCTGCGCCCGCGTGGACACCCGCAGCTTGGCGTCCAGATTGGACAAGGGCTCGTCCA
>JADCGK010000186.1 GCA_020249045.1 Azospirillum sp. | reverse complement strand
CGCCGCCGCGTTCGCGCCGCTCTTCGGTGCCGATACGCTCGAAGAAAAATGGGCCGCCGTCTGGCGCGCGCCGATCGTTGCGACGATCGCCGCACCCGGGCCGAGCATGGCGCCGCCCGCGGCGGCACCGAGCGCGCCGCAAGCCCAGCGTGTGCGCGACACGGCTTCGTCGGCGATCGTGATGACGTCGAATCTGCTCGTCACCGAAGACAACGCCGGCACCACCTGGCTCGCGCTCTCGGCCGGTTCCAACTCGAAGGAAATCTTCCCCTGTTGGTCCGAAGCCGTCGTGAACGACAGGAAGCTGGAGAATGAATCCCGGCACGCGCCGCTGAACCAAGGAACGTTCCAGGTCGTTTTCCCGGCCGATGGCCGGAAACATCTCGCCGGCGCCTGGCTGCTCCCTGATCTCGCGCCGGGCGCCTACAGCGTTCGCATCTCGATCGCCTGCGCGACCACGACGCTGACGATCGCGGGCGGCGACGTCAACGTCCTGCTCAAGCGTTCGAACGATCGCGCTCTGCGCCTCCCGAACCCCGGCGAATTCGTCGTCGAGAAATAAGAAGGAACCCCGAAGATGCACAAGACCCTCACCGCTCTCGCGACCCTCCTCGCTCTCTCGCCCGCGTTCGCGAGCGCTCAGACGCTCACCCGAGCCCAAGGCGAACTCCTGCTCGAGGCTCACGCGCCATCGAATTCGCTCACGCGCGTCGATTCCGCCCGCGCCCTGTTTGCCGGCGCCTTGCGCCTCGAAAACCTCCGCCTCGCCGCCATCGGCGATATCGCGCCGGTGCCGGGCTGGACGACGCCGCTCGCGATGAAACTCAAGTTCGATTTCAATGCGCCGGCGGCCGGTCGATACGCCTTCGGCGTTCAGTTCTTCGAGCCGTTCGCCCACGGATGGAAAGTCGGCGCGTGCGCGGCATCGATCGCGATCGGCAACGCCCAGCCCAAAATGGTTCGACTCGCGGAATTCGACGAAGCGCCGGTTTTTGCCGAAGGCTTCGAGCTCGCGGCGGGCCAAAATCCGGCCGAAATTTTCATCGCGTGCCAGCGCGATCGGTTCTCGATCGTCTCGATCAAGCCGCGCGGCGCCGGCGGAAACATCGAGAACCCGATCCGGATCGTCATGCGCGAACCGCGTGGAACCTCGCGCGTTCTACGCTCGGCCGACGTGTCGATCGAGAAGGCCGAAGGTGCCGCCGCGGCGGCTGCCGCATCGGCCACGCCGGCGGTCCGCGTTTTGCGCCCCGGCGCCGCGCGTCGCGATGCAGCCGCGCCGACGCTCGCGGAAAACGTGGCCGGGGGATGGAACATCGAGTATCGCGCACTGAAACCGCAAGATTTCAAGAAAACGGCGGACGTCGAGAAACATCTTCTCGCGGATGCGACCAATGCGCTGACGATTCCGTCCGGCGGCGCGAGCTTGCGCCAGATTTCCGGCGCGCCGGCGACGTACGCGGCGATCTACTCGTTCGAGACCAATCTACTGACGACGACGGCGACGCGCGAAAGCACGCTGATCGCCGTGGTTTATGAGGAGACGAGCGTGAGCGCCGCTTTTTGCGCGTCGCGGCTTCGTGTCGGCGACCGCGATCTCACGCAACTCGCCCACGCCGAATGGAGCTGGAATCCTCGATCGATGGTCGAACGCGGGCATGGGCTGGCGGGGCTTTGGGAGATTCCGCCCACGGCGGCGGGCGCTTATCAAATCAAGGGCGACGTGTTTTGCGTGCATTCGATGGCCGAGTCGGCGAACCCCGCGATCAAATTCTTCATCAAGCGCCCGGGCGAACCAGCGTTGCGGCCGGCGACGGCGGCGGATTTCGCAATCGAGAAACCGAAGAACTGAAAAGGAGACGAACATGCGTACGCAAAAACTCATGGCAGTCGGCGCGATCGCGGCGATCGCGCTCGGCGTCCTCGCAAAAGAAACGGGTGCTCAAAGTTTCAAACGCGAAAAGGTACTCGAGATTCGAGAAGGCGAATCCTACATTTCGCCGGAAAACAAAGAGTGCCGGGTGCTCCACTATGAAATCCAAAACCAAAATAATGGGGAAACTAGAACCCAAGACATACACTCGTGCATACCACGCCTTCAGCCGGTTATGGCGCGCCCGATCGGAAGAAAACTTATCATCGATGGAAAGACGTGCCGGCGTTTCATGCTCGAAATCGTCGACGAGAACCACGAAAAGTGGTTCGAGAACAAAACGATTTGCCAGCACCCGCCGGAGATCATGTCGCAGTGACTCGAAGAAAAGCGGGGGGCGCGGCTAAAGCCGCTGCGCGAAACGCAGAGCTTGTTGCTCTCGGAGTTGCTGGGGCACCAAACTGTGCAATGCCAGCAGCGCTCCGCGCTTCACGTTCTCCAAAAATGATCCGCAATGCCGTGAGCCCAAAGCCGAGAAACGGGCGACGCACCGCGTCGAGTGGCGAACGCGCGCGAAGCGCGGGGTGTGCGTTACGGATCAAGCTTCCTTCCGCCCTGCCCGCTTCCGTCACTCCCGCCTCTCTCCCCTGACGCCCGCCCGCCCGTCAGCGCCGGCCCCACAGCGCCCCGCCGCCGCCACGCCCGCCCGCCAGGCCCCGAAAACCCAAACCCCGGCGCCATTCCCGACCCGCCCGAAACCCTGCGAAAAAGCGCGGAATCAGAGCCGGCGCGCGGGCGAAAGAAAGTGGAGTTTCAATGGCTTGGCCGTTCGTCTCCCGGAAAAAGACGGATTTCGACAGCTTTCATGCTGATTCGTGAGGTCGGGAACGGCAAGAAGAAAGTTCGCGACCATGCGCAGCGCCTCGTCGCCCAGCAATCCGCGTTGGCGGATCGCGGTCGGTCAATCCGCCGATCCCGCGCGCGCGGAACCAACACGCGGCAGCTCGTCAACACGGCCCCGCCACCTCTTCCTTTTTATTTCTTGGCGAGCGGCGCATCGCGCCGTCCGCCTCTTTCTTTCGCTCCCCAACGAATCCAACCCGCGCCTCGCGCGCTTGACCCAGCCGCGGCCGCGCCGGAAACTCGCTCATATCATGTTCGCTTTCGTCGACATCGAGGCATCCGGCCTCGTCAATGGTTTCCCGATCGAGATCGGCTGGGCCCGCGAGGACGGGCACGTCGGCGCGCTCCTGATCCGACCGCATTCAGAATGGCTGAGCGATCTCGCATGGGACCCCAACGCCGAATACCTTCATGGCCTCCCGCGCGATCTTCTCCTCGCCCGCGGCACGCCGATCGACGATACCGTGGATCAACTCAACGTCGCCCTTCGTGGCTGTCGCTGCATCAGCGACTCGCCCTCCAACGACTGGCGTTGGCTTTTTCTCCTCCTCGAATTCTACGATCGCGGCGAACGCCAATTCACCTTTGATTTGCTCGCCGATCCTGCCGAGCCGTTGATTCTCGGCATCGCCGAATCGGTCTGCCGGTCGCACGAATTCGTCGACGACGTTTTGCGTTCGACGTCGGCGCACCGCGCGCACACCGCCGCCGGCGACGCGGCGACGTGGGCGGCCGCGCTGGACGCGATCAAAAAAAGCGGAAACATCGAGCTCATTTTGCCGACCTGGCGCGAACACGCGCGCAACGCGATGCCCTGGCGCAGCTCAAAAACCGCCGATGTTGCGGAAATCGCAGAAGAGCAGCTCGCGAAATTCGACGACGCGCTTCGCGAACTCGCGAACGGG
>JADCGK010000185.1 GCA_020249045.1 Azospirillum sp. | reverse complement strand
GGTCATCCGGTCCGGTTCTTGCTGACCGAAACCGGTTCCCCCCAAGCGCTCGGCCATAACGGGCGCGCACAACGGAGGCTATCCTTGAAGTCCGCTGCTCTCTTCGCCGCGTCCGCCGCGGCGTTTCTCATGTTCGCCCCCGCGGTCGCCAATGCCGGCGCCGCGCTCGATGCGATCAAGCAACGCGGCACGCTGCGTTGCGGCGTGCAAGGCCCGTCGAACCCCGGCTTCGGCGTTCCCGACGCGCAAGGCCGCTGGTCCGGCTTCAACGTCGAGATCTGCCGCGCCATCGCCATCACGATCTTCAACGACCCGAGCAAGGTCGAGTTCGTGCCGGTGACGACGCAAAGCCGCTTCCCCGCGCTGTCCGCGGGCGAAGTCGACGTGCTGTCGAACAACTCGACGTGGACCCTGACGCGCGATTCGAACGTCAACCGCTTCAACTTCCCCGCCGTCGTGTTCTACGACGGTCAGGCGATGATGGTGCCGCGTCGTTTGAACGTCACGTCCGCGCGCGGCTTGAACGGCGCCACGGTCTGCGTGCAGCCCGGCACGACCACCGAGCTGAACCTCGCCGACTATTTCCGTCAGCACAACATGCAGTTCCGCCCCGTCGTCGTGGCGGATCTGGACGAGCTGCGCCGCACCTACGACAGCGGCCGTTGCGACGTGTTCACGAACGACTTCGCCGCGTTGGCCGCGCAGCGCACGCTGCTGACCAACCCGCGCGATCACGTGATCCTGCCCGAGCGCGTGTCGAAGGAGCCCCTGGGTCCGGTCGTGCGCCAAGGCGACGAGGAGCTGACGAACCTCGTGGCGTGGACGGTGTTCGCGCTGATCGACGCCGAAGAAATGGGCATCACCCAAGCGAACGTCGACCAGATCGCCGCCAGCGCGACGAACCCCGTCGTCCGCCGCCTGCTGGGTGCGGAAGGCAACATGGGCGAGTCCATCGGTGCCGCCAACGCCCAGTACGCGCGCACGATCATCAAAGCGTTCGGCAACTACGGCGAAATCTTCGAACGTCACCTCGGCGTCAACACCCCGCTCGGTCTCGAGCGCGGCATGAACAACATCTGGACGCGCGGCGGCCTGCTCTACGCCCCGCCGGCCCGCTAAACGACGCGACGAAGGCCGCTCCCGGAAATCCGGGGGCGGCCTTTCCCTTTTTTCCGGCATCCCATGTCCGCCGCCTCCGCCGCCGCCCCCGCTTGGTGGAACGACCGCGACGTCCGCGCCCTGATCCTGCAAGGCGCGTTGCTCGTCTTCGTCGTGGCGCTTGGCTTTTTCCTGTTTTCGAACGTCCAGACCAACATGGCCGCGCGCGGCCTGCAGCTGGGCTTCGGCTTCCTCGAACGCGCCGCCGGCATCCCGATCGGCGAACACTTGATCGCCTACACGCCCGCGGACAGCTATGCCCGCGCGCTCAGCGTGGGCTTGCTCAACACGTTGCGCGTGGCCGTGATCGGCTGCCTGCTGACGACGCTGTTGGGCGTGACGCTCGGCGTGCTGCGCCTGTCGGGCAACCCGCTGCTGTCGGGGCTCGTCGGCGGCTACATCGAACTCGTGCGCAACACGCCGGTCGTGCTGCAGCTGGTGTTCTGGCTCGTCGTCTTCCAGCAATTGCCGGGCGTGCGCGAGGCGCTGAACCCGCTGCCGGGCGTGTATCTGTCCCAGCGCGGCCTCAAAATCCCGTCGATCGACTGGAACAGCGGCCTGCAATTGGCGCTCGTGGGTCTCGCGGTCGCGCTGGCGGCGTGCTGGCTCACGGTCCGCCGGGCGCGCGCGCATCAAGCGCGCACGGGCGAGATCAAGCGCGTCTGGCCGATCTGCGCGGGCTATCTCGTGCTGCTGCCGTGGGCGCTGTCCGCGCTGGCGGCCGAACCGGTCAACGTGTCGATGCCCGTGCTGATGGGCTTCAATTTCCAAGGCGGGTCCGAACTCAGCCCCGAATTCGCGGCGCTGACGACGGGCCTCGTCGTCTACACCGCCGCTTTCGTGGCCGAAATCGTGCGCTCGGGCATCCAGTCCGTCGGCAAGGGCCAGTGGGAGGCCGCGCGCGCGCTGGGCCTGTCCGACGGCCGCATCATGCGCCTCGTGATCCTGCCCCAGGCGCTGCGGGTCATCGTGCCGCCGCTGACCAGCCAATATCTGAACCTGACCAAGAACTCCTCGCTCGCCATCGTGATCGGCTATCAGGATCTGTTCAGCGTTTCGAACACCTCGATCAACCAGACGGGCCAGGCGATCGAGGTCATTTTCATCATGATGACGGTCTATCTGGCGCTGTCGCTGCTGACCTCGGCCGGCATGAATTGGTACAACGCGCGCGTCGCGTTGAAGGAGAGATAGGCGATGGCCGACGCCGCCCTCACCGTCGACGCGCCCGAACGGCCGCGCCTGACCCTCGCGCGGCTCGCCGCGCGCGCGCGCGAACGCTTCTTCGGCACGAAGCTCGATGCGGCAATCACGCTGCTGTGCCTCGTCGCGCTTTATTTCGCCGTGCCGCCGCTCGCGAATTGGGCGTTCATCGAGGCGAATTGGACCGCCACCGCCGCCCAATGCCGCGAAGCGCGCCAGGGAGCCTGCTGGGCCTTCATCGGCGAGAAATTCTGGTTCGCGGTTTTCGGTCTCTATCCCTACGAATTGCGCTGGCGGCCGGCGACGATGCTGTCGCTGTTCGCGATCATGGTCGGGATTTCGCTGTTCCGGCGGTTTTGGTCGAAGACGCTGGTTTGGGCGTGGGTCGCGGCGTCGGTCGTGATGTTCGTGCTGATGGACGGCACGTTGTTCGGCCTCGAAATCTTCGGGGCGCACGTGCCCACGCGGCTGTGGGGCGGACTGACGGTGACGGTGTTCATCGCCGTGTTCGGCCTCGCCACCGGCTATCCGCTGGCCATCCTGCTCGCACTCGGCCGGCGCAGCCACATGCCCGTCGTCAAATGGTTCTGCGTGGCGCTGATCGAATGCGTGCGCGGCGTGCCGCTGGTGACGATCATCTTCATGGCGGCGATCATGCTGCCGCTGTTCCTGCCCGCAGGGATGACGATCGACCGGCTGTTCCGCATCCAATTCGCCTACACGATCTTCTCGGCCGCCTATCTGGCCGAGGTGGTGCGCGGCGGCCTGCAGGGCTTGAGCCGCGGCCAGTACGAGGCAGCCGAATCGCTCGGCCTCAACTACGCCCAGAAGATGCGGCTGGTGATCCTGCCCCAGGCGCTGAAGATGACGATCCCGGCGCAGGTGAACACGTTCATCGGCCTGTTCAAGGACACGACGCTGGTCGTGATCGTCGGCATTTTCGACTTCTTCACGACCTTGCGCGCGGCGTTGGGCGACCCGAATTGGATGGGCTTCCCCAACGAGGCCTACGTCTTCGCGGCCTTCGTCTATTTCGTGCTGTGCTTCGGCATGTCGAAATACAGCCAGCGCCTGGAGCGCGTCCTGAGCCCCGAAACGCGGCGCTGAGGCGCCATTTGCGCGGCGGCGGCTTCTGGGCTATCTAAACGTCCAGCGCTGCGCCCGTAGCTCAGTTGGATAGAGCGTCAGCCTCCGGAGCTGAAGGTCGTGAGTTCGAGTCTCGCCGGGCGCGCCATTTCCTAGAGCCTGATGTTTTCATACGGAAGCGTAGCCTGAGTTGACGAGGTAGTTGGCGCACTCGTCTGGGGCGAAGATGCCGACGAGTTCGCCGACCTTGCGCCAGGTTGCCTCGATGGATCGCGGCTGGGCGTTGCGCACGAGGTGCTTGAGCTTGGCGAAGACCTGCTCGATGGGGTTGAGATCGGGGCTGTAGGGCGGCAGGAAGAAGAGCTTGGCGCCCACCTCGCGGATCGCTCGTCGGACGGCGCGACCCTTGTGACTGCCGAGATTGTCCATGACAACGACGTCGCCGGGCGCAAGCGCGGGCACCAGGACCTGCTCGACATACGCAAAGAAGCTCTCGCCGTTGATCGGCCCATCGAACACGCACGGCGCCGTCAACCGGTCGCAGCGCAAGGCGGCCAGGAAGGTCAGCGTCTTCCAGTGTCCCTGGGGCACGCGCGCCACCAGCCGTGCGCCGCGCGGGCCCCAGCCGCGGATCGGCGCCATGTTGGTCTTGATCCAAGTCTCGTCGATGAACACGAGCCTTCGCGGGTCGATCCGGCCTTGATGCCGGCGCCACTGCGCCCGCCGCCGCGCCACGTCAGGACGGTTTTGCTCGGCCGCCCGCGCGGTTTTTTTTGAAGCTCAGTCCCTCGGCGTGCAGGAACACCCAGACCGCCCGGCTGTCGGTCTTCACCCCCCGCGCGGCCAGCTCCGCCGCCAGCCCCCGCAGCGTACAGCGCCGCCCCGACAGCACCCGCCGGCGCAGCCAGGCCGCCCACTTGCCCGTCAAAGTACGCCGCTTGTGCCCGCCGATCTGGCCGGGCCGCAACTCGCCGGTCTCGCGCTTGAGCTTGCGCCACTTCGACACGCAAGACGGGCTGATCCGCAGCGCCGCGCCAATCGACCGGATCGTCTGCCCCGCCTCCGCCAGCGCCACAGCGCGCTCGCGCAAATCCTCCGAATAGGGTCGCGTCATCGGGACTGGCCTCCACGCCCAGTCCCAGCCTTGAATCAGAATTCGCAAAAAAACGGAATCCCGATTCCTTCAAAAAGCATCACGCTCTAGATCCCCGCCAAGCGGCGTTTGCGCAGCAGCAGCCACGCGACCACCGCCATATTGGCGAAGTTCCAGACGATGCCGTTGACCAACGCTGCGGCATAAGTCCCGGCCCAATCGTAGATCGCGCCCGCAAGCCAGCCGCCGAAAGCCATGCCCGCCAGCGTCGCGGAAATGGCGAAGCTGACGCGGAACCCCGCCTCGCGCGCGGGGAACAGCTCGCGCACGATCCCCGCATAGGCCGGCACGATCCCGCCTTGGGACAGGCCGAAGATCGCCGAAACGATGTAAAGCGAGACCAAGCCGTCGAACGGCAGATAGAGCGCCAGCGCGAACGCCTGGAGCGTCGAGCCGAGCAGCAAGGTCGGCATGGCGCCGATGCGGTCCATGACCGAGCCGAAAATCAGGCGGCTGGCCACGCCGAAGCCGAGCATCAGGGCCAGCATTTCCGCCCCGCGCGCGGGGCCGTATCCCAGATCGGCGCAATAGGCGACGAGATGGACCTGCGGCATCGCCATCGCCACGCAGCAGCACAACCCCGCGAAGGCGAGCAACGCCTGGGTGGCATTGGGACCCAAGCCGACCGTGCGGCGCGTGTCGGCATCGGCGCCCGCGGACGGCCCGGTTCCCGCGACGTCCGGCCGACGCAGCAGCACGAGGGCGAGCGGCAGCATCGTCGCAAGGCAGAAAATCCCGATGCCGATATGCGTGCGCCGCCAGCCGTATTCGGCCAGGAAATACTGCACGACCGGCGGCCAGATGGCGCCGGCGACATAGCTGCCGGCGGCGGCGAGCGAAATCGCAAGCCCGCGATGCCGGTCGAACCACAGCGACACGTCGGCCACCAACGGCGCGAAGCTGGCCGCCCCGCCAACACCGATCGTCACCCCGCAAATCACCGCGAAGGCGAACAGACCGGGCGCGTAGGCGCTGAGGATATAGCCGCCGCCCATCAGAACCGTGCCGAGGACCAGCAGCGGAAAGATGCCGAACCGGTCCGACAGACGGCCGACCGCGATGCCCCCGAACATGAAGCCCACGATCGTCAGCGTGTAGGGCAAGGACGCGTCGGCGCGCGCGGCACCGAAATCGGCCTGCACGGCGGGCAGTGCCACGACCAACGACCACATGCCCACGCAACCGATGGTCCCGAGAAGCATCGAGACCGCGAGACGGAACCACGAATAAGGGGTCTGGATCGACGGCATGGCGGACGGCACGGCGGCGGATCCCTTCCCCTGGGGTTTCGCGCAAGATGTCTATCCTAGCGCGAAACCCGGCGCCAAAAAGAAGGGCCCCGCAAGGGGCCCTTCGACGCGCGGACGTTCGGGTTCAGCGCGATTTCTTGGGCGGACGGCCGCGGCGCGGGCGGTCGTGGATCGGCGATTCGCCGTCGGTGCGCGCCAGCGCGCGCATCGTGCCGACGATCTGCTGGCGAACCTTGCGGTCCTTGATGCTGTAATAGGCGTTGACCATGTCGAGCGTTTCGCGCTTCTGCGCGGGATCCTCGACCTGCGAGGGCAGCGGATGCGTGACGGTCGCCGCGATCGCCTTGCGGCGCGCGCCGTCGAATTCCTGGGACAGGCCCTCGAAGAAATAGCCGACCGGCACGTCGAGCGCGCGCGCGGTTTCGTAGAGACGCGAAGCCGACAGGCGGTTGAAGCCGCGCTCGTTCTTCTGCAGCTGCTGGAAGGTGATTCCGATCAGACGGCCGAGTTCCTGCTGGGACATGCCGAGTTCCATGCGCCGCTCCTTGACCCGGCCGCCCACGTGCAGATCGACTTCGGACGGCTTGCCTTTCGTGCGGCGGACGGCGTTCTTCGATTTTGCGGCCACTTCATCTCTCCTTTGGCGACCCTACGAAATACAAGTGTAAGACAAAGCCGGGCGCTTGTCAGTCGTTTCGCAAACGGCAATATTTCGCCGTCAATGGCGTACCCCCGTCGTCGCACCCCATCGCGTTTTCACTCGCCAAGGCGTCATGCCACACCTCGAAATCGAACGGAAGCGAATCGATACGCCCGGACCGAGTGTACGTCCCGCGGCGCTGCGCGCATCGTCGATGGGACGCCACGCCGCGCGCGCGGTCGGAACGCTGACGATCTTCGCGCGCTTCGCGCGCGCGACATACACGAAGGATTCAGCCGGGCGCGTGGTTTGTTTGGTGCCCGCGACGGGCGAGGACGGGCCGATTCACGCGCGCATCGACGGCATCTATCCGACATTCGGAACATCATTCGATCTTATTCCGGGCCCGATATGGACGGCGCCCGCGTTGTCGCCCGCGACATCGGCGGCTTTGGCGCGGGGGCTTGCACACGCGCGCGCCGCACGTCCGACGCCCGATCCGCATCCGACGCGCGCGGCGTATGCCGAAGGTTTGGGCGCGCTCGCGCGCTGGCGGGCGGGCGATGCGCCGGTCGCGGCGTGCGGCGCGTTGATCGGCTTGGGCGCCGGGTTGACGCCGTCGGGGGACGACGCGCTTGGCGGCGCGGCGATCGCCTTGCGCGTCTTCGGCGCGGTCCGCGCGGCGGACGAGCTGGCGGAATTCCTGCGCGCGGCGGTGCCGGGCCGGACGAGCGACATCGCCGCCGCCTTCCTCGAGGCCGCGTGCGAGGGCGAAGGCACGGCCGGATTCCACGCGGCCTTGGGCGCGTTGAGCCGGGGCGACGACGATTTCGCGCCGCTCGCCGCGATGGGCCATTCGTCGGGATGGGATGCGATGGACGGCGCGTGCGCCGTGCTCGCGGTCAGCGCGCGGCGATAGCGATCGCCAGGCGCGCGGCGGCTTCGTGCGAGGGCGCCACGACGATCCCGGCTTCCTCCAGCGTGCGCACTTGCGCGGCGCGATTCTGCGCGTCGAGATCGGTGCCGACCACGCAAGCGACGACGGCGGCGGCGCGCGTCTTCGCCGCGGCCACGGCGTTGGCCGCGTGTTCGGCCGGATCGTCGTTCGCACCGGTGCCGATCACGATGTCGATCAGGATCGAGGCGACGCTCGGATCGTCGAGGGCCGCCACCAGGCCTGCGTCGCGCAAGGTCGGGTCGATCATCGGATGGGGCCGGCCGCGCGTGTATTCGTCGGCGCCGTAATCGATCAGCACGTGGCCGCGCGCCGGCCGGCCGGGCGCGGCGCCGGGCACGGGCGCGTTCGACCAGAAGGCCGCACCCGCACGGCGCAACAGGATCTGCGCTTCGGCGCACAGCGTCCCGCCCGAGTAGACGCCGCGCACGAATTGGCGTGAAGGCGCGAGTTTGGCGCGCCACTCGGCCGTCAGGGCGACGGCGTCGAAGGGTTCGGCGAGCGGCGCGCTGGCCAACGCCGCCGCTTCGGCCAAGGTCGCCGCGGCGCGCGCGTTGGGCGGCAGGTCCAGCGCTTCGGCGCCCAGAAAACAGATCACGTGCGGCTTGGGGCTGCGCGCCACGCGTTCGAGCACGGCGCGCGCGACGGCCGGTGCGGGCGGCTTGGAAATCACGACGACGGTGCGCGTGCCGCGGTCGGCGTCGAACGCGTCCAAGGCGGCGAGCGTGGTCAACGCGCCGACCGCCTCGGACAGATCGCGTCCGCCGGTGCCGATGGCGTGCGACACGCCGAAGCCCGCGCGCGCGATCAGCGTGGCGACCTCCTGCAACCCGGTGCCGGACGCCGCGACGATGCCGATATCCCCGCCCGGCACGGCGTTGGCGAAGGCGAGCGGCACGCCGCCCAAGATGGCCGTCCCGCAATCCGGGCCCATCACCAGAAGCCCCTTTTCGCGCGCGAACAGCTTCAGCGCGCGTTCTTCGGCGACCGGCACGTTGTCCGAAAACACCATCGCGTGCAACCCGCGGGCGAGCGCCTTGCGCGCTTCGGCCGCCGCGAACGCGCCGGGCACGGAGACGAGCGCGAGCTCGGCCCCGCCGAGGGCGGCGATCGCCGCATCGAGCGAACGCGGATTGCGCGCCCCCTTGGGCCCGGCGGATTCGGGCGGGCGGGCAAGCAACGCGTCGGCGCGCGCGAGCGCGTCTTGCGCCGCCTCGGGCGTGGCGCCGCGCACGGCGACGATCAGGTCGTTCGGCCCGGCCGCGCGGCCCGCGGCATCGAGCAACCCCGCCTCGTCGAGGATTTTGAGATTCGCGGGCGTGCCGATCATCATCGCGGCCGACGCGACGCCGGGCAGCGCCGACACCGATTGCGACAGGCGCATCAACGCGACCGAGTCGAGATAGAAGCCCTTGCGGACGCGGTTGGCGAGGTGGCTCATGCGTCCTCCGCCAGCGCTTCGAGCGCGCGTTCGAAGCACGCGAGGGGCGCGCGCACCGTGCCGGCGCCGACCTGGCCGATGCCGGGTTTGCGGTGCGCGATGCCCGTGTTGATCAACGGCGCGATCCCCGTTTCAACCACGCGGCGCACGTCGATGCCCACGGGCACGCCCGCGAAATCGAGGCCCGGGATCGTCCAATCGGAATTGCGCCCGACGGCGATGTCGACCATCGCGCGGGTGATGTCGAGCGCTTCGGCCGCCGAGCCCGCGCCCACGAAACCCGCGACCGCGGGCGAAGCGGCCATCGCAAAACCGCCCAAGCCAACGGTTTCGACGATCGCGGAGTCGCCGATGTCGGGATTGGCGTCGGCTTCGGTGTAACCGGGGAAATAGAGTCCCTTGGGCTGTTCGACCGGTGCGACGAACCAGCGTTCGCCCGCACCCGCGACACGGATGCCAAAATCCGTGCCGTTGCGGCACATCGCGGTCACGATGGTCGAACGCGCGATGCCCTTGGCGGGATCGGCGATCGCCTTGCCCATCGCCATGGCGACGTTGAGGAAGAATTGGTCGTTGCCGCCGCAGAACTCGAGCAATTTGGCGAGCTTTTCCGCGTCCGGCACCGCGCGCGCCAACCACGGCGCCATCGCGCGCACGAACAGGCTGGTGCACGCGACGTTGCGCTGGTGCATCTCGTCGCCCATCGCAAGGCCGCGCGCGATCAAAGGCTTGAGCGCCAGCCCGCCCGAAAGCTTCAACGCCGCGGCGAGCGACGGGCCCAGATCCGACGCGAGCCAACGCAAGCGCGCGAGCACGCTTTCGTCGTTGCCGCCGAAGCGCATGACCTTTCCCAGGCCCTCGTTCAGCGTGCAGTAGGCGCGATTGCCGAAGGCGCGGTTTTCGACCACCAGCACCGGCATCGAGCGGGTGATCATGCCGGTCATCGGGCCGACCGCACCGCGTTCGTGGTTCGGCGCGAATTCGACGCCGCCCGACGCCGCGAGCTTTTCCGCGCTTTGCAGATCCGGCGCCCAGCCTTCCAGCACGATCGCGCCCTGAATGGCCCCGCGCAGCGGCCCGCACATGCGCGCCCATTCGATCGGCGGCCCGGCATGCAGGATCGTGCGCTCGCCCAGGCCGGGCAGCACGGAATCCGCGCGCACGACGTCGATCAGAACGGGTTCGGCCTTCAGGAAGCGGCCGAGCGCTTCGCGGTTGGCCGCTTCGATCGCGGCATCGGCATCGAGCTTGGCGAGCACCGCCGCCAAACGCGCATCCCCGCGCGCGGGCGGCGCCCATTCGACATGCGCGACGGCCGCTCCGGCGCGCGCCAGATCGCGCGCGAAACCTTCGAGACCGATATTGACGATGCGCGGACGCGCGCCGAGAAGGGACACCATGCGGCGCGGATAAGACCCCGCCGGGCGGCGGTTTTCAAGTCTCGATCGCGCGGTATCGCACCGCGATCAGCGGGCGTTCTGCATGAAGTTGCCGGCGACGCCCGGCACCCCGAACTGGGTGGCGCTGGGTATGCGCGGCGGATTGAGGTTCAGCAGGCCCGGCAGGATCACCTGGGGCGGTCCGCCGCCGGCGGGCGGCGTGATCGTCACCGCTGTCGCCCCGCCGGACGTACTGATGGTGATCGTCGTGCCGACCGCGAACCCGCCCGGTGCCGCCGGGGCCTGCGGCGCACCGGCGGTCGGTGCCGGGCCGGCGGCGGGCGTCACCAGGACGGCGCCGCCCGGTTCGGCCGATTGCTGCTGGCTTTGCTGGGTCGCCGCTTCCTCCAGAACCGCGGCGAGTGCCGCTTGCAGCGCGGCGGGGGCGACGATGGCCGCGGGCCCCACCGCTTCGCCCGACCCGCCGGCATTCGTTGCCGTCGTCGACGAAGCGACCGAAGCGAGGATCGCGGCGATGACTTGCGCGATCTGCTGGTTGGTCGTCGTTTCGGTCACGGTCACGACCGGAGCGGGCGCGGCGCTGTTCGGAACGGCGGCACCCCCGAACGTGAAGCC
>JADCGK010000184.1 GCA_020249045.1 Azospirillum sp. | reverse complement strand
GCGAAGCTGTTCGACGACGTGGACATCGTGCTCGCGCCTGCCACGCCTTGCGGCGCGCCAAAGATCGGCCAACAGACGATGACGATCGACGGCCAGGAAATGCTGGTCCGCCCCAATCTTGGCCTGTTCACGCAACCGATCTCGTTCATCGGATTGCCCGTGGTTGCAGTGCCGATCCACGCCCCCGGCGCGCTGCCCTTGGGTGTGCAAATCGTGGCAGCGCCCTGGCGCGAGGATCTCGCTTTGCGGGTGGCCTTCGAACTCGAACGCATGGGCGTGGCGCGCGCGCCAGTCGCCGGTTAGAAAGAACCTCATGGAAATCGACAATCCCGACGCCAAAGCCGAACTCGAGGCCGCTTTTCGTCGCTACGAGGTTGCGTTGACGACCAACGACGTCGCCACGCTCGACGAATTGTTCAAGGACGCGCCCTATACCGTCCGCTACGGTGCCACCGAAGTGCTGCACGGCTATGCCGAAATTGCGGCCTTCCGCGCGGCGCGACCCAGCCAGGGGCTCGCCCGCACGCTGATCAAGACCGTCATCACGACCTTCGGGCGGGATTTCGGCACGGCGTCGACCACGTTCCGGCGCGACGGCGGGACCAAACTCGGCCGCCAAATGCAGACCTGGGTGCGATTTCCGGGCGAAGGCTGGCGCGTGGTGGCAGCGCACGTCTCGCTGATGGACGAACCGAAAAGCTGATCGTGCGCGGCGCTAGGCCGAAGACGAAGCCGATTGCAGCGCGCCGAACGCCGATATCAGGGCCTGCTTTCGATCGAGATTGAGCCCTTCGGCGGCCGAGGCGAGCCGCCCGAGGCGCTCCCAAGCATGGACCCAAGCTTGCGTACCGCGCGCCGTCATGCGCGCGGCAATGGCTTGCTCGTCGGGTAGCGCTGCAGGCGTCCCGGCGGCCGTTTTCGCGAGCCGATGCACAACCCCCGCCATCAGGTCGAAGGCCGTGCGCAAATTCGCCGACGCATCTTCGCCGCCGCGTGCCAGTTGGTCGGCGAAGCGCTGAACGGCGAGCGCGTCGAGCTTCGGCAGATCGGCCAGCAGATCCAGCATCTCGCGGTAGAGCCCGGCCCCGCCGCGATCGGCTAGATCGATCGCGCGGCCGATCGATCCGTCGGACAACGCCGCAAGCGTCTTGCGTTCCGGGCCCTGGATTTCGGGTCGATAGCGCGATAGAAGCGTGACCACCCGCTCGTCCGGCAACGGTTGCAAAAACAGCATTCGGCACCGCGAGCGGATCGTCGGCAGCAACCGACCGGCGGCGTGGGTCACGAGCAGCAACAAGGCTTGCGCGGGCGGTTCCTCGAGCGCCTTCAGCAACGCGTTCGCCCCTTCCGAATTCATTTCGTCGGCGGCGTCGACCACGACCACGCGCCATCCACCTTCGGCCGGCGTCATGTGCAGGAATTGCACGAGATCGCGAACCTGATCGACCACGATCTCGGCGCGCATCTTGCCGGTCTTGGGATTGGGCGTGCGCTCCGCCACGCCCAAATCGGAATGCCCGCCGGAGGCCACGCGCCGGAAGACGGGATCGGCCGGCGACAAACCCAGCGATTCCGGTCGCGCTGGCGCGCCGAACAAACCGCCGCCGGCCGGCTTGGCGCCCTCCGCCAGCACGAAACGCGCGAACCGGTAGGCGAGTGTGGCCTTGCCGATACCGCGCGGGCCCGCGATCAACCACGCATGCGGCAAGCGTCCGCCGTTCCACGCGTTCAGCAGCGTGGCCTCGGCGTCGTCGTGACCGAGCAGATCGGGATTTGCGCGCGGCGGCCGGGCGAACTCGTCGGACATCGCTCGACGTTAGAGCCCCGGAAAGCGCTTGGCGAGCGCCTTGGCGATCCGCGCTTCGACGGTGTCGGCCGCGCCGCGCGCGTCGATCAACGCGCAGCGTTTGGGTTCGGCGCGCGCGATCGCGCGGAAACCCCGGCGCACGCGCTCATGGAATTCCGTCGGATAACGCTCGAAGCGCGTTTCCACCCCCGCCCGCGCGCCCGCGCGCGCGAGTCCCGTGGCGACCGGAATATCCAGCACCAGCGTGAAATCCGGCTTGAAGGCGCCCAAGCTTGCGCGGTGCAGGGCCCGAACGAGCGGCGCGCCCAAGCCATGGCCGTATCCTTGATAGGCCATAGTCGAGTCCGCGAACCGGTCGCACAGCACCCAATCACCCGCCACCAGCGCCGGCAAGACGAAGCGGTTCACGTGTTCGACGCGCTGGGCGTAGTTCAGCAACGCTTCGGCGCGCGGGCTCCAGCGCGCGGGATCGCCCTCGACCAGCAATTTGCGCAACGAAGCGGCAGCCTCGACCGCACCGTCCTTCGGACCGCCCGGTTCGCGCGTCACGCGAACGCGAAATCCCGCCGTCCGAAGACGCTGCGCCAGACGCTCGATCTGGGTGGATTTGCCCGCCCCTTCGCCGCCTTCGAAGGTGACGAAGCGGCCACGCGCGGTCATTTCTTTCCGCCGAACACCAAATAGTTGACCGCCGCGCCCATGCGCCCCGCAAAGCCGAGACGATCGACGCTTTCCGAAGCGAGCAACGGCACTTCGACGGGCGCAATCCCCGGCGCGGACATCACGACGCGACCTAAAACCTGACCTTCGCGCACGGGAGCCGCAACCGGGTTGTCGTAAATCACGCGCGCCTGCAATTGCGGCCGCAAGCGGCGGGGCATCGTGATCGCGACGTCCCTTGCGGTCAGCAACGCAACACCCGGTTTCTGCCCCAGCCAAACATCCGCGCGCTCGACCTCCTGCCCGCCCGAAAACAGGCGGTAGGTCTGGAACTCCCGGAACGCCCAATCGATCATGCGTTCGGACTCCTCGGCACGCGTGCGCATCGACGGCCATCCGTTGAACACGGCGATCACTCGCCGCCCGTCGCGCTGGGCGGAGGCGGTCAACCCGTAGCCCGCGGCTTCCGTATGGCCGGTCTTGATGCCGTCGGCGCCGATGTTCCTGTACAGCAACGGGTTGCGGTTACCCTGGCGGATCTCGCGGCCCGTGCGCTCGTCGCGGCCGTAGACGAACTCGACCTCTCGGTAATAGCGGTAGAACTCCGGATGGTCGTCGATCACGCGCCGGGCGAGCGTGGCGAGGTCGCGCGCGGTCGTGTAGTGGTCGGGGTCGGGCCAGCCCGTCGCGTTGCGGAAGTTCGACGCGGTCAACCCCAGCCGCCGCGCCTCGACGTTCATTTGCTCGGCGAACGCCTCCTCCGTACCCGCCAGCGCCTCGGCGAGCACGATGCACGCGTCGTTGCCCGACTGCACGATCATGCCCCGGATCAGGTCTTCGACCTTCACCCGGCCGCCGAGCGGCACGAACATCTTCGAACCTTGCATGCGCCAAGCGCGTTCGGACACCGGCAACGTGTCCTCGAGCGACATCCGCCCCTCTTTGATCGCCTTGAAGACCATGTAGGCGGTCATGATCTTGCTCATCGACGACGGCGGCATGCGGTCGTCGGCGTTGCGCTCGAACATCACGAAGCCAGTTTGGTAGTCGAGCACGATCGCTTGACGGGCGGTGATCTCCGGCATCGCGTCGGAATTGACGGGGCGCGCCGGCGCGGCTTGGCGTTGCGGCGGGGCGGGTTGCGCTTGACGCGGTTGGGCTTGCTGGGGCCGCTGCGGAGGCTGCGCTTGGGCGAGTTCGAACGCCTGGGCCGGTGCCGCAACGCACAGCATCAACGCGAGGGATGAAATCAGGCGTCGCATGGTGTCTCCGGTCTCAATCCACGACGATGCGGGCTTCGGGAATTTCGGCGCCCAATGTGGCCAAAACGCGGTCGGCCTCGCCCACATCGCCGATGGGGCCGAGGCGCACGCGATACATCTGCGAGCCGCTCGACGTCGTCATGGGGACGACGCGGGTCGATCCGTAGCGCGACAGCCGGACAGACATCCGATACGCGTTCTCGTAATTGCCGAACGCGCCGGCCTGGATCCAAAGACTGGAATTGCGCGGCGGGCTTTGGGTCAATACCGGGCGGGATTGCGCGTGTTGTTCGACCGGCAACGCCGCGACCTCGCGCGACACGGGCGCCGCTTGGGATTGCCCTGCGGGCACCGGCGCGGCGGGCCGCACCCCCACGACCGGCGCGCCCCGCGAAGAGGCCACGGGGGCCGAGGCCACGGGCGGCGGCGCGGCCGGAACGGGATCGTTGGCGGCTTGGGTTTGCACCGGGGCCGCGCGGCGCGCCAGCGGCGCCTGGGTTTCGCGCGGCCGCCCCGTGCGCGGGTTGGCGGCGGGCCGGCTCGCGTCCGTCTGTGCGGGCGGCAACATCTGCGAGGGCGGCGGCAACGCGGCCGACTGGACGGGCGCGCGCGATTCCCGCGTGCCCGGCGGGGGCGGCAGGGCGTCGGACGCCACGGCCGTACGCGGGGCGGCCGACACGGTGCGGAAATCGTCGCGTCCGGTCAGCGCTGCCTTCAACTGCCGACTCTCGTCGGCCATCAGTTCGACGCGGACCCGCGCGATCCCCTGCCCTTCGAAACCCAGCAACTGCGCCGCGCGCCGCGATACGTCGATGATCCGGCCGCGGACGAAGGGCCCGCGATCATTGACGCGCAAGACGATCGAGCGGCCGTTCTCCAAATTCGTGACGCGCACGAGGCTGGGCATCGGCAACGTCGTATGCGCCGCCGTCAGCGCGTTCATATCGTAGATTTCGCCGTTGGCCGTCAGGCGGTTGTGGAAGTCGATCCCCGACCGCTCGCCGCCATAGAACGAGGCGATGCCCGTCTCGTCGTACGTCCAATCCTCCGCCGGGTAGTACCAAACTCCGGCGATCTGATAGGGCTCGCCCACCTTGTAGGTGCCTTGCGCGCGCGGTTGCTGGCCCTGGGGCGCGTCGGCCGGACCTTGCATCGACTTGACGGCCGTCGCCCCCAGTTTCAACTGGGCGCAGCCGCTCAGCGCCAGCCCGACGACCAGCCCCGCCGCGAGCATCTTCCCCGCGCGCCAAATCCCGACGTGCCAAAGTTTATCGGCAGACATCCTCGAACCGGCCCGGACCGGCGGCAAATCTCGGGCGAATCGCGACGATTCGCCCACTGCGGTAAGTTATGCCTCGCCGATCCGGTCGGCAAGGATGCCGACCGAGATCGCGAAGTTCACCGAGCGGTTCCAGCGCATGATGCTGCGGAAATTGTTGTAAACGAGAAACGCGCGCCCGCCCTCGCCCATCGGCTGAACGATCGAGGCCGGCAAATCGTTCGCCGACGGCAAATCCGCCCCATTGGGCAAGCGCACGCCGAGCGCTTGCCATTCGGATAGGGGCTTCGTGACGCGGTTGTGATCGATCAATGCGCGATCGAAGCCGACGGGCAGGCTCGCCTGGCGGCCCCAATTCTCCTGCCCGCGCCATCCCACGCGGACGAGATAGTTGGCGATCGACGCGAAAACGTCGGGCCGACTGGTCCAAATGTCAGGATGTCCGTTGCCGTCGAAATCCACGGCGTAGGCCAGGTACGAGGACGGCATGAATTGGCTTTGGCCCATGGCTCCGGCCCAAGACCCGCGCATGTCCGCCGCCTTCGCATGGCCCCGATCGACGATACGCAAGGCCGCGAACAACTCCTCGCGGAAGAACGCCGCGCGGCGGCCGTCGTAGGCGAGCGTGGCGAGCGCCGAGAAGATGTTGAAGCCGCCGGTGTTCGAACCGAAATTCGTCTCGATCCCCCACAGCGACATGATGAAACGCGGCTGCACCGGGTAGCGTTCGGTGACGCGCGCGAGAAGATCGCGGTTCTCGGCCAGCCGTTCGCGTCCGTTGCGCACGCGCAGATCGTTCACGACGCGCGCGAGGTATTCCTCGAAGGTCAGCCGGACCTCGGGCTGCGCGCGGTCGAGTTCGAGAACCCTCGCGACGGGGGCCACGCCGCGAAAGGCTTCGTCCAACGTCGCCTGCTTGAGGCCCTTCTGCCGACCCTCCTCGCGCAATTGGCGCAGCCAGGTCTCGAAAGGGATTTCATTGGCTGCCGAAAAACCCGGTGCGGCGGCCGAGGCCGCGAGACCGGCGAGAACAGCCCGGCGATTCGTCGAAAACGTCATGCCGAATCTTCTGCCACGGGCCTTCGCGCGTCGCAATCGCGACTCGCCATCGCTTGTTGCCATAATCTTGAAAACAAGGCAGTTTGCCCGCGTTTTCGCGCTTTCCGACCGATCGCATGACAGCCCCGCCCGATCCCGACCACGCGACCGCCTGCATGACCCGCGCCTTCGGCGACGGCGCTGCGCGCGCGCGATTGGAGGCGCCCATCGACGGGGCGATCAACCGCACGTTCCCGGCTTCGCTGGACGGCATGCGTTACGCGCTGCGCTTGCGGGTGAACGAAGAGAATTTCCGGTACGAGAAGGGCATCGCGAAAAGCGCGCTCGTCGGCGCCATCCACGCGGCCAAGCGGGCGGGCTTGTCCGACCGCGACGCCGCGCGTGCGAAGCCCGACGGCGCCGCACCGCCGCATGCGCCCGCGCTCGTCTATTGGAGCCATGGCGACGATTTGTGGCGTCTGCCCTGGGAGATCGCGCGTTGGTGCCCCGGCGCCGCATTGGGTGCGCCCGAATCCGCGCCAGATGACGACGCCTACGCGCGCGCGGCCGGCGCCATCGCGGACATTCACGCCATCGGCTTCGAAGGCGGCGTGCCCGACCTGCTCAGCCTCGACGGACCGAAAACGGATTTCGCCGCGTGGATCGGTGCTGCGATCGAGCGGGAATTGGCGCGCGGCCCGCTCGAAGCGCGGATCGAAGGCTACGCGCGCGCGATCCTGCGCGCCGCGACCGGCGACGTGCGCTGGACGCTTGTCCACAACGATCTGCATGGGCTTCATCTGATCCTCGACCCGGCCAATGGCGATGTCGCCGTCATCGATTGGGACAACGCGCTGGTCGGTCCGGCCGAACTCGATTTCGTCAAGCTCAAGCATTGGACGCGTGTCGATCCCGCGACCGGCCATTTGGCCGGCGACGCGCGCGCGTACGATGCGATCGCGCGCGCCTATGTCGCGCGTACCGGGCGGCCGCTGAACGCCGACGTCTTCCGCGCATGCGAAGCGCTATGGCTGCTTCGGGTTTGGCGCTTCGAAAGCGAGCGCCGCGCCGCGGGCAAGCCCACGCCCCGGCTGTTCGCGGGACCGGAGATCTACCGCGACGAACTCGATCGGCTGGCGCGCGCGGCATGAACGCCATCGCCGTCATTCCGGCGCGCTACGCGTCGACGCGGTTCCCCGGCAAACCCTTGGTCCAAGTCGCGGGCGTGGCCATGCTGCAACGCGTCTGGGCGATCGCACGCGCGGCACAGGGCGTGGCGCGTGCCGTCGTGGCGACGGACGACGCGCGCATCTTCGATTTCGTGCGCGGCTTCGGCGGCGAAGCGGTCATGACACCCGAAAGCTGCCGGAACGGGACCGAACGAACCCACGCCGCTGTCGAGGCATTGGGTTTGCGCGATGCGGCGGTCATCAATCTGCAAGGCGATGCGGTCTTGACCCCGCCCTGGGTCATCGGCGCCTTGGCCGCGGCGATGGCGCGCGATCCCGACGTGCGTGTGGCCACACTGGCAACGCGAATGGCGCCCGACGCCATCGAACGCTTGCGGCGCCAAAAGGCCGGCGGACAAGCCGGCGGTACGACCGTGACGTTCGATCGCTTCGGCGATGCGATGTATTTCTCCAAGGCCATCATCCCGTTCGTGAAGAAGCCCGATGCCGCGCCGCCGATCTGGCGGCATATCGGCATCTACGCGTTCCGCGCCGAAACGTTGGCCCAGTACGTATCCCTCGAAATGGGGCCGTTCGAGAAGGCCGAGGAGCTCGAACAACTGCGCGCGCTCGAGAACGGCATCAAGATGCGCGTCGTGCCATGCGATTATCGCGGCCGTACGCATTGGTCGATCGACAGCCCGGACGATCTGCGCGAAGCCGAGGCGATCCTGGCGCGCGAAGGCGAGCTGCTGCCCCGCTACGACGGCACGGCGCGGGTCGAATGAACGCGCGCAAGATATTGCTTGTCCGCCACGGCAACACCTTTGCGCCGGGCGAGACGGCCGTGTGGGTCGGCGCGCGGACCGACTTGCCGCTTGTCGCCAAGGGGCTGGAACAGGCCCGCACCTTCGGCGACGCGGTGCGCGGCGCCGGGCTCGACGTCGGACCGCTGCGCGCGGGACCCTTGCGCCGGACGCGCGAGTTCGTCCGCGAGGCTTTCGGCGTGGCGGCGGAAATCGACGACCGCTTGACCGAGATCGATTACGGCAAGTGGGAGGGCCGCACGACCGAGGACGTGATCGCCGAACTCGGCCGCGAGCCCGTCGAAGCCTGGAACAAGCGCGGCGTCTGGCCGCGCGCGCAAGGTTGGAAGCCGGACGTCGATCGCATCGAAACAAACGTCGCCCAGGTGATCGGCGATCTGGCGGCCCTGCCCGATCGGACGATCCCGGTCGTTTGCAGTTCTCAAGGTATCCTCAAATTCTTCGCCAAGCGCGACGCGCATTTCCACGCGCGCGCCTTATCCCAAGCCGACGGCAAAGCGCTTTCGGTGCCCACGGGCGCATGCTGCGGCACGACGCTTATCGAGGGGCGCTTGCGCGTCGATTTTTGGGCGCAGCCACCGGCACCCGCCTTGCTTAAGGACTGGGCAGCGGGTTCTTGAGGCACCATTCCGTCCAGATTTCGCGATACCGCGCTTCGACCGCACGCGCGTAAGCTTGCGCGTCGCCGACCGCCGACCGGCGAACCGTTTCGCGCAAATCGCGACGGGCGGCCACGCGCGCGGCCGGATCGGCGAGAAGCGATTCCGCGCGCGCGACGTAATCCTCCGGCGTTTCGGCGACCCATTCGCTCCGGCCGATGGCGCTGAGGATCGACGCCGACAGACGGCCCTGGATGGTGTGCCCGCGCAACGTGACGAGCGGGACGCCCATCCACAACGCGTCGAGCGTGGTCAATCCGCCACCATAGGGAAACGGATCGAGCGCCACATCGAGCCGCGCGTAGTCCGCATAGTTCGCCATGCGCGAGGTTCCGGGCAGCAAATCGACTTTTGCGGGATCGATACCGCATGCGGCCAGCCGGTCGCGCAATCGCGCGCACGAGCCCTCCTCGCCCAGAATCAAATCCTTGAGGACCAGCCGCCGGCCTGCCGGCGCGAGCAACCGCGCCCACAGGCGCAAAACGGCATCGTCGAGCTTGGCGATGCGATTGAACGTACCGAGCGCCAGATGCTCGCGCGGGGCGATCGTGGGTGCCGGCGCATCGTCGGGCGCCTGGAAGAACTGGGCGTTGGGGAGGTCGAGAGCGGTCTCCGCAAAATGCGCCCGTGCGGCGGCCGGCAGCGCGATGGGGTCGGCGAACAGAAAATCCATCGCCGCCATGCCCGTGCCGTTCGCATCGCCCCAGCCGGTGATTTGGATCGGCGCGGGCTTTCGCGCGAAGGCGAGCAAGCGGTTGTTGGCCGTATGGCCGGAAAGATCGACGAGGATGTCGATGCCGTCCGCGCGGATCGTGTCGGCCAGTGCCGACGGAACCAGCGCTTTGACGTCGCGCCAACGATCCGCCGCCGCCTTGAAGCGCTCGGTCCGTATGTCGTCGCGGGGGTTGGCGGCGTAGCAAACGACCTCAACCGCGCGCTTGTCATGCGCGGCGAGAATGGGTTCGATGACGCCGGCGGCCGCATGCTCCCGGAAATCGCCGGAGACATAGCCGACGACCAAGCGTTTGTCCGGATCGCGCGGGTTCGGGTGCGCCATCCACTGCGCGCGCAGCGGATCGGCGTGGCGCGCGGCCCACGCCCTGCGCAACGCCTGGGCCGCCGCGTCGTCGATGGCCGGATCGAAATTGGCGGCGAAAATCTCGCCCGATCCGGCCTCCGGGTCGGTCGGATCGAGCCGCGCCGAGCGGGCGAAGGCGATCCGGGCGTCGCGATGGCGACTTTGCAAAAGACGCGCGACGCCTGCGGTGCGCCATGCGCGCGCGGCGAGCGCGGGCGCCGCCGCGAGCGCTGGGCCCAGCATCGCCTCCCCCTCCTCCGCGCGGCCCAACTCGACAAGGAGTCCGGCGAAATTGAGTCTGAAGGCGGGATCTTCGGGCACTTGTTGCGCGAGCGCGATATACGCCATCACCGCGTCGGCGTGGCGCCCCAACGCGGCAAGCGCCAACGCGCGGTTGCCAGCGGCGGAAACGTCGCCGGGCGCGCGCGCCAAGACGAAATCGCATTCGTCGAGCGCCGATGCCGGATCGCCGGTCATCAGCAGCGCTTGGGCGCGCGCGACGCGCAACGGGAGATAGTCGGGCGCCGAGCCCAGGGCCTCGCGCGCGGCGGCTTCGGCCTCGGCGAAGCGCCCGAGCCGCGCGAGCAAAGCGACGTAGTTGCCGGCGGCTTCGACGATACCGACCGGCGCCTTCCATGCCGTCCGATACGATCGAAGCGCCCCCTCCATATCCCCGCGCGCGTCCGCCGCGAGTCCCGCTTGGAACTGCGCGAGCGCTTCGTCGCGCGCGTCCTTTGACTCGGGGGTCATGACGCCCGCGTCACTCGGTCCTGGGACTTGGGGGCGTTTGGTCGGGCGCGTCGTCGCCCTCCTTCGGACCGGGAAACAACTCGTCCGTCCGCCCCAGACGCCAGTAATAGAGCAAGCCGAGATATTCCCGGATCGCCTCGGAAAGATAGTTGAGGTTGTAGCCGAGCCGGAACGCGCTTTCGAACGGCTGGTTCGGGTCGGTCGCGAAATCGATCGGATACGCGACGATGTTGGGCCAGCCCGCTTTGCGGAACGTGCCGATGGCGCGCGGCATGTGCCGGGCCGACGTGATCAGAAGCCATGTCTCCTCAGGCTCGGGCTTGATCATGTCGAGGCTCAGCAGCGCGTTCTCGTAGGTATTGCGCGACTTGTCCTCGAAGAGGATGCGCGTCGTATCCAGCCCGATCCGCGCGAAGATGCGCCGAACGACGTCCGCTTCGGTATCCTTCCCGTCGATGAGCTCGATGGAGCCGCCGGTGAAGACGTGCCGCGCCATCGGATAGCGCCGCGCCAGCTCGACGAACGCGTCGAGCCGCGGGCTTCCAGCCGCGAGCAGCGACGACGGCACGCCGCGTTTGCCGATGACGTAATAGTCGATCACCCCGCCCAGAACGAGAATTCCATCCACGCGCGGCGGCAACGAGACGAGCGGCGGAAACCGATCCTCGATCGGGCGCAATGCGATTTGGCCGACCGGATAAAGGGCCACGGCGGTCGTCGCGAGGGCGGCGAGACAGACGAGCGCGCGGCCGATGCGCCACCAACGCGTCCACAACACGAGGCAGCCCGCCACCCAAACCGACAGCAGCAAGCTGGCCGGTTCGGCGAGCAACCAGACGAGTTTCGAAAGTGAAAGCTGGAAATCGACGTTCATGTGCGGGCCGGCCGCACTCTACGCGCCCGCGCACGCCGGGGGCAACCGGCAGGCGTCAGGCACGCAGACGGACGGACGGCAGCCGGACCGTCATCGTCGTCCCCTCGCCCGGCCGGCTCTCGATCTCCAACCGCCCCCCGTGAAGCTCGACCAGCGCCTTGGAAATCGGCAGGCCGAGCCCGATGCCGCCCTCTTTGGCCACGTAGGGGCTGCTCGCCACCCGCATGAAGGGCTTGAGGGCCAATTCGACGTCCGCCGGCGACATGCCGACGCCCGTGTCGCGCACCCGCACGAAAGGCTCGCGCGCCGCGTCCAGCCCGCAGGAAACCTCCACACGGCCGCCGGTCGGCGTGAACTTGACCGCATTGCTGATCAGGTTGGTGCAGATTTGGCGCAGTTTCGTGGGGTCGGCTTCGAGCCGGACGTTGGCATCCAGCGTTTGAACCAGCGCGATCCGCTTGGCCTCGGCCTGCTTGCGCACCAGACGCAGGCTCCCCTCCACGGTTTCGGCCAGACGGAATGTTTCCTCGGTCAGTTGCAGCTTGCCGATCTCCAAGCGGGAAAAATCGAGAATCCCCTGGATGATCGACAGAAGATGGAATGCGGCTTGGATGATGTCGTCCAGATAGCCGCGCTCGCGCGGCGCCAAGCGGTCGGCCGCGCGGATTTGCAGAAACTCGGCGAAGCCGATGATCGCATTGAGCGGCGTGCGCAATTCGTGGCTCATATTGGCCAGAAAGTCGCTTTTCGCCTGACCTGCGCGGATCGCTTCGTCGAGCGCCACTTGCATCGCCGCCTCGTGCCGGCGGACTTCTTCGAGCATTCGGGAAAG
>JADCGK010000183.1 GCA_020249045.1 Azospirillum sp. | reverse complement strand
GGCGGTCATGGAGGCGTTGCGCGCCGGCCGCGGACGCGGGGCGTTGACCGTGGGCGTTTCGAACACCGTCGCTTCGCCGATCCTCACCGAATTCGACGCCGCCTTGCGCGTACATGCGAACCGCCGCGGGTGGCCGACGCAGTCGAGCACGGCGGCGATGGCACTGCTCGTCGCTTTGGGGACACGCATCGGTGCCGGCGCGCCGCACGCAGCGCACATCGCCGCCGCGTTGGCGGGGGCACCGGCCGCAGCGGACGCGACGCTCGAAGCATGCGATGCGCCGATGTCCGACGTCGCGCGGCGTATCGCCGACGCGCCGACGGTGTTCTTTGCCGGCTCGGGCCCGAGTTACGCGACCGCCTGCTTCGGCGCGGCGAAGATCCGCGAGTTGGCGCCGGTGCATGCGGCGGCCTTTCCGCTGGAGGAACTGCATCATTATCGCCTGCCCAAACGCGGCGACGCCCTGTTCGTGATCGCCGCCGATCCCGCCAGCCGCGAACGCGCGCTCGACACCGTCTTGGTGGGGGCTGCGGTCGGTGCGCGGGTCCATGTGCTGCTCGCCGCGCCCGATCGGGAAATCGAGGTGCGCTGCGCGGGCGTCGTTTTCGTCCCGTCCGCCGATCCCGCGCTCGCGCCCATCGTCCACGCGCCGGCGATGCACGCGCTCGCCTACCATTTCGCGATGGCGCGCGATGCCGCCGGCCTCGGATGGTCGGGGAATTGACTCCGCGCGCCTTCACCATCGGCGGCGTGATCGTGGATTGCGTCGTCGAGGCGGACGGCACGCTGCATTTGGATCAGCCCGGCGGAAACGCGTTGCATTCGGCTGCGGGCGCGCGGCTGTTCTTGGATGCGGTCGGCGTGGTCGGACGCGTACCGGCCGATTATCCCCGCTCGGTGCTGATGCTGGCCGCGCGCGGCGGCTTGGATGTCGAAGGCATCCGCGTCGTGCCGGGTACGTCCGCCTTGCCCGAATGGTTCTTCCATCGTGCGGATGGTTCGCGCACCGATCATCTGCACGCGGCGTCGGCCGAACTCGCGGCGTTCGGCCTCTCCAAAACGCACCTATCCGCCGACGAGGCCGCGCGGTGGCACGCGCATTTGACGTCGAAATCCGACGGCGGCGGAGGCTTCGCCGCGTTCCGCGCGCGCCATCCGGTGCGGCCTGAGGACGTGCCCGCCCCCTACTGGGCTGCGGCCGGTGCCCATATCGGCGCGAACGCGGTCGATCAAATGCTCGCCTGCGCGCGGGCGGCGCGCGCGGCCGGGCTTCGCGTGACGCTCGATCCGGGATTCCAGGCCGCCCGTCTGGACGCGGCCACTCTCGGCGCGCTGCTCGACTGCCTCGATGCGTTCTTGCCGAGCGAGAAGGAATTGGCGGTGCTGCGGCCCGGCCTCGAGTTCCGTGCCGCGTTGGCGGATATCGCCGGCGGGCGGCGCCTGGCCGTCGGCGTCAAGCGGGGCGCATCCGGCGCGGTTCTACGCCTTCCGGACGGCGCCTTCGTCGAAACGGCCGCCGTTCCGACCGTGGCGCGCGATCCGGTCGGCGCGGGCGACGCGTTCTGCGGCGGGTTTCTGAGCGCGCTGGTCGATGGTGCCGGGTGGGAGGCCGCGCTCGCACGCGCGACCGTCGCCGGCGCCTTCGCCGTCGAAGGAACGGGTATTTCGCATATGCTCGCCGCGGATTCCGGGCTCCGCGACGCGCGCCTCAACGCGGTCCAAAACAGGAGAGTCGCGCCGTGAAACCATCCCATCCGATATTCGCGAACCGCCCTTGCGTGATCGGTGCACTGCATTTGCCCGATCTCGGGGTCGCGCGCGCAACCTCCGTCGCATGGCTCGAGGATTATGTTCTCGCCAATGCGCGGATTTTCGCCGAGGCGGGGTTTCCCGCTTTGATGCTGCAGGATCAGACGCGCACGCCGGGCACCGCCGAAACCTCGACCGTGGCGCTGGTGAGCGCGCTCGGCCGGCTGCTGCGCCGCGAGTTCCCGGCGATGCGTCTGGGGATCATCGTCCAAGCCCACGACGCCGAGGCACCCTTGGCGATCGCGCGCGCGACGGGCGCGGATTTCGTGCGGCTGAAGGTCTTCGTCGCCGCCGCGATGACCGCCGAAGGCCCGCGCCCGGCGCTGTCCGCTAGCGCGCGGACATACCGGCATGCGATCCACGCCGACGGCGTGGCGATTTTCGCCGACGTGTTCGATCGGACGAGCATCCCCATGGTCGACATGCCGCCCGAACGCGCGGCGATGTGGGCGCAGTCGGTGGGTGCCGATGCGTTGGTCTTGACCGGATCGACCTTTGCGGACTCGCTCGACCGCATCGCAAAAGCGCGCGCGGAAGGCGTCAAAGTCCCGATCGTGCTCGGCGGTTCGGTCACCGAAGCGAATGTCGGGGAGGCCCTGGCGAGCGCCGACGCCGCGATCGTTTCGACCGCTTTGATGCGCAAAGGGGCCGGCGAAGGCGATCTCGTGCGCTGGGATGCGGACTTGGCGCGCCGCCTAATCGAGCGCGCGCACGCCGCCAAAGGGCGCTGAAACAGCCGCCGCGAACCGTCGGCGCCGCGCGTCCAATCCTTCGACGGTGAAACGGCAGACGGGCGCGCCGGTCGCGGCGCATTGCGTTTCCGTCGCGCGCGCGCGCCTGTCGATCAGCGCGCGGAACAGGCCTTCGAACGTACCCGCGTAGAAATCGCAGACAGGCGACGCCGTCCTGCGGCCGCGCGCGAAGGGCGAATCGCGGATCGTCAGTTCCAAATCCGCGCCCAGCCGCCACTCGAACGCGCCGCCGCCGACGAAGGTCCAGGCGTGCCGTGCGATCGCGCCGCAAAGCAGCCGGCACCCCCAGCGCGCCGGCAGAACGGCGATCGTCCATTTCGCCGCTGCCGGGATGCGATGGGCGAGCAGATACTCGGCGGTCGCAAGGCCGGCGGCGCGCGCCAACGCCGCCGCGCGCGTCGGCCCCATGGCTTTTCCGAGTGCCGCATAGAGCGCGATCACGTCCTCTTCGGGCACCATCGACGTCGGTGGGGCATCGAGATGATGGCGGAGCCCCGCTGCGAGGAATACGGCGTGCGCCGCGTCGGATCCCGCCTCGCGCGCCAGAACGCCGGCAAGTTGCAAGATCGCGTTCGGGCCGATTCGCGCGGACACGGCTCACTCCGCCGGTGGCAGCGCGTCCTGCGTTTCGGCCAATTGCTCCTTGCCGCCGCCGCACGCCGCGGGCCCGGTCCGCACGGCTTTGGGCTTGCGGTCGTGGACGGTGCGCCAACCGGTGTCGCCGACCGCTTCGAGCGGCCGGGCGGATTCGCGCGTGCGCGTGGGATCGAAGCGGAAATCGACGTTGCGCTTCGATTGCGGTCCCCAATAGTCGACGCGCCCCAGATCGTAGAATTTTCGTTGGAACCCGGCCTTCAGGAAGGCTTTTAGGCAGCCGAGCAAGTAGCGGCGGCGCGCGCCCGATCCCGACCACGGATAGGAGAACAGCGCCTTGCGCGAATAGAAGCGCCGGTAGTTGTTCATCACGTGATCGAGCAACTCGCCGCGATCGAGGGCGGCGGGTTTGATGATCGGCGTCACGAAATTGTACTTCTCGTAATCGAAGATCTCGATCTTCTCGCCCAATTCGGCGAACAGGTCGGAGAACGGCCAGGGCGTGTACATCGACCAGTTGGCAAGGTCCGGATCCCAATCCCGCGCCATTCGGTAGGTTTCCTCGAGCGTGTCGTGGGTTTCGTTCTCGAGCCCGACGATGAACTGCGCCTCGACGACGATCCCGGCTTTGCGGAGCAACTCGATCGCGCGCTTGTTTTGGGCGATCGTCGTCTCCTTGTTGAAACGATCGAGATTGAGCTGCGCCGCCGCCTCGGTGCCGAGCGAGACGTGGATCAAGCCGGCCTTGCGGTAGAACGCCAGCAGCGATTCGTCGCGCAGGATGTCCGTCACCCGCGTGTTGATGCCCCACAGGATATCGACCTTGCGGGCGATCAGTTCCTCGCAGAAGGCGACGAACTTCTTGCGGTTGATGGTCGGTTCCTCGTCGGCAAGGATGAAGAACCCGACATCGTGCTCGCGCTTGAGCGTCTCGATCTCGTCGACGACCTTCTTGGGGTCGCGCACGCGGTAGTCGCGCCAGAACTTCCATTGCGAACAGAACGAACAGGTGAACGGACACCCGCGCGCCATGTTCGGAATCGCAACGCGTTTGCCGAGCGGGATGTAAGTGTATTTCGCCCATTCCAGAACACCCCAATCGGGCGAGATGCCGTCGAGATCCTTGACCGTGGGCGCCGCCCGCGTGGCGACGATCCGCTCGCCGTCCAGATAGGCGATGCCGTCGACCCGGTCGCGCGCGGCCGGCCAGCGGCCATCGGCGACGGTCCGGGCGAGATCGACGATGATCTCCTCGCCTTCGCCGCGGACGATCGCGTCGATCCACGGCGCCTCGGCGAGAACTTGGCGGTACATGAAGGTCGCGTGAATGCCCCCGAGGACGGTCACGATCTCGGTCCGGACCTCCTTGGCGATGGCGAGCACGCGCTCGGCCTTGTAGATCGAGGGCGTGATCGCGGTGACCCCGACCAGATCCGGCCGCTCGGCCGCGATGCGCGCGCGCACGGCCTCGTCGTCGAGATGGTTGGTCATCGCATCGACGAACACGATGTCGGTGAAGCCCGCGCGTTTGAGGGCACCCGCGATGTAGGCGGCCCAAGCGGGCGGCCAGTTCCCGGCGATCTCGGCGCCGCCCGAGTGATAGTTCGGATGGACCAGCATGATGCGCATGATCGCCGTCTCCCTTTCGCGGAGTATCCGCAAGCGTAGACGCATTGGGCGTCAACTCGCGTTGACATGAATCAACGCGATCGTGCCCGTACGCGGTACGGCGATCATGCGGCGGGGTAAAGCGGGATTGATTGTGGCGCGCTTCGCGCCGATAACGGGCACCCCGCGCCGGACGCACCGGATCTGCGGTCGTGTCCCGCCCTCTCTCGCGATCGATCCGCACCATGCCCATTCGGCGCAACGCGTTGCTCGTGCTTTTCTGGATGCTGGGTTCGCTGGTGTCGTTTGCGGGCGTGGCGCTGTCCGTGCGCGGCCTGCAGCACGCCATGACGGTCTTCGAGATGCTGGCCATCCGCAACGTCGGCGGTCTGGTCATCCTGATCGGCATGATGGTTTTCGCACCGGCACCCGACCGGACCTTGCGGATGGTGCGGCCGGGGGTCCATCTGCTGCGCAATACCGCCCATTTCGCGGGGCAGGCGTTGTGGGCGTGGGGCGTCACCGTGTTGCCGTTGGCGATGGTGTTCGCCATCGAGTTCACCACACCCGCTTGGGTCGCCCTCTTCGCCGCGCTGTTCCTCAAGGAACGCATGACGATGGCCCGCGCGTTCGCCATCGCGCTCGGTTTTCTGGGTGTGCTGATCATCCTTCGGCCGGGGCTCGACGCCTTCCGGCCCGAGGCGCTGGCGGTCGTGCTGTCGGCCGTCTTCTTCGGCATACAAATCACCGCGACGAAGCTGCTGACCGGGTCGAACTCGACCTGGACCATCCTGTTCTGGATGAACCTGCTGCAATTGCCGATGAACATGGCGGCGAATTGGGCCTGGGGCCATTCGCTGTGGATCGGCGGCGGTCTCGGCTGGGACGTCTGGCTGCCCGCCCTCGGGATCGCGGTCACGGGCTTCCTCGCCCATTACTGTCTGACGAACGCCTTCCGCCACGGCGATGCGACGATCGTCGTGCCGATCGATTTCCTGCGCGTGCCGCTGATCGCTTTGATCGGGTGGATGTTCTACGCCGAGACGCCCGAGGCGCCGGTTCTGATCGGCGCCTTGGTCGTGATCGGCGGCGTGGCGGTCAGTCTCTTCGCCGAGGGCCGCGCCAAGAAGGGCTGAGCGAGGGTACGGGCCGACCGTTCAAATCGCTACAGCGCGGACGCCCGACCCGTTAACATGCGGGGCATGGAACCCGGGACGATTTCCGTGCGCGTTTGGCGCGGCCGCGAGGATGGCGGATTCGCCGAGTATTCCGTTCCGCGCCGCGCGAGCCAGACGGTGCTGGACGTCGTGACCTTCATCCAGCGAAAGCTCGACCCGACGCTGGCCTATCGCTATGCCTGCCGCGTGGGCATGTGCGGCTCGTGCGCGATGACCGTGAACGGGCGGCCGCGCTGGACCTGCCGCACGCATGTCGCGAAGCTGGGTGCCGGCCCGCTGACGCTCGAACCGCTCGCCAATCTGCCCCGGATCAAGGATCTGGCCGCCGATCTGGCGCCGTTCTTCGACAAATGGGCGCAAGCGCTGGGCCGCTTCGTGCCGCCCGCCGAAAGCAAGGCCGAGTTCGCCGAAGTGCCGCCCGATTCAAAGGCGCGCCAAGCCGCGGACGCGGGCATCGAATGCATCGGCTGCGCCGTGTGCTACGCGGCCTGCGACACGGCCGCCTGGAACCCGGATTATCTGGGGCCGGCCGCGCTCAACCGCGCCTGGACGCTCATGAACGACGTGCGCGATGCGGCCGGCCCGGCGCGGCTTGCGGCCATCGCCGAAGCGGGCGGATGTTCGGCCTGCCATTCGCACCAAAGCTGCCGCGAGCATTGCCCCAAGAATCTGAACCCGACGGCTTCGATCGCCGGGCTGAAGCGCATGGTCGCGAAGGCCGCGCTGGCCGGAGACATCGAATGAGCCGCGCGCGCGTCGAGGCTTGGCTGTTCGTCGCCCAACGCGCGTCGGCGGCGGCGCTGGGCGTATGCGTGGCCGTTCACCTCGCCACGATCGTCTATGCGGTGCGCGGCGGACTGACGGCGGCGGAGATTCTGGCGCGTACGCAAGGATCGGTCGCGCTCGCGCTGTTCTACGGCGTCTTCGTGCTCGCGGTCGCGATCCACGCCCCCATCGGCCTGCGCGCGATCTTCCGCGAACATCTGGGATGGCGGGGCGCGGCGCTCGACGCGGGCATCGCGATCTTCGCCGTCCTGCTGGTTTGGCTCGGTTGGCGCGCGCTCGGGGGGCTGTTCGGATGAACCGACCGACCCGCGCCCAGTCCCATCGCGCGCATCCCGCGTTTTGGGCCTTCGTCGCGCATCGCGCGTCTGGCTTGGCATTGGCTCTGTTTCTGCCGGTGCATTTCTGGGCGTTGGGTCAGGCGATCCACGGCGAAGCGGCGCTCGAAAGCTTTCTCGCCTGGACCCGCAACCCGATCGCCAAAGCGGCCGAGACGATCCTCGTGCTGTTGTTGGCGATCCATCTGACCGGCGGCTTGCGCATCCTCGCGCTCGAATTCCTGCCGTGGAGCCCGCGTCAGAAGACCGCGATCGCCGGATCGGCGGGCGCGGCCGTTCTCATCGGTCTGTTGTTTCTCCTCAATCTCGGAGCGGGCGCATGACCGCCAAACTGCATGTCGACATGGACGCCGTCGAGGAAGCCGCGAAGCTCCTCTACATCCGGGCGCTCAAAATCCTGCCCGACGACATCAAGGGCGGGTTCAGGCGCCTGGATGCGGCCGAGAGCGACGGCACGGCCAAGACGATCCTCGCCACGATGATCGAGAACATCGCCGTTGCCGAGCGCACCGAGAATCTGCTGTGCCAAGACACCGGCATTCCGATCTACAATGTCGAGATCGGCCGCGACGTCGAAATCGACGGCTTCGCCCTCAAACAAGCGATCCAGCGCGGCACCGCGCGCGCGACGACCGAGCATCCGCTGCGGTCCTCGGTCGTGCATCCGTTGACCCGGCGCAACGAGCATACGTCCTCGGGCATCCGCGTGCCCGTGATAAACGTCGATTTCGTCGAGACGCCGCGCACATTGCGGATCGAGATGATCCCGAAAGGCTCGGGCTCGGAGAACGGCTCGTTCCTGAAGATGCTGATCCCGGCGGACGGGATCGACGGGATCAAGACCTTCGTCATCGACCGGGTGATGGAGGCGGGCGGCAAGGTCTGCCCGCCGACGATCGTGGGTGTGGGCATCGGCGGCACGTCGGACCTTTGCATGCATCTGGCCAAGGTCGCCGCGACGCGCGCCCTGGGGTCGGTCTGCACCGATCCGGAAGGGGCGAAGCTCGAAGCGCTGCTGTCGGGCGCCGTCAATGCGCTGGGCATCGGCCCGCAAGGATTGGGCGGAGATTCGACGGCCTTCGCCGTCCACGTCGAAACCGCCGCCACGCACATCACGATGAACCCCGTTGCGGTCAACATCCAGTGCCATTCGGCGCGGCGAGCGACCGCGACGTTCACGCCCTCGGGCGTAGAGATCGGATTCTGAGATGGCTCACCACGTCCTCAGAACCCCGATCACGGAGGCGCAAGCGCGCGCTTTGCGGGTCAACGACACGGTCACGCTCGAGGAGACGCTGTTCGGCATCCGCGATGCGACGCAAATCCACATGTTTGACCGCGGGCGCGCGACGAAGTTCGATCTCGCCGGGCATGCGGTGATCCACACGGCCCCCAATGTGCGCAAAGTGCCGAAGGATTCGAACTATCCGTGCGGCTATGCGGCCGTTTGCGTGGGCACGACGACGTCCGACCGCATGGAGCGCTTCACCCGGCCGCTGATGGAGAAGAACGGCGTGCGCCTGATCGTCGGCAAGGGCGGCTTGCGCGAGGCGTCGTCGCAAGCGTT
>JADCGK010000182.1 GCA_020249045.1 Azospirillum sp. | reverse complement strand
TCTGGCTTGCCCTGGTCTCCGTCGGACGGTGGAGGACGAGCCGGCTACCAGCTTCTTCCGCTTTGTAGCTCAGCTTGGCGACGAAGGCGGCTGGCGCCGTGTCGAGGATCGACCGGTTCAGTCCCGCCTTCTGGCGCACGTTCTTGCCGGGTTCGGCGGAAGTTCCCTTCGCCGACGCGGTCATGTTCTTGACCTGAAGGTCTTCCGTCGCGATGAGCGCGAAGCGCTTCACCAGCTGGTGCGTGATCTGATGCTGGAAGTCGTTTCGGGCGTTCCGCACGCGGGCATGGAGCTTCGCGACGCGCAAACGGGCCTTGCGGCGATTATTCGAGCCGCGGCGCTTGCGGGCGAGCGCGCGCTGCGCGCGGCGGAGGCTTTTCGCGTGGCGGAGAAGATGTCGCGGGTTCTCGATACCTTCGAAGCTACTTTCACGGCTTGATCCGGTTTCCGTCACCAGCGTCGCGAACCGCGCCACGCCCCAGTCAAGACCGCAAGCGGCTTGCCCGCCGATTCGGTCGGGTAGAGCCTCGACCACCAGACTCAGATACCAGCCATCCCCGGTCCGGCAGATGTCCGCACACAGGATCCGCGTCGGGCGATTGCGGGACCGGCCGCGGGCCTTGAGCGTGCCAATCCCTTGCAAGTAAAGCTTGCCGTTGTGGCCGTTTTCGCCCGAGGCGAACTTGAAACCGTCGCCATGCGTGTCGTAGCTCCAGCCCGGATACCGGTCGAGCGACTTGAAGCGCGGGAAACCGGCGCCTGCGGCGTTTTTCTTGACGCGGGCGAAGAACGCCTTGAACGCCCGGTCGAGGCGACGAAGGGTTTGCTGGAGCGAATGGCAATTGAGACCGCGAAAGGCGGGATCGTCCTTGCGGATCTGTGTCAGGCTCGCCGCTTGGTCGACGTAGGAGACGGATTTACGGGCTTTGCGCCACGCGTCGATCCGCTCTTCGAGGGCTGCGTTGTAAAGGCGCTGATGCAGGCGAAGCGCTTCGCTCAGGGCGCGAGCCTGGCTGCGCGACGGGTAGAGCTTGTACGTGAGGCGTCGCTTGACGAGCATATAAGTAATATATATCAAATACTTAAACGCGTCAAGCGGCAGGCGACGATGCTGTGCGGGCCAGAAACGGTCGGCGCCAGCCTTCGGCCCTATCGGCCAAGCTTGAAGAAGCTCTGGCCGTAGTCCGTGGCGCCGAAGGGATGATCGATCGTCGACGACGAGCGTCGCTCCGTAAATCTTGCTTTTATAGGCAAGCTGACGCCGGAACTCGCCGAATGACGCATCCATCACCGACCGCGCCAGACGACGGTTTTTCGACATGCCACGGACGTTCAGATCCTCCACGCCGATCCGGCGATGGGATTTGACGAGATGGGTCTTGGCCCGCCGCACGCGACCGGCAAGATCGGTGTGTATTTGTTGACACCGTATCCGTGAGTGTGTATAAATACGTATATGGATAGCCGAGACGTCATCAAGGTGCTGATTGCGAACGGTTGGTTTGAGGTCAGCCAAAAAGGTAGTCACAAACAGTTCAAGCACCCAACAATTCCGGGTCGCGTGACCGTTCCTTCACCTAAGAAAGACATCCCGATCAGCACCCTGAAGAGTATCGAGCGTCAAGCCGGGCTGAAGTTCCGGTAAAAATGAGACCGAAAAAAACGAAAAATCAAGGAGATACACATGGCGACCTACATCGCCCTGATCCACAAGGATGCCGACAGCGACTTCGGCGTCTCGTTTCCGGACTTCCCGGGCTGCGTCACGGCGGGCAGCACGCTCGACGAGGCGCGCGCGAACGCGGTTGAAGCCCTGGCTTTGCACATCGAGGGCATGATCGAAGACAGAGCCGATATCCCGGCGCCGAGCGATCTCGAAGCGATCATGTCGAACCGGGAAAACCGGGACGCCGTCGCCGTCATGATCGAGGGCCCCGCGCGCACGCCGAAGACCGTGCGCGTCAACATCACCTTGCCCGAGGATGCGCTCGCCGAAATCGACGCCTACGCCCAGGAGGCGGGCACGACTCGGTCGGGTCTGATCGCAACGGCGACGCGGAAGTTCATTCGGGCGGCGTGACGCGGCTAGAACACGGGATCAACTGAAACCGAAAGTGCGACCCGGGGCCCCCGAGTGTCAACGGCGGTCTGATTCCAGGCCAACGTGGCGGAGTAAAAGCAGGCCAGTGGGGATGAACGAAGCGCCGACATGGCACGGGGCCCGATCGGGCCACTTGCCATGTCGGCGGCGCGCGCGGCCGGCCTGCTATGTCGAGGTAATTTCGCCAGTCTCGGGATCGACCTCAAGCTCGAGAACCTCCTCGCGGCTCGTCGATTTCGACCGCGAGCAGGTCGACGCGGCCATCCGTTCCGGGCCGGGCCCCTATCCCGATCTGCACGCGGATTTCCTGTTCGACGACGAGTTGACGCCGCTGTGTTCGCCCGCACTCGCGCGCAAGATGCGCAAGCCGGCCGACGTGCTCGGCTTCATGCTGCTCGACGACCACAATTTCT
>JADCGK010000181.1 GCA_020249045.1 Azospirillum sp. | reverse complement strand
GGGCTTGGGCTGGACTTGCGCGTTGCCGCCGGGCAGGGCGACCGATTTTGGGGCGACGGCGGCGAGGCTGAGGGCGGGTCGAAGTGGCGGAGCGGCAGGCTTCGCGGCCGCCGGTGCTGCGTTCGAGGCGACCAAGCGCGGCTCGATTCGCGGCGCAGCGGGTCGCGGCGCAGCGGGCTGTGCCGGGGCGGACGGGCTCGCCGGTCCGCGCGACGCGGCGGCCGGGGCGGGCGCGCCTGCGAGGTTGAACAAACCTTGGTGCGGCGGCAAATCGGCGGCGGCGGACTGGGCCATGGCAACGCAACTCCTCAACGACGAACGACACGAGAGGGTCATTGCACGACCAGGGCCAGTCGAAAATGTATTGTTATCAGTAGGATAGGCAAACGCTCTGGGCGCCGAAGCGGCACTTACTGCCGGGCGCTGGCCGATTTTGCCGGGCGGCCAACGATCACCCGAATAAAACCATCGGTTACACAGTGACGCCTATCACAGACGACCGCAATGCAGCATGTTACAGGCGGTCCATGGCGAAAACCGGAGACTCGAACGTGCGATCGAGCGTGGCGACGATGGACGAGAGCCCGTCCCACGACCGTAGTTTTCGGGCCCGCCCCTTCGGCTGGCCGATCATGGCGTCGGTGCTGGCGCTCTACATCGTCGCCGAGACGGTGTTCAACCTCGCGCTCATCGATGCGGTATCGGCGGCCGAGCCCGACCGCGCGCGGCTGGACGACCTCGTCGTGTACGGCAAGG
Organism: Azospirillum sp.; assembly: GCA_020249045.1. Lineage (GTDB taxonomy): Bacteria > Pseudomonadota > Alphaproteobacteria > CACIAM-22H2 > CACIAM-22H2 > Tagaea. The sequence continues at coordinate 15,095 of JADCGK010000181.1, read as the reverse complement.
CGATGGGTGCGTTCGGCATAACGCTGTTCATCTTTCGGCCGTTCTTGGCCCGGCTCTGGCGGCGGATCGCATGGCGCTTGCCGGTTCTCTTCGTCGGCGCCTGGCTTGCGATCTATGGCGGAATCACGGTTGTGTACGAGCGGGTGCTCGATGGCCTGCCCGAGGCGACCAAGCGCGAAGCGCTGCTGCTGGGCGTCTATCGCGAGGCGGTCTTCGCCGGCGCCATCGACAATCCCGAATTGCGCGCGCCCTCCGGCACCACGGACGACGCGCATCGTCTGGCGCTGGTCAATCTTGCCGCCCGGCTGACCGGCGAGAAGCCGGAGGTCGCGGTCGTCCGTGCCAAGATCGCCGAAGCGGAAGCGGCGCAAGCGATGGGCGTCGACCTGCCAGCGCCTTTGCTTCGCGCACTCGCGCATGCGCGCGTCGCCGAAATCGGTGCGTTGCGCGACGCCGCCGCGGCGATTTTTCTGCCGCCGATGTCGATGACGGTCTCGTTGCTGGCGATCGTCGCCAATCTCGCCGCTTTGGCGGGCGTGTTGCTGGCGGTCGCGGCACGCCGTCGTCCGACCTTGCGGCGCGCGCTGGCGGCGTTGCCGATGCTCGCGGTCGCGGGCTTTTTGCTGGCGGTCGACCGGCCGGCGTTCGAACGCGACAATCCAAGCTACGAAATCTACACCCGCCTCGACGATCGGCTGGGTTTCGTCGGCTGGGTCTGGAGCCGGGCGATCAACGGGCAGGCCGCGATCCTGCGGCTGACATGGGATTCGGGCGAGGGCGCGCGGACGCGGGGGTGAAGCCCGGCCCCGCGTTGGTCTCGGCCTGCGGGCGCCCGCTCTAGCCGGCGTCCTTGTCGAGACGCGCGAGCAGATCGTCGAACTGGTCGAGCGTGGAATAGTGCAGCACGAGTTCGCCCGCGCCGTTTTTGCGCGGCTTGAGTTCGACCTTCATGCCCAACGCCTCGGTCAGGCGCTTCTCGATGGCGCGCGTATCGGCGTCGCGCACGACGCCCTTGGCCGGGCGTTTGAGCTTGGTCTTGGCCGTCGCGGGGTCGGCCATCGCCTTCAAGCGCGCTTCGGCCTGGCGCACGCTCATGTCTTCGAGCGCCATGATCTCGGCGAAGGCGGCCGGATCGGGGGCGGCGAGCGCCACGCGGCCATGCGCACCCGACAATTTGCCGCTCTCGATAAGTTTGCGCGCGGGCTCGGGCAGGCTCAGCAGACGCAGCGCGTTCACGATCGTCGAACGGTTTTTGCCGACCGCTTGGCCCACGCGGTCGGGCGTGAAGCCCATCTCGTCCTGCAGGCGTTTGTACCCGAGCGCTTCTTCGATCGCGTTGAGATCCGCACGCTGCAGATTTTCGACCAAGGCCGCTTCGAGCGCTTCGCGGTCGGACAGATCCTTCACGACCGCCGGGATCTCGTGCAGCGCGGCTTCCTGGGCCGCGCGCCAGCGCCGCTCGCCGGCGATCAACTCGTAGTCGCCGGGATGCTTGGCGTCGCGGCGCACCAGAATGGGCTGCAGCACGCCCTGGGTTTTGACCGACGCGACGAGTTCGGCCATCGCTTCGGGCGCGAAATTCCGGCGCGGTTGGAAGCGGCCGGGATGGATCTTGGCAACCGGGATCAGGCGCGCAGCACGCGGGCCTTCGGCGGGGGCCGCACTTTGCGCGGCCGCGTCGCCCAGCAGCGCCGACAAACCCCGGCCCAGGCCTTTTTTGGCGTCGGCGGGGCTCACGCGGCCTCGGCGAGCGCGTTTTCGCGCTTGATGAGTTCGGAGGCGAGGGTCACGTAGGCTTGGCTGCCCGGGCAGCGCAAATCGTAGAGCAGCACGGGCTTGCCGTGCGACGGCGCCTCGGAAACCCGCACGTTGCGCGGGATCGCGGTTTCGTAGACGACCGCGCCCAGATGCTGGCGCACGTCCGCGGCGACCGACTCGGACAGGTTGTTGCGCTTGTCGAACATCGTCAGCACAACGCCCTGCAAGCTCAACTTGGGGTTGAAACGGCCGCGGACCAGATCGAGCGTCCGCATCAGCTGCGCGAGGCCCTCGAGCGCGAAGAACTCGCACTGCAAAGGCACGATCACCGCATCGGCGGCGACCAGCGCGTTCAAGGTCAACAGCCCGAGCGAAGGCGGCGCGTCGATCATCACGTAATCGAGCCCGAGCCCGCCCAGCGATTCCCGGATCGCCTCCGACAGCCGGTACTCGCGCCGGTCGAGATCCACGAGCTCGAGTTCCGCGCCGGCAAGATCGGTCGTCGCGGGCATGATCGTCAGGCCGGGAACAAGCGTCGGCTGGATCGCCTCGATCGGCGCGGTGTCGCCGATCAGCACGTCGTAGGTGCCGACATGACGCGCGTCAGAACGGATGCCGAGCCCGGTCGACGCGTTGCCTTGCGGATCGAGATCGACGATCAGCACCTTCTTGCCGACCGCGGCCAGGGCGGTGGCGAGATTGATCGCCGTCGTCGTCTTGCCGACGCCGCCCTTCTGATTCGCGATGGCGAGGATGCGGGGATTCTTGGTCATTTCGCTTTCGGGTCGCGCAGCAGCAACAAGGCGGCGCCCGGTTCGCTGAGCGAGGGCACGATCTCAGCGCCCATGTGCCACGCGGCCTTCGCTTGGGTCAATTCGCTCTCGTAGGTCGCCCCCTTGAGAAACGTGCATAACCCGCCGGAGGCGAGCAACGGGGCGGCCCACGCCAGCAATTGGGTCAACGGGGCGAGGGCGCGGGCGGCGACCACATCGACGACCAATTTGCCGGCGAGGCTCTCGACGCGGGCGCTATGGAACTTGACCGTCAGGCCCAATTCGCGCGCCACGTCGATTTGGAAGGCGATTTTGCGTGTGTCGGAATCGACCGAGTGAAGCTCCAGATCCGGCCGGCACGCGGCGATCACGAGACCCGGGAAACCGGCCCCGCTGCCCAGATCGGCGATCCGGCGGGCGGTCCCCAAATGCGGGACGATCTGCCAGGAATCGAGGAAATGCCGTTCCCATAACTCCGGCAAAGTGGTTGCCGAGACCAAATTGATCTTGGCCTGCCATTTTTCAAGAAGCGATTGATATCGCTTCAGTTTCTCGAGTGTTTCTCGGGAAACGCCGGTTCGTTGGGCAAAGTGCTCGGGGGTCACGCGGCTTTTTTGACGTAGCGGAGCAGCGCCGTCAACGCCGCCGGGGTCATGCCCTGGATTCGGGCGGCTTGGCCCAGCGTGGCCGGCCGGATCGCCGTCAGTTTCTGCCGGATTTCGTTCGAGAGTGCCGCGATCGCCGCATAGTCGAGATCCGGCGGCAGGGCGAGCGACTCATCCCGGCGGAAGGCGCGGATTTCGGCATCCTGGCGGGCGAGATAGCCGTCATAGAGTGCGTCGACCTCGATCTGCTCGACGACATCATCGGCCCAGCCGCGCAATTCGGGCCACTCGTCGGCAACGCGCGCCCACGTGACGCCGGGCAGACGCAAAAGATCGGTCAAGCTGCGCAGCACGCCGTCCTGATTGACCGGAAAGCCCCGCTTGGCGAGCTTGGCGGGGCTTTCCGCCAATGCCGCGATGCGCGCACGCGCATGTGCAAGGCGCGCTTTCTTGTCGGCCCAGGCACTCTGCCGAACGGATCCGACGATGCCCGCGGCAATGCCAAGGTCGGTCAGGCGCTGGTCGGCGTTGTCGGCGCGCAAAGAAAGCCGATATTCGGCCCGGCTGGTGAACATTCGATAGGGCTCGCGCGTGCCTTGCGTGATCAGATCGTCGATCATTACGCCGATATAAGCCGTCGCCCGGTCCAGCAGGATCGGCGATTGGCCGCCCACCGCACGCGCCGCGTTGAGGCCGGCCATGATCCCTTGCGCGGCCGCTTCCTCATAACCGGTTGTCCCGTTGATTTGCCCGGCCAAGTAAAGGCCCGGCAAGCGCTTGGTTTCCAGGCTGGGCGCCAATTCCCGCGGGTCGACGAAATCGTATTCGATCGCATAGCCGGGACGGATCATTTCGGCATGCTCAAGCCCCTGAATGGTCTTCAGAATCTCAAGCTGGACGGAGCGGGGCAGGGAGGTCGATATGCCGTTCGGATAGACCGTGGGATCGTCGAGCCCCTCCGGCTCCAAAAAGATCTGGTGGCGTTCGCGGCCCGCGAATTTTACCACCTTGTCCTCGATCGACGGGCAATAACGCGGACCGGTCGATTCGATTTGGCCCGAGTACATCGGCGCCTGATGGAGATTGGCGCGGATCAGGGCGTGGGTGGCGGGCGTCGTATAGGTGACGCCGCATTCGATCTGCGGCACATCGATCTTGGCCGTCAGAGTCGAAAACGGGATCGGCGGGTCGTCGGCGGGCTGCATTTCCAGCCCGGCCCAATCGATCGTCCGACCATCAAGGCGCGGGGGCGTCCCGGTCTTGAGACGGCCCAGCGCAAATCCCGCCCGCGCCAATGTCTTGGAAAGGCCGAGGCTCGGCTTCTCGCCGACCCGGCCGGCCGGCGTCTTCTCGAGACCGATATGGATGAGGCCGTTGAGGAACGTGCCCGTCGTCAAAACGACAGCCCCGCACCCGAGCCTGACCCCGGCTTCGGTCAGCACGGCGGCGACGCGCCCGTCGGGCCCGATCTCCAAATCTGCCGCTTCACCCGCAGCGATCGTCAAGTTCGCCTGCCCGGCGAGGATCGCCTGCATGGCCTGGCGATAGAGTTTCCGATCGGCCTGGCTGCGCGGGCCCCGGACCGCCGGTCCCTTCGACCGGTTCAGCATGCGAAACTGAATGCCGGCCCGATCGATCGCGCGGGCCATGACGCCGTCGAGGGCATCGATCTCGCGCACGAGATGGCCCTTGCCCAATCCGCCGATCGCGGGGTTGCAGCTCATCTCGCCGATCTTCGCCGTATCGAGCGTCAACAACAGCGTGCGTGCGCCGACGCGCGCGGCCGCCGCCGCCGCTTCGCAGCCGGCATGGCCGCCGCCGATCACGATCACATCGTAATGCTGGGTGGAAAGGGCGTTCACGCGCGCGGAGATACCGGATTCGCCCCCCTTCGGTCAAATCGGCCTGTTTCCCGAGAAACAGTCGAAAATCTCCAATGAAATCAAATGTTTAATAAGAGGCATCCGTTCGCATTCTGCAAATATTGCGGAATGCTATTTAATATCAACCATTTATCAGATGACATATGTAGTCTGCTCGATTAGCTTATCCACAGAGCCGGATTTGCGGGCTCGGCGCGTTTTTCGGCGGAGGACCGGCCGATGGCGAACGAAACCTATCTCGTGCAGTTCTACCCGCCGAACGCCGGCAATACCGGCGCGGGCAAACCGGTTTTCGCGAGCAACGATTTCGCCGCGGCCGCCGCCGCCTACGACAAAGCGGCGAACGAGCATGGGCCCGGCTGGCTCGTCCTGTGGAACCAGCGTTCGCGCTTGAAGCTGCAGCAAAAGCAATTGCTGCGCGCCCCCGAACCGATCAAACCCTTCGGATCGGTCACGCGCTCGCCGGGCGCCCTCGCGCGCTGATCACTTCCCGATACAGAACTCGCCGAACAGAACGTCGAGCACATCCTCGACGCCGGTGCGGCCGACGATCCGCCCCAAGGCGCGGGCGCACGCGCGCAACTCCTCGCCCACCAATTCGGCGACGTCCAGCGCCCGCGCGCGCGCCAACGCCGCAAGCGCTTCGGCCAGCGCTTCGCGATGCCGCGCCCGGGTCAATATCGGCGCGTCCGAAGCGTCGCCGCGCAAGCGCGCGGCCACAATGTCCGAAAGCCGCGCTTCAAGTGCCTCGATCCCCGAACCGGTCAAGGCACTGACCGCAAGACCTGCCGCCCCGGGCGCCAAATCCGCTTTGTTCAGCACCACGAGCCCATCGCGCGCCAACTCGGCAAGTTCGCCCGACGGAACCGGATCGCGCGCGTCGAGCACGATCAGTTTCAGATCGGCCGCATCCGCGCGGGCGCGCGTCCGGCGCATGCCTTCGCGCTCGAGCACCGCCTGCGGATCGGCGGCATCGAGCGCGCGCAACCCCGCCGTGTCCCACAGCACGACCGGCCACCCGCCCAAATCCAAGCGCACTTCGATCGTGTCGCGCGTCGTGCCCGCAATCTCCGACACGATCGCGGCGTCCCGCCCCGCAAGCCGATTGAGCAACGAGGATTTGCCCGCGTTCGGCGGCCCCAGGATCGCGACCGAAAACCCTTCGCGCAGAATTTCCCCACGTCGCCCGTCGTCCAACAACGCGGCGATATCAGCGGCCAACGCATCGACGCCCGGCCGCATGGCACCGATCGCCCCTTGCGGCGCATCGCCTTCGTCGGGGAAATCGATCTCGGCCTCGGCCTGGGCGAGCAGGCGCATCGTCCGGTCGCGCAAGCCTTCGATCCGCGCGCCCAAAGCGCCGCCCAACTGCGCCAAAGCTTGCCGGGCTTGCGCGCGCGTTTCCGCCGCGATCAGATCGGCCAGCGCCTCGACCTCGGCGAGGTCGAGCTTGCCGGCATCGAACGCGCGCCGTGCGAACTCGCCGGGCCGAGCCAAACGCAGACCCGGCAACGCTGCCAGGGCGGCGAGCACGCCATCGATCGCGGCCCGGCTGCCATGCAGGTGGAATTCAGCGACATCTTCGCCGGTGAAACTCGCCGGACCCGGAAACCAAAGCACGAGCGCATCGTCGAGCGGCGCGCCATCGGCCGGATCGACCAACCGGGCGCGCGTCGCCACGCGGGGCGGGGGCGCGCGCCGGGCGAGGGCACGCAACGCCATGCCCGCCTCGGGCCCCGAAACCCGCAAAACAGCAATGCCCGCCCGCCCGGCGGCCGTCGCCGGCGCGTAGATCGTCGGACGCGAAACGCTCGAAACCAATCAGACCCGCGGCGGCGTCGGGGGAACCGGTTCGGCCTTCGCATCGATGATCGGGGCTTGGCCCGGGGCGGCCGTGCTCGTCGTCCCAAAGGCCGAAGCGGGGGCGGGCGCGGGCGCCGGGTCGGCCGGCTTGGCCGCAGTCTCGGCCATCTCCTCGCGCATCCCCTTTTTGAACTCCTTGATGCCCCCGGCGAGGTCGCCCATCAGCTTCGGGATTTTGCCCGCGCCGAAAAACAGCAGCAGGATGACGGCCAAAATGGCGATTTCGCCGAAACCGAGACTCATGGGGGGACCGGCCTTCGAGGAGAGGGGAACGCAAGGCCTTTTATGGCCCGGCGCGCGGCCGAATCCCAGCGCTTATGTGACCCGGCGTTGATCGACCGGGGGCAGGTATTTGTCCGTCCAAATCGCCTCGACCGGAACGATCCGGGGCAGTTGCAGACCCTGGGCAAGCGCCTCGATCGACCGGCCCAAGCGCACGCGATCGACGTCGCCCAAACCGTCGCGCCGGGTTTCGTCGGTCAGCACCTGATGCTTCAACACCCATTCGAGGCGTTCGAGTTCGATCTGCCGGTTGACGAGCCCATCCGCGCGCACGAGCGCATCGGTGACGCTTGCCGGATTGGCGATCGCATCGCGCCAGCCGCGCAGACAGGCGCGCACGAGCCCGGGCAGAATCGCTTCGTTGTCGCGCAGCGTCTTGCGGCTGACGAGCAGCGAATTCGAGTAGAGATCGAGCCCATGGGCCGAGTAGGGCATGATCGAGATGTCGTCGAATTTGACGCCCAGGCCCTTCAGGTTCAGCCAAATCGTCGAATCGAATCCGGTGATCGCGTCGACCTCGCGGCGCATGAACACGGCCTCGCGCAGACGCAAATCCATGTTGTTGAACTTCACGCTTTGCGGATCGAGCCCGTTGGCCCGGAAGAACACCGGGAACAGCCGGAAGGCGTTGTCGGTGACCGGACCGCCGATGGTCTTCCCGACGAGGTCGGCGGGTTTGCGCAAATTCGATCCCGCCCAGCTGACGATCGACGCGGGCGTCGAGCGATAGACGTTGAAGATGCCCATCGGCGAAGCGTCGGGATTGCGCAGGTGGAATTCCGCCATGCCCGGCAGATCGGCGAACCCGACATCGTAGGTTTCGGTCGCGATGCGCTGCATGGCGTCGGCCCCGGCGGCCGGATCCATGCCGGTGATCCGGATGCCTTCGGCCGCGAAATAACCGCGTTCGAGCGCGTGGATGAACGGCGAATTGGTCCCGTTGCGGGGCAAATTCAGCGAAAATCGGATCGGCACGCCGGCGCCTTGCGCCCATACGCGCGGGGCGGCGATCCCCGCCCCCGCCATCCCGAGAAATCCGCGCCGGCCGAGACCTTTGCCCATGTTCGCCTCCCCCGTTCAATCGATGGGGGAGCACTGCAAAGCGTATGCCCGGCTCAGAAATCGGGACTGTTCAGAACTTCGCAATTGGCGAAGACATGCCCCGTCAGCCGATTGAAGAAGGTGCCGTGGCCGACGACGGCGATGTCGCGTTCGGGCCGTGCCGCGAGCCATTCGCGGAACGCCGCGACGCGCGACGCCAATTCGGCCTCGCTCTCCACGTCCATCGCCGTCGGCCGGACGGGATCGTGTTTCCACCAGATCTCGGGCAGGTCGCCGAAATCGAGCGCTGCGAATTCGGCCGCGAGGGCCGCACGCGGCCGGCCGACATCGCCCGAATGCTCCAGCCGTTCGCGATGCAACGCCTCCACCCGGATCGGTGCCGCGACGCCCGCGAAGGCGAGCTGGGCGGTCTGGATCGCCCGGGTCAGCGGCGAGGTGACGATCAATTCCACCCCCGCCCACCGCGCGGGATCGGCCAAGGCCGCGGCTTGCGCGCGGCCGAGATCGGTCAATCGCGGATCGAAGATCATCGGATCCTTCGGACGCGTCCGCTCGAACGCGGCGTTGAACTCGGACTGGCCGTGGCGCACGAAGCGCACGGTGCGCAAACGCCGGGTCATGTCTTTGCAGGCTTCGCGCCATCCGCAGGGCCGCGCATCAGGCGTTCGACGCGGCCCCCGTCGCGCAAATGCGCCGTCAGGATTTCGTCGATCTCCGCGGTGGTCGTCGGCTGGTACCAAACGCCCTCGGGATAGATCACCAGCGTGGGCCCGATTTCGCAGCGGTCCAAACACCCCGCTGTGTTGATCCGGATATTTTTCAGGCCGAGTTCCTTGGCGCGCGCCTTCATGTAGTCGCGCAGCCGTTCCGACCCCTTGGCCTTGCAACAGCCGCGCGGATGGCCCGCCGGACGCTCGTTCGTGCAGACGAAAACATGGGCTTCGTAGAACGCCGGCGGATCGCCGGGCAGGACGCGCGCGGTCATTTCTTGTCGCCGCCGGGATTGCCGAGCCCGGTCCAGAATTTCTGCATCTCGGTGAGGCCCGTGCCGCCGAACCACTGGCGCAGCAGCGTTTCGGGATCCATCGCCTTCATCGCTTGTTCCATGCGCTGGGTCATCTGACCCATCATGGCTTCCTGCATGGGCCGCACGTCGGGCAGCCCCATGAAGGCGCGCGCCTCCTCCGGCGTGCAGTCGACGTTGATCGTGATTTTCATCGGGCGGCCTCCCTTTCCGGGCGCCACCTTAGCGTCAAGACTCGCGCGCGAGGAAGCGTTCGATCGCGGTTTCGGCCGCCGGATCGAGCGCCGAATAGCGGATGACGAGACCGCGCCCGCCATTGGCGATCACCAAGGCCGGCACCACGTGCTCGCTCGGCGCCGCGCCCGGATCGGCACCGGGCACGATCAACGTCGCGATCAGCGAATCGCCGTCGGCGGCACCGGCCAGAGGCGCTTGCGTCCGCGCGCCCATCGTCGACAGGTCGGCGAGCGCCAGCCGCGCGCCTTTGACCGCCAGAAAGGCCCCGGCCGCGTCCTTGCGTTCGACCCTGCGCTTGTCCTCGGCCCCGCTCATCGCCGCGTTCCTTCCGTACCGTCGATCCACACCACGCGGACGCGCACGATGCCCGCGCGCTGCCGATCGATGCCGTCCCAGCAGACCATTTCCTCCGGCCCGCCCGCTTCCGCACGCGGTAGACTGGGCATGGTTTTGGCGATGAAGTCCATCGCTTCGAGCGCGGCCGATCCGTCGCGCGCCAATCCCGCATCCCAAACGTCGATGCACGGCGCCCAGCCGTCCAACGCGAACGCCACGCGCCGCGCGGACCGCTGGAGGATTTCGAGCGCCGCTTCGGGCGGTAGCGTCCCCGCCCCCATCTCGGCGACCAATTCGCCGATATTCCGATATTCGTTGCGCAGCAGGTCGCGGAACTGCGTGGCGCCGAACGCCACCAACAGGGCCCGCTGGGCGACCGTGCCGCGCATCGATCCCTCGAATTTGCGGATTTGCGCGCGGAACCGCTCCAAGCGCGCGGCGGCGGCCCCCAACGGCCCATCCTCGGGGAACATCGCCGCGGGATCGGCGCCGGGGTCGCAGCGCGGCGTGCCCAGCGGCGCCACCGCGTGCGCCAGCGCCGTGTGCGTCGCTTCGGCCAGCATCGTATCCGGCGGCATCCAGCGCGCGACGGCCTCGCGTGCCGCGGCGGTCGATTCGGCCGCGGCACGCTCGAACGCGACCGCGGCCGCGCGCACGGCTTCGTTCGCACCGTGTTCGCGATCCACCTCCGCGGCCAGACCCGCGACGTCCCAGGGGTCCAACCCCTTCTCCGCGCGCGCCGACAGGGCGAAATAAAGCGCCATGTCGCGCGGCGGGAATTGCATCACGCCGGTCAATTGCCGCCACGGCACGCGGCGCGGCTCCGCACCGAACGGATCGCCGACCGAAACATCCCACCGGTCGGGCAGCGTGCCGGGTTCCGCGCGCACGCGGATAAGGCGCAAGCGCGGATCGGCGAACGGCACGCAAACCCCGCGCGCCGCGAAGGTCGCGGGTGCCTCCGACGCCGAGACTGCGATTCCGTTGCCCATCTTACATAGTATCTTGCCGGCAAAGCGTTTCCCAAGCGTTAAGCCCGCTTGCCTGCGCCCCGACGGCTCTGGCAGGGTGGCGCCTCCGTCGTTTTCCGGAGAGACTCCCCCGCATGTCCGAGATCAAAATCGCGGCCGCGACGCCCTCGCCCCAATTCGGCGGGGAGTTTTCGGCCTATCTGGCGCTGCCGCCGGGCGGCAAAGGCCCGGGCCTCGTGCTGATCCAGGAGATTTTCGGCGTCAACGATGTGATGCGCGCGCTCGCCGACGGCTACGCGAAGCAAGGCTACGTCGTCGCGTGCCCGGACATCTTCTGGCGCCAAGAGCCCGGTATCCGCATCACCGACAAAACCGACGCCGAATGGGCGCGCGCCTTCGAGCTGTTCAAGGGCTTCGATTTCGCGCTCGGCATCGCCGATCTGATCGCCACGCTCGAGACGTTGCGCGCGCACCCGGCGTGTACCGGCAAAGTGGGCACGGTCGGCTATTGCCTGGGCGGCAATCTCGCCTATCAGATGGCGTGCCGGTCTTCGGCCGACGCGTCGGTCAGCTATTACGGCGTCGGCATCGAGGGACTGCTCGACCTCGCCGGCGGACTCAAGAAGCCCTTGATGCTGCACGTCGCCGAAAAGGATGGCTTCGTGCCGCCCGAAGCCCAAGCGAAAATCGCCGCCGGCCTCGCATCCAACGCGCGGGTCACGCTGCACGTCTATCCGGGCCAGGATCACGCCTTCGCGCGGGAGGGCGGCAAGCATTGGAACGCCGCCGCCGCCGAACTCGCCAACGGCCGCACCGCGCAATTCTTCAAGACGCATCTTTCGTAAGGAGCCTTCCGATGATCAAAGCCGTCCGCGTCCACAAGCCCGGCGCCCCCGAAACGATGGTCTACGAGGACGTCGAGATCGGCGATCCCGGCCCGGGCCAATTGCGCGTCAAACACACGGCCATCGGCGTCAACTTCATCGACACCTACATGCGCTCGGGTCTTTATCCGACGCCCACGCCCTTCGCCCCCGGCAACGAAGCCGCCGGAACCGTCGATGCGGTCGGCCCCGGCGTGACCGATTTCAAGGTCGGCGACCGCGTGACCTACGTGATCGCCGGCGGCGGCGCCTATGCGGAAAAGCGGATCGCGCCCGCGGACCGCGTCGTCAAGCTGCCCGACGGCATCACGGACAAGCAGGCCGCGTCGATGATGCTCAAAGGCATGACGGTCCAGTATCTGCTGCGCCGGACCTACAAGGTCCAGCCGGGCGATGCGATCCTGTTCCATGCGGCCGCCGGCGGCGTCGGGTTGATCGCCTGCCAATGGGCCAAACACCTGGGTGCCACGACGATCGGCACCGTCGGCTCGAAGGACAAGGCGAAGCTCGCCGCCGACCATGGCTGCCACCACACGATCCTCTATCGCGACACCGACTTCGTCGCCGCGACGCGCGCGATCGCGGCCGAGGGCGTGCCGGTCGTCTACGATTCGGTCGGCAAGGACACGTTCCTCAAATCGCTCGATTGCTTGCGCCCGCTCGGCCTGCTCGCGTCGTTCGGCCAATCCTCGGGGCCCGTCGAGCCGCTCAACACCGGTCTGTTGGCGGCCAAGGGTTCGTTGTTCGTCACGCGGCCGACCTTGTTCACCTACATCGCCAAGAAGCCCGATCTGGTCGCCACCGCGAACGATCTGTTCGACGTCGTCGCCAAAGGCATCGTCACGATCGAGACGACGGCCGAATACGCGCTCAAGGACGCAGTGCGTTGCCACCAGGACCTCGAGGGCCGCAAGACGACCGGATCGGTCATCCTGATCCCCTGACGCCTGCCGCCGCGCGGATCGTTCCGGGCGAATCACGCGGGCCGGCGTACTCAGGTATGTCGATCCGGGTCCGCGCGACAGCAGCGCCGCTGAAATAAAATTACAGTATCTCACTGTTCATTCTTGCTTAAGGTCGCGCGCGTTCAAATGCGCGTGCGTCGGCCCCGCTTCGTCCTCGCGACGGACACGAACCCCCACAGGCCGGCGCACGGAGGGACCCCCCATGTTCGACTCGCTGTTCGCCACCAAAGCCCGCGACGCCATGGCCGTGCTGGCCGCATTGGACAAATCGCAAGCCACGATCGAATTCAAACCCGACGGCACCATCCTCGACGCCAACGCCAACTTCCTCGCGGCGATGGGCTACACGCGCGCGGAAATCGTCGGCAAACATCACGCGATGTTCATGCCGCCCGATGAACGCGACACGCCCGCCTATCGCGATTTCTGGGCGGGCCTCGCGCGCGGCGAATACAAAAGCCAGGAATTCTGCCGCATCGCCAAAGGCGGCAAGGAAATCTGGATCCAAGCCAGCTACAACCCGGTTTTGGGATCCGACGGCAAAACGCGCAAAGTGGTCAAGTACGCGACCGACGTGACCGCGCGGAAACTCCGCGACGCCGATTTCGCGGGCCAGATCGCCGCCATCGGCCGTTCGCAGGCGATCATCCAGTTCGATCTCGACGGGCGGATCCTCGACGCCAACGAAAACTTCCTGAAAACCGTCGGCTACGGTCTCGACGAGATCAAAGGCAAGCATCACGCGATGTTCGTCAATCCGGCCGACCGCGACTCGCCCGCGTACCGGGAATTCTGGGCCGCGTTGCGCGACGGCACGTTCCAAGCCGGCGAATTCAAGCGCTTGGCCAAAGGCGGGCGCGAGGTCTGGATCCAGGCATCCTACAATCCGATCTTCGACATGCGCGGCGCGCCGTTCAAGGTCGTCAAATACGCGGCCGACACCACCGCCCAGGTGCGGGCGCGCCGCCGGGCCGAGCAAGCCCGCCAGGTGATCGCCGACAGTCTGGTCGAAGTGGACCGCGCCATCACCGACGCCGACGCCCAATCGGTCGCCGCGGCGGCGGCATCCGAGCAGACCTCCAGCAACGTTCAAGCCGTCGCCGCCGGTGCGGAGGAACTCAACGCCTCGGTCAAGGAAATCGCCGAGAGCATGGTGAAGTCGAAATCGGAAAGCGACGGCGCCTACGACCGCGTCGTTGCGGCCGACAAATCCACCCAGCGCCTCTCCGCGGTCGCGCAGTCGATGGGTGGCATCGTCGAGCTCATCCAGAACATCGCGGGGCAGATCAACCTGCTCGCGCTGAACGCCACGATCGAATCCGCCCGTGCGGGCGAGGCGGGTCGCGGCTTCGCCGTCGTCGCCAACGAGGTCAAAAACCTCGCCAAACAGGCGGCCGACGCGACACAGCAGATCTCGAACGAGATCGACGGGATGCAGGGCGTGACGCGCGACGTGGTGGCGGGCCTGGAATCGATCCGCAAATCGATCGAATCGGTCCGCGAATACGTCGCCAGCACGGCCGGCGCCATCGAGGAACAGAGCGCCGTCGCCCGCGAAATGTCGAGCAACATGCAAACGGCCGCGCAATCGGTCGAATCCATCACCCAGAACATCGGGCGCATCGCTTCGGCCACACGCACGGCGACGGGATCGACCAAGCAAGTGCGCGAAGCCGCCGCCGCCTTCGCCTGATGCGCCGCGTCGCCGCCGGCCGTCCATGCGGATGGCCGGCGGGGCGCGCTTATTCGTAAGCGGAAATGCAGACGAGCTGTTCGAACCGCTCGCAATCGCACACGAACGGCACCATCAGATTTTCGACCTGACGATGGTCCATCCGCGCCCAATGCCGGGCCGGGCCTTTGCGCCACGTCGCGCGCCCGGCGCGCAAGGTTTCGGAGAATCGCGCCAGCAAACCGGGATTGGCCGCCGAACGATCGGCCAGCGCTTCGCCCACGAACCGGCCGGTCGGATCGAAGCCGATCGCCTCGACCACGCGCGTTCCGACCAAGCGGTAATGGAAATCGCCGCGCGCTTCGTTCCAGTCGACGATCCATATGCGCGACAAAAGCCGCGGGATTTCGGTCGGATCGAACAACCTGCGCGACGGATGGCCGGATTGACCGACGCAACGCGTCCGATAATCCCAAAATGCGCGGACATCCGGGTGCGCCGCGCACAACTCGGCCGCCTCATCGACGAACGTATAATCGCTGCCGAGCGCGACATCCGTTTCGTCGATCGACAAGGCCATGCCTATCCCCTAAAATTCACCTACTGCAAATGGGGATATAGATTGCGAACATCAATGCCGGGCGTCTGACGCAACCGACATAATCGGACTGATCGGCGTTACATCATCCGCCGACGGGCGCGTTCAGCGCGCGGCCGGCCGGCAATTCGACCGCCACGCGCGTGCCCTTGCCCTTTTCGCTCGTGACGATCAACCGTCCG
>JADCGK010000180.1 GCA_020249045.1 Azospirillum sp. | reverse complement strand
GGCTTCGACCGCGTTTTCGACGCATTCGGCGACGGTTTCGAGGCCGAAGCCGTCGGCGAGGCCCAACAGCGTCTTGATGAAAAGCTGGTTGTCGACGTTGTCCGCGAGCCCGCGCACGAACGACCCGTCGATCTTGACCGAGTCGATGGCGAGCGCCTTGAGATTCCGGAAGCTGGTGTAACCCGCGCCGAAATCGTCGAGCGCCACGCGGCAACCCAGATCGCGGACGCCGAGGACGAACTTCGCCGTCTCGTCGATGTCGCGGATGGCGACGGTTTCGGTGATTTCGACGGTCAGGCGCGCGGCGAGGTCGGGGCGGCCCTTCACGAAACCGGACAGCGCGCGCAGCCAGGACGGATCGCCCGCCGTGAGACCGGAGATGTTGATCGCGAGCGCGACGTCGGGCCAGCGCGTGAGTTCGTTGATCGCCATTTCGAGCACGCGCCGGTCCAACAGGCGCATGAGGCCCGTCTGCTCGACGATCGGGATGAACGAACCCGCGGGTGCGATCGTGCCGTCCATGCGCTGCAGGCGCAGCAGCGCCTCGTAATGGCGCACCTCGTGGCTCGCGGCGTCGACGACCGGCTGGAAGGCGAAGACGAGCCGCTCGTCCTTCAAAGCCGCCTGCACGTCCGACGAGACGGAGACGAGCCGCTGATGCAATTCGCGCTGCGCGGGGCTGGCCGCGAACAGCGCATAGCGGTTGCGCCCCGCGCGCTTGGCCTCGTGCAGCGCCGATTCGGCGCGCGCTTGGATTTCGAGACCGGACGGCCCCTGGCCGACGAAAAGGACCGCGCCCGCCGACGCGGTGACGTGCAACGGGCCGTCGGGGGTTTCGATGGGCACCGCACGGATCGCCGCGAGCAATCGTTCGGCCGCAAGGCCGATCTCGCTTTCCGGGCAGTGGGCGAGCACGAGGCCGAAACGGTCGCCGCCCGCGCGGCCGATCGTGTCCGACCCGCGCAACGCGCGTTCCAAACGCTGGCCCACGCCGACCAACAGCGCGTCGGCGGTCGCCCAGCCGAACGCGTCGTTGATGGCGGTCAGGTTGTCGACGCCGATCAGAACGTAGGCGCCGGGCGCCTCGTAGCGCGCCGCGTAGGCGAGCGCGTGATCGAGCGCTTCGCGCAAGCGGCCGGCGTTGAAATGGCCGGTCAACGGATCGTAGTTGGCGAGGTATTCGAGCTTGGCCTCGCGTTCCTTGCGCGCGGTCACGACGCGCAAGATGCCCGAGACGCGCACGGGTTTGCCGTCGGGCGCGAATTCGGCGCGGCCGCGGTCGTGCGCCCAGGTGAGAGCGCCGCCTTCGCCGCGCACGCGGTAGTCGACGTCGTAGACGAGCCGGTCGATGAAATGCGCCGACAGCGCCTTCACGCGCGCGGCCAGATCTTCGGCGTGGATCCGGCTTTGCCAGACCTGCCCGGTCGCCGGAAACTCGGCGCGCGGACCGAACACTTCCTCCGCGCGGCCGCTCCACGTCACGCGGTCGGACGCGAGATCCCACACATAGGCGGCGTCGCCCGCGCCCGAAAGCGCAGCGGCCGCCGCCTCGATGCCGTCCTTCGCGTCCATCCGCCTTACGCCGCGCGATCGATGGCTTGGCCGAGGGTATCGACGATCCGGTCGATCTGCGGCTTTTCGACGATCAACGGCGGCGACAGCGCGACGATGTCGCCGGTCGTGCGCACCAGAACGCCCGCGTCGAAGCAATCGACCAGCACGTCGTAGGCGCGCGCGGTCGGCATACCCTTGCGCGGATCGAGTTCGATGCCCGCAACCAGGCCGAGATTGCGTACGTCCACGACGTTGCGCCGGCTCTTGAGCGAATGCACGGCGTCCTCCCAATAGGGCGCGAGCCCGGCCGCGCGCTCGAACAATCCCTCCTCGCGATAGATGTCGAGCGTCGCAAGTCCGGCGGCGCAGGCCAACGGATGGCCCGAATAGGTGTAGCCGTGGAAAAGCTCGATCATGTTTTCCGGGCCATTCATCATCGCGTCGTAAAGTTCCTTGCGCGCGAAGACCGCGCCCATCGGCACGGCCGCGTTGGTGATGCCTTTGGCGACGGTCATCAGATCCGGCGTCACGCCGAATTTCTCGGCCGCGAACGACGCGCCGAGGCGGCCGAAGCCGGTGATCACCTCGTCGAAGATCAGCAGGATGCCGTGCGCGTCGCAAATCGCGCGCAAACGCTGAAGATACCCCTTGGGCGGGACGAGCACGCCCGTCGATCCGGCCAGCGGTTCGACGATCACGGCCGCGATGGTCGACGCGTCGTGGAGCGCGATCAGCTTTTCCAGCGCGTCGGCGAGTTCGGCGCCGTGTTCGGGTTGGCCGCGCACGAAGCGGTTCTTGTCCGGCAAATGCGTGGACGGAAGATGGTCGACATACGGCAGTTGGAGGCCGAATTGCTTGCGGTTGGCGACCATGCCGCCGACCGAAATGCCGCCGAAGCCGACGCCGTGATACCCGCGCTCGCGCCCGATGAAGCGCACGCGCTGGCCTTGGCCCTTCGCGCGATGGTAGGCCAGCGCGATTTTGAGCGCGGTGTCGACGCTCTCCGAGCCGGAGTTGGTGAAGAACACTTTGTCCAGATCGCCGGGCAGCATGGCTTGCAGCCGCGAGGCGAATTCGAACTGGATCGGATGGCCCATCTGGAAGCCGGGCGCGTAATCCATCGTCCCGGCTTGTTTGGCGATCGCTTCGACTATCTTTTCGCGGCCATGGCCCGCGTTCACGCACCACAAACCGGCGGTGCCGTCGAGGATCTCGCGCCCGTCGGGCGTGTAGTAGTGCATGCCCTTGGCGCGCGCGAGCAGGCGCGGCTTTTTCTTGAACTGCCGATTGGCCGTAAACGGCATCCACAAGGCTTCGAGATTGTTTGGATCGACCGGCTTGAACGCAGTGGCGGTCATGTCTGTTTCCCCCGAAACCCAGAACGGAAATCCAATGTTATCAGGCCGCAACGCCTTGAAACAGCGTGGATTTTGTAACGATTCAAAGCGCTTGGCGATGGTTAAAATTTAAAGCGAATCCAAGATTCTAATTGACTCCGGTTTTCCTAAAATTTTAGGATAATACCATGAACGCGGCCGCCAATGTCATCCTGCTGCCACCGCCCGGCGCCAAACGGCCCGGGCCCGAGGGGATGGACGGCCGGTCACGCTTCAAAAGCGGCGCCGCCGAACGGGGCGTCGGATTCGATACCGAGCAATTGGCGGGGCTGGCGGAGGCGTTGGCCCGGCAGGGCAACGCGGCCCCCCGCAAGCGCAATTTCGCCGACGAGCTGTACGGCGAAACCGGCCGCGCGCCCGCCGATCTCGGCTTTTTCGCCCAGCGTTACGCCCAGGAAACGCTGCATATGGCCGCCCATCACGAGGATTGGCGCCAGGGCAGTGCCGCCTATTCGCGCGCCCAGGCGCTCGCCCCGTCGCCGCCGGAAAACATCGTCGCCGCCTAGTCATATCGGGCCGCGTCTGCTATCGAAAAACCCTGGTAATTCGGGGAGGGATGGCATGGCGTTCGCGACGGTTTCGGAGCTTCTGAAGGTCGGCAAAGACGGAGATCCCGCGCTCGGCGCGCCGGAGACGAAGGCGCTTGACTATGCGGGCCTGCGCGCGCTCGCGGCCGCGACCGTCGGCGATCTCAACGCGATGGGGATCGGCCGCGACGATCGCGTGGCCATCGTGCTGCCGAACGGCCCGGAAATGGCGGCGGCGTTCCTATGCGTGGCCGCCGGGGCCACGACCGCCCCGCTCAATCCCGCCTATCGGCAAGAGGAGTTCGAGTTCTACATCGCCGACCTCAAGGCCAAGGCCTTGCTGGTGCAAGCCGGCGATCAAACGCCCGCGCGTGCCGCGGCCGCCAAGCTCGGCGTGCCGACGATCGAACTGACGCCGACTCGCGACAACGGCGCCGGATCCTACACGCTCGCGTCCTCGCTGCGCGGCGCCGCGGCCAAGCCGGGGCCCGCCCAGGCCGAGGACATCGCCCTCATCCTGCATACGTCGGGCACCACGTCGCGGCCCAAGATCGTGCCGCTTGCGCAATCGAACATCTGCGCGTCGGCGCGCCACATCGGCGCCACGCTGGCGCTGGGTGCGGGCGACAAGTGCCTCAACATCATGCCGCTGTTCCACATCCACGGTCTGATCGCGGCGGTGCTGTCCTCGCTGGGCGCCGGCGGATCGACGGTATGTACGCCGGGCTTCAACGCGCTCAAATTCTTCGCGTGGCTCGACGAGGCGAAACCCAGCTGGTACACGGCCGTTCCGACGATGCATCAGGCGATTTTGAGCCGCGCCGAGCGCAACGCCGCGAGTCTCGCCGCGGCGAAACTCCGTTTCATCCGCTCGTCCTCCGCCTCGCTGCCGCCGCAGGTGATGCTCGAGCTCGAAAAAGCGTTCGGGTGCCCGGTCATCGAAAGCTACGGCATGACCGAAGCCGCGCACCAAATGGCCTCCAACCCGCTGCCGCCGCGCGAGCGCAAACCCGGCTCGGTCGGCGTCGCCGCCGGGCCCGAAATCGCGATCATGGACGAGGAAGGCAAGATCCTGCCCCAAGGGGCGCTCGGCGAAGTCGTGATCCGCGGGCCCAACGTGACCAAGGGCTACGAGGCCAATCCGGACGCCAACCTCAAGGCCTTCGCCGGCGGCTGGTTCCGCACGGGCGATCAAGGCACGCTCGACGAAGGCGGCTATCTGCGCATCACCGGGCGGCTCAAGGAATTGATCAACCGGGGCGGCGAGAAGGTGTCGCCGTTGGAGGTCGACGAGATCATCATGGACCATCCCGCCGTCGCCCAGGTCGTGACCTTCGCTATGCCGCACGACAAACTGGGCGAGGAAGTCGCCGCTGCGGTCGTGCCGCGCGACGGCATGAGCGTGACCGAGCGCGAGATCCGCGATTTCGCGGCGCAACGCCTGGCGGATTTCAAGGTTCCGCGCCGGGTCGTCGTCCTCGCCGAGATCCCGAAGGGCGCCACGGGCAAGCTCCAGCGCATCGGCCTCGCCGAGAAGCTGGGCCTCGGAGGCAACAAGTGAACCGCGTCCTCATCTTCGGCGCGGGCGCCATCGGCGGCTATATGGGCGTGAAACTCGCCCAAGCCGGCGCGCGCGTGACGTTTTTCGCGCGCGGGGCGCATCTCGAAGCGATGAAGGCGAACGGGATCAAGCTGATCTCCGAAGGCGCCGAAACGACGATCCGCGACGCGAACTTCACCGGCGATCCGCGCGAAGCCGGCCCGCAGGATTTCGTGATCGTCAGCTTGAAGGCCCACGGCTTGGTCGCGGCCGTCGATCAAGTCGCCGCGTTGCTGGGGCCGGAAACCGCGCTCGTCACCGCGATGAACGGCGTGCCCTATTGGTATTTCCACAAGCACGGCGGACCCTACGACGGCAAGCGCCTGGAATCGGTCGATCCGGGCGGCGCGTTGTGGACCAAGCTGGGGCCCGAACGCGCCATCGGTTGCGTCGTCTATCCGGCCGCGAACATCCTGGCCCCCGGCGTCATCGAGCACACCTACTCCAACCGCTTCACGTTGGGCGAACCGGACGGCACCAAAAGCGCGCGGGTTTCGGCGCTGTCCGAATTGATGATCAAGGCGGGATTCAAGGCGCCCGTGCGGCCCCGCATCCGGGACGACATGTGGGTGAAGCTGTGGGGCAATCTGTGCTTCAACCCGCTCTCGGCGCTGACTTGCGCCACGCTCGACGTGCTGACCGGCGATCCGGATACGCGCGCGGTCGCGCGCGCGATGATGCTCGAAGCCCAGACCCTGGGCGAAGCGCTGGGGATCAAGTTCGGGATCGACGTCGACAAGCGCATCGAAGGCGCCAAGGAGGTCGGCGCGCATAAAACCTCGATGCTTCAGGATCTCGAAGCCGGGAAACCGATGGAAATCGACGCGCTGTTGGGCGCCGTCGTCGAAATGGGCGATCTTGTCGGCCATCCGATGCCGGCATGCCGGATGGTTCTGGCGCTGGTGCGCCAGCGCGCGCGCGTGGCGGGGGTTTACTGAGGGGCCGAATCCGGCTCCTCTCCCGCCCCATGTCCGCGTCCACCCCCCTTCCCGTCTGCACTTGGTGCCACCGGTCCACGCGGCCGATCTGGGTGCACGGCCATATGCAGTGCGAGCACTGCAAGATCAACATCGCGCCGTGCTGCGACGGCGACGCATGCTACGTCCAGGAAGCGCGCTTCGAGCCGGGGGCCGCGACGTGAAGAGCCCTTGCGTGAAGATCTGCCGCCTCGACGCCGACAACGTGTGCGAAGGCTGCGGCCGGACGGTCCGCGAAATCCGCCTGTGGTCGTCCTACAGCGAAGCGGAGCGCGAAGCGGTTCTGAGCCGACTTTCCGCCCGGCGCGCGCTCAGCGGCTCGGCCGCGGACTGAACCGGCGCACCGATTCGTATTGCGGCGGCCAGGGCAGGTCGTAGCCCTGCTCCTGCGCGGCGTGACGCGTCCAATAGGGATCGAATAGATGCGCGCGCGCGAGCACGCACAGATCGGCGCGGCCCGCGGCGAGGATCGTGTTGGCGTCCGCCCAAGTCGATATCGCGCCGACGGTCATCGTGGGAATGCCGGCTTCGTGCCGGATGCGGTCGGCGAAAGGCGTCTGGAATAGGCGGCCATAGACCGGCGCGTCGTCGTCGACCGTCTGGCCCGCCGATACGTCCACGATGTCGCAGCCATGCGCCTTCAGCGCCTTCGCGATTTCCACGGCGTCCTCGGGCGTGGTGCCGCCCTCCTTCCAATCCGTCGCCGAAATGCGCACCGCGATCGGCTTGGCCGCGGGCCACACGGCGCGCACCGCGTCGAGGATTTCGAGCGGATAGCGCAGGCGGTTTTCGAGCGCGCCGCCGTAGCCATCGCCGCGCCGATTGGTCAGCGGCGACAGGAAACTCGCCAACAGATAGCCGTGCGCCATGTGGATTTCCACGATGTCGAAGCCCGCGCGGTCCGCCCGGCGCGCGGCGTCGACGAAGTCCGCCTTCACCTTGTCCATGTCCGCACGGGTCATCTCGCGCGGGGTTTGGCTGCCCTTCTTGTAGGGCAAGGGCGAAGGCGCCATCAGCGGCCAATTGCCGGCGGGAAGCGGATCGTCGATCCCTTCCCACGCCTTGCGCGTCGAGCCCTTGCGGCCCGCGTGCGCGAGCTGCACGCCGATCTTGGCCGCGCTGTTCGCGTGCACGAATTCGACCACCCGACGCCACGCGGCTTCATGCGCGTCCGTGAAGAGCCCGGCGCAGCCCGGCGTGATGCGGCCTTCGGGGCTGACGTCGGTCATTTCGGTCAATACCAGCCCCGCCCCGCCGAGCGCACGGCTGCCCAAATGCACGAGATGCCAATCGTTGGGCAGGCCGTCCTCGGCCGAGTATTGGCACATCGGCGACACCACGATCCGATTGGTCAACACCATGTCCCGCAGCCTTAACGGCGCGAACATCGGCGGCGTGGGGCCCGCGGGCGGTTCGGTTCCGGCTTGCGCGGCCGCGTTCGCGGCGAAGCGCGCGTCGATCTTCGCGACGAGCTTCGGGTCGCGCAGCTTGAGATTCGTGTGCGTGATGCGCATCGAGCGCGTCAGCATCGCGAAGGTGAAATCCAGCGGGTCGAGGCCGCGATACCGTTCGGTCTGCTCGAACCATTCGAGCGAGGTCTGCGCCGCGCGTTGGGTCGACTCCGTCTGCGGCTTGCGCACGGCTTCGTAGGCCGCCAGCGCTTCGCGCACCGTGCCATGCGCGTTCAAAGCCTTGGCGAGTTCGATCGAATCCTCCATCGCGAGCTTGGTGCCCGATCCGATCGAGAAATGCGCCGTATGCACCGCATCGCCCATCAGCACGACGTTGTCGAAGTGCCAGTGGGCGCAGCGGATCGTCGGAAACGTGCGCCAGATCGACCGGTTCGCGATCAGTTTGTGGCCGTCCAGTTCCTCGGCGAAGAGCCGGTCGCAAAATTCGAGCGTTTCGGCCTCGCTCGCCCGATCGAGACCCGCGCGTCGCCACGTCTCTTCGGTCGTCTCGACGATGAAGGTCGAATGCGACTTGTCGTATTGGTAGGCATGCACGCGGTAAAGACCGCTCGCATGCTCCTTGAAATGGAACGTGAAAGCGGGGTGGGGCCGCGTCGTGCCGAGCCAGACGAATTTGTTGCGCCGCCAATCGAGCGACGGCTGGAAGCGGTCGGCGTATTTGGCGCGGATCGCGGAGTTGACGCCGTCCGCGGCGAGAACGAGATCGGCGTCGGGGAATTCCGTCACGTCGGCGACGTCGCGCTCGTGGACGATCCTTACGCCCAGCGCCGCCGCGCGCGCGGCCAGAATGTCGAGCAGCTTGACCCGCGCCATGCCCGAAAATCCGTGCCCCGTGGAGGTCACGGTGACACCCTTGAAGCGCACGTCGATATCGGTCCAGTGGGCGAAGGCTTTCGCGATGGCTTCGTAGCTTTCGCGGTCCGCTTCGGCGAAATTGCCGAGCGTTTCGTCCGAGAACACGACCCCGAAACCGAACGTGTCGCCCGGGCGGTTGCGCTCGAACACCGTGATGTCGTGCGCGGGATTCGCCTTCTTCATCAGAATGGCGAGGTAAAGCCCCGCCGGTCCGCCGCCGATGCTGACGATCTTCATGGCCGAATGCTCCCGGGTCCGTGCGGAGATACTTTAGACCTAAAGCAATTTTCCGCAAGGGGCGGATCAGCCGAAAAACAGCCCCGCGATCCCGTCGTAGACCAGCTTCCAGCCGGTCAGGAACAAGAACAGATTGCACCAGAGGTAAAAGCGCTTCTGGTCGACGCGCGCGTGCATCCAGAACCCCAGCCACATGCCGAGCGCCGCGAGCGGCAGCAGTACCGCGCTGGTCCCCAAATTCTCGAACGTGAACAGTCCCAGATGCACGAAGGGGAAGAATTTCAGCCAGTTGATGACCCAGAAGAACACCGAAATCGTCGCCACGAACGCGGTCTTGTCCATCCGGTAGGGCTGCAGATAGACCTGCAACGGCGGGCCACCGGCGTTGGCGATGAAGCTGGTGACGCCCGACACGCTCGACCAAAACACGCCCTTGGGCCAATCGGGTGCCTCGGGCACGCGCGCGCGGCGGCCGAAGAATTCGCGCAGCAGATCCTGGGCGCCGAACATCACCGCGATGGACCCGATCAAGAGCCGCACCCAAAGCTCGTCGAGCAGCCGGAAGGCGAGATAGCCGAGCACCGTGCCGATCACCGCCCCGGTCATCAGGATCGCCATATGGGCGCGCGACCAATCCTTGCGGTAGCGGCGGATCGCGAATACGTCCATGACCATCAACAGCGGCAGCATGATGGCGGCCGCCTGCGGCACGGGAACGGCGAGCGCCATCATCGGCACGCCCATCGAGCCGAGCCCGCCGCCGAACCCGCCTTTGGATACGCCGACCAGCAGGAACGCCGGGATGGCCAGCGCGTAGAAGAACGGGTCGGTCAGGGGCACGGTCGGCCCTGCACGCTCAGACTTTCCAATCGGGGTCCGGCACGGTCTGGAAGACCGAACGCAGCCCTTCCGACCAGCGCCGGCGGATGTCCGACAGATAAAGATCGGATTCGTCCAGCCGCTTGCGCACCGCGATTCGGCATTCGTCGCGGCGCAGAATGGCGATGTCGATCGGCAGGCCGACCGACACGTTCGAGCGCAGCGTCGAATCCATCGAAATCAGCGCGCACTTCGCCGCCTCGTTCAACGAGGTGCGGCCCGAAACCACGCGGTCGAGGATCGGCTTGCCGTATTTCGTTTCGCCGATCTGGATATAGGGCGTGTCGACGGTCGCCTCGATGAAGTTGCCGGCCGAATAGATCTGGAACAGGCGCAAGCGCCGGCCCTTAATCTGGCCGCCCAGGATCATCGAAACGTTGAATTCGGTGCCCTGCTCCTTCAGGCGTTGGGCGTCGAGGTCGTAGATTTCGCGCACCGCGCGGCCGGCCAGACGCGCGGCGTCGAACATCGAGGGCGCGCTCAGCATCGTTTCGGCGCGATCCTCGCCCATTCCTTCGGTCAGCAGCGAAACGACCGACTGCGAGATCGCGAGATTGCCCGCGGTCAGCAGCACCATGCAGCGCTCGCCCGGCGCCTCCCAGACGTGCATTTTGCGGAACGTGGCGACGTGATCGACGCCGGCGTTGGTGCGCGAATCCGCGCACAGGACGAGTCCGTCTTCGAGCAGCAGGCCGACGCCGTAGGTCATTTGCGGGAATACTCCGGTTGCCCCGTCTCAATAGGGCAGACCGAAATCCTCCGCAATCGCCTTGCCGATGGCGATGTTCGAATCGACGATTTCGGTCAGGAATTCGTGCAGCCCCGTCGCGAACACCTCCTCGATATGGGCGTAGCGCAACCGGTCGAACGCCGCGCGCGCCAGACCGGCCGAGCGGTAATTGCGCCCGAATTGCTCGCGCAGTTCGTCGAGCAACCGGGTCAATTCACCCAACGAGGCGGCGACCGACCGCGGCATGTCGGGCCGCAGGATCAGCAATTCGGCCACGCGCCGCGGCCGGATCGCGTCGCGATAGATGCGCCGATAGGCCTGGAAGGCGGAAACCGAGCGCAGCAACGCGCCCCATTGGTAGTAGTCGACCGCCCCGCCCACGTCGCGCGCGGTCGGCAGCAGCACGTGGTATTTGACGTCGAGCAGACGCGCGGTCGAATCCCCGCGCTCCAGAAACGTGCCCGCGCGCACGAAGCGGAAGGCGGCGTCGCGCGGCATCGTTCCGTAGGCCACGCCGCGGAACAGATGGCTGCGCTCCTTCACCCAATCGAAGAAGGCGCGAAGCCCGCGCTCCTCCAGCCGCGCGTAGTCGAGCCCGCGGATTTCGAGCCAGGTCGAGTTCAGCGACTCCCACATCTCCGTGGTGATCTGGGTGCGCATCGCGCGGGCGTTCTCGCGCGCCGCGCCCAGCGAGTTGCGGATCGAGGAGGGATTGCGCGGATCGAGCGCCAGATATTCGATCACGTTGCGCGAGTCGGCGGTCTTGCCGGTCGCCTTGAACGGCGCCTCGCACCCCGCCACGACCAGTGCGGGGCCCCATTGCATCTGCTCGGAGTCGCCGTCGGTCGAAGACAGCGACATGCGATAGGACACGTCGAGCAAGCGCGCCATGTTCTCCGCGCGCTCCATGTAACGGGCCATCCAGTAAAGCGAGTCCGCGGCACGGCTGAGCATGGCCATCAGCCCTCCAGCACCCAGGTGTCCTTGGTGCCTCCGCCTTGGCTGGAGTTCACCACCAGCGACCCCTTGCGCAACGCCACGCGCGTGAGGCCGCCGGGAACCAATTTGACCTCCTTGCCCACCAGAAGATAAGGCCGCAGGTCGAGATGACGCGGCGCCACTCCTTCCTCGACGAAGGTCGGGCAGGTGGACAGCGCCAGCGTCGGCTGGGCGATGTAATGTTCGGGCTTGGCCAGGATGCGGGCGCGGAACGCCTCGATTTCGGCGGCGGTGGATTTCGGCCCCACGAGCATGCCGTAGCCGCCCGAACCGTGCGTTTCCTTGACGACGAGTTCGGGCAGATGGTCGAGCGCGTATTTGAGATCGTCGGGCTTGCGCAACGAATAGGTCGGGACGTTGGCGAGCTTCGGCTCCTCGCCCAGATAGAAGCGCACCATATCCGGCACGAAGGGATAGACGGATTTGTCGTCCGCGACGCCCGTGCCGACCGCGTTGGCCAGGGTGACGTTGCCCTTGCGGTAGGCGTCGAACAGGCCTTTGACGCCGAGCGCGCTGTCGGGACGGAAGGCGGCCGGGTCGAGGAACGCGTCGTCCAGCCGGCGGTAGATCACGTCCACGCGGCGCGGACCGGCGACGGTGCGCATGTAGACCTTGTCGTCCTCGACGAACATGTCCTGGCCCTCGACGAGCTCGACGCCCATCTGTTCGGCGAGGAACACATGCTCGAAATAGGCCGAGTTGTAGGCGCCCGGCGTCATGACCACGACGGTCGGCTCGTCCTTGTCCTTGGCGCTGGGCGGGGGCAGCGAGCGCAAGGATTTGAGCAATTCGTCCGGATAATGGCCCACCGGCTGCACGCGGTTGCGCGCGAACAGCTCGGGGAAGAGGCGCATCATCGCCTCCCGGTTCTCGAGCATGTACGACACGCCCGAAGGCGTGCGCACGTTGTCCTCCAGCACGTAGAATTGGTCGGCCGAAACGCGCACCACGTCGATGCCGGCGATGTGCGTGTAGATGCGCCCCGGCACTTCGACGCCGATCATCTCGGGCCGGTATTGCTCGTTGGCATCGATCAATTCGGCCGGGATCTTGCCGGCGCGCACGATCTCGCGGTCGTGATAGACGTCGTAAAGGAAGGCGTTGAGCGCCTTGACGCGCTGGACGAGGCCTTCGGACAGCGCCGTCCACTCGGGATTGGTCAGCACGCGCGGGATCACGTCGAACGGGATCAGGCGTTCGGTGTCCCCGCCCTCGCCGTAAACGGCGAAAGTGATGCCCAACCGCCGGAACAGCATGTCGGCTTCGTGGCGTTTGCGCGCGAGCAACTCGGGCGGCGTCGCCTCGAGCCACTGCGCGAGGCGCGCATAGGCGGTCCGGACGGCGCCGTCGGGCGCACGCATTTCGTCGAAAATCGCCGGCGCGGCCGGCGCGGAAGCGGTCACGCGAAGTCTCCCAAACCCGGCGGGGGCTCGCCCCGCTTCTCCCAAGATGGGGGAGGACGATGCAACCCGCAGGCCAGAGAGTGCCCGCCCTGGCCTTGCTTGGCAACCTATCCGCGCGCGTCGGGGACCGGGCTCAAGCGGGGCGCCGGCGCCGCTTCCGCGACCCGAGCGTCGCGTTCGTAAACCCAGATCGACGAGGGCGGCAGATTGGCCCACACGAATGCCGCCCGGCGCGCCAGGGTGCCGGCGGCGCGCGGGATCGGCGGCGCGAATTGGTTGGTCAGTTGCAAAAACCGCCCGCCGGGCTCCATCAACGCGAAGGCCTGGTTCAGGATGCGCCGTTGCGCATCGGCATCGAACCAGACGATCGGCAGCGTCGAAATGACGGCCGTGACGCGCGGCAGGGGGATCGGCGCCAACAACCAGCCGAAGCCCCGCGCGTCGCCCGCCACGACATGCGCGCGCGGAAAGCGCCGGCGCAAATGGGCCTCGAACGCGGGCTCGCGTTCGACGATGGCGAGATTCTCCGGCCTGACGCCGCTGTCCAGAATGGCGCGCGTGACCGTGCCGGTCCCGCCGCCCAATTCGACGACCGTATCCTCGGGCCCCAGCCCCGCGATCCGCGCCATGGTCCGGCCGAGCGCGTCGCTCGACGGCGCCCAGGCGGCCACCCCCAACGGCGACTTGAACCACGTTTTCAGAAACAAGCGCGCGGCGCGATCCATGGCGGTGCTCGGACGGAAGATTGCGGTCGTGCGAAAAGTGGCGCGATTCCGTTGCCGTCCGGGGACGTGTCGGTGACGACGCGGTGACATCCGGCGGATGACGACGCTTGAACTCCGCCCGCCCGGGCGCCATTTACCTGCCCGAACACGACGAAAGGTTTCGGTTTTGGATTCGCTCTCGCAAGCCGCGCTCGGCGCGGCGGTCGGTTACGCCGTCGGCGGCAAACGTCTGGGCCGCAAAGCTTTGGCCGCCGGCGCCCTGGCCGGAACCATCCCCGATCTCGACACTTTCGCCCTGCTGCCCTTCGACGCATGGGCCTCGTGGACCCATCATCGCGGGCTTACGCATTCGTTGTTTTTCGGACCGATCGTCGGCCCGGCGCTCGGCTGGGCGGTTTGGCGCTGGTATCGCGAACGCCGCCCCTTCGATGCGGAGGGCGACGCGGACTCGCGCTCGACGTGGATGTGGCTTTTCACGCTGGCGATAACGACGCACCCGCTGCTCGATTGGTTCACGATCTACGGCACGCAATTGCTCGCGCCGTTTTCGAACGCGCGCTTCGCGTTGCCGGGCCTCGGCATCATCGATCCCGGCTACACCGTGCCGCTGCTGCTCGCCCTCGGCCTTGCGATCGCGCGGCCCTGGGCGCATGCGTCGCGGATCGCGGTTTACGCCGCGCTCGCGTGCAGCACGATCTATCTGTTCTACGGCCTCGCGCAGAACGCCAAGGTCGACGCGATGGCGCGCGCGCAGCTGGAACGCGAGGGCGTCACGGCGGCGCAGGTGCGCGTGTACACGACCATCTTCCAGCCCTGGCTGCGGCGGATCACGGTGGACGATGCCGAAGGCGTGCGCGTGGGTTTCGCCTCGCCCTTCCAATCGGGCGCCATCGCCTGGACGTGCTACGCGCGCGGCCGCGATCCGGCCGTCGACGTCGTCCTCGCCACGCCGCAGGGGCGGATTTTCGAGTGGTTCGCCGGCGGCCATCTGTGGGCGGTCGTCGAACCGGCCGAGGACGGCGGCAAACGCGTGCGGGTAACCGACCGCCGGTACGGCGTGCCGGGCCCGACCAACCAAGGTTGGTGGGGTGTCGCGGCACGCGTGGACGCCGAGGGGCGCCTTCTCGAAGGACCCGAGAAATTCGAAATGACCCGCGACACCTCGCGCATCGGGGAATTGTTCCTCGCCGCGCGCGGCATTCCGACCGAGTTGTTTCCGCACGCGGCCGACGCGGCGCAAGCGGCGCGCGACTGCACCGCCAACCGCATCCCCGCCTGACCTAACAGGTCACGAAGACGAACCAGCCCGCGAGCGTTCCGTCGCGCGCACGCACGGGTTCGGCGTCCCAGCATTCGGCCCAGGGTTCGCCGAAACGCGCGGGCCAAAAGACCGGGCGTCGATGGCGCACGCTGGCCGGATCGGGTTCCAAGGCGAGTTCCGCGCGCGCGCCGCGCGCGTCCGTGCGGCACGACCAGATCAGCCCTGACGGATCGCGCAGCGACAAGCGCCATGCGGCCCGGTCGAGTGCCGCCACGCCCACCGGTTTTTCGGGATGCGCTTCGGCGCACGCGGCGATCGCGGGCAGGACGGCGTCGATGTCGCCCAGCCATTCGAAGCGCGCGACCTGGGCGGATGCGGGCGCCAGCCATAGCGCCATGCCGAGCGCCGCCGGAATCAGAACGCGAAACATACGGCGCGCTCCACGCGCAGGACGGAGTCCTGATCGAATCGGCGCTTGTAGTCGGCGATCAGCCGGCCGACGCCGGGTTCGGCCGCGCGCGCGTCGGGCACGATCAGCGTGACGAGCTTGCTGCGCTCGACGATCGTGCGCCCCTGGCGGCGCGAAAGCCACGTTCCTTCCGCGTCGACCGTCGTCGAGCCTTCGGGGAATTCGCGGATCAGCGATTCGGCGACGAAGCTGCGCCACGCGGCCGCGTCGGGCGAGCCCCCGAAATAAAGATCGATCGCCGCTCCGCCCGAAAGGCCCGGCCCGCAAGCCGGGGCGGCGCAAGCGGCAACGGACAAGGCGAAGAGCAGCGAAAGCGCGCGCATGGGCCAGCATCCTGCGCCTAGGGCAGACGCCACATCAAGCTTTGCGCGAGCGGCGTCCAGGCCCCCACGGAAATGCCCGCCGAACGCAACGCGGCGCCGACCCATTCGTTGCACGTCCGGAACGGCGAATAGGTGCCCCGTGCGCGGAAGAAGGCGTCGGCCGGTCCGAAGCCCGGGCCCACGGGCTCGGGCGCGGCGCCGGCGAGGCTTGCGCGCACATGGCGTTCGAGCGCGTCGAGCTGCGCGCGGTCGACCGCGATCGTGCGCGTGTGCGGATGCGTCCGATCCACCCCGTCGAGAAACGCCGCATGCAGGACCGTATCGTCGTTCCACGACAGCGCGCGCAGCGCGGCGGCCAAGTCGAGATCGGCAAGCGTTCGGGTATCCATATAAAAGCGTCTTTCGCCCCAGCCGAACGCGACGAGCCGCGCGCCAGACACGTCCACGCCGAAGGGTCCGTGCGCGAGTGCCGCGGGCCAGCCGGCCGCGGGCAGCACGAGTGCCACGTGCCAGCCGTTCGACACGAGATGGATCTCCGCGTCGGCGGCGGCCATGGCGGGGGCCGGGCGGGCGGGCGGCCACGCGCCGAGCCCCAGCGCCGCCGCGAGCCACAAAAAAGGCGGCAGCGCGACGATCGCGAGCGCGCGGCCGAGCGTCGTCAGCCGCGCCCCACGAAGGGCATCTTCGTGGCCATCACGTTCATGAACAGGATGTTGGCGTCGAGCGGCAACGCGGCCATGTGCACGATCGCGTCGGCGACGTGGCGGACGTCCATGCGCGGTTCGATCATCATGGTTCCGTTCGCTTGCGGCACGCCTTCCCCCTGGACCATGCGATCGGTCATTTCGGTCGCCGCGTTGCCGATGTCGATCTGGCCGCAGGCGATGTCGTTCTTGCGGCCGTCGAGCGCGATCGATTTCGTCAATCCGGTGATCGCGTGCTTGGTCGCCGTATAGGGCGCCGAATGCGGCCGCGGCGCGTAGGCGGAGATCGAGCCGTTGTTGACGATCCGCCCCCCGCGCGGGCTTTGCGCCTTCATGATGCGCATCGCCGCCTGCGCGCACAGGAACGATCCCGTCAGGTTCGCGTCGACCACGGCCTTCCACTGCGCGTAGGTCAGATCCTCCATCGGGATCGCGGGCGCGCCCATGCCCGCGTTGTTGAACAGGAAATCGAGCCGCCCCCATTGGGCCTTCACCGCCCCGAACGCGGCGTCGACTTGCGCGGGATCGCCCACGTCGCAAGCCAGCGCCATCGCCGTGCCGCCCGCCTTCGCGATCGCGGCGACGGCCGCCTCGAGCTTGTCCGCGCGGCGCGCGAGCAATGCCGTTTTGAAACCCGCTTTTGCCAGGGCTTCGGCCGAGGCGCGGCCGATGCCGCTCGACGCGCCGGTGACGATCGCGACTTTGACGGTCATGTGTGTTCTCCCCAAGGATCGTGGTTTTTCCCGCATGCGGCCGCCCTTGGCAAGCGCGCCGATCCGCCGCCCTTGCCGGCGCAGGCGGCGGCCCCAATCTCTTCGCCATGCGGCGCACGCACATCGTCTGGTTCAAGCGCGATCTTCGCGCGGCCGATCACGCCCCGCTGACCGCGGCGATCGCGGCCGCGCGCGCCGACGGCGGCGCCGTGCTGCCGCTCTACCCGGTCGAGCCCGGGCTGTGGCGCCAGCCGGACATGGCCGGCCGGCATTGGGACTTCGTCGCCGAAAGCCTCGCCGATCTGCGCGCCGAATTGCCGGGCTTGCGCGTGCGCATCGGCGACGTGCCCGAGCTCTTCGAAGCGCAGCGTGCCGCCGGGCCGATCGCGCTTTACTCCCACGAGGAAACCGGCAACGCGTGGACCTACGCGCGCGACATCGCGGTCGGCGCGTGGGCGCGCGCCAACGACGTGCCGTGGCGCGAGTTCCCGCAAACCGGCGTCGTGCGCCGCTTGGGCAGCCGCGACGGTTGGGCGAAGCGATGGGAAGCGCGCATGCGCCAAACGCCTGTCGCCGAACCCGGCGCGTTTCCGCTGGCCGAAGGCGCGGATGACGGGATTCCGGCGGGGGCGGCGCTGGGCCTTGCCCCCGATCCCTGCCCCGGCCGGCAACGCGGCGGACGCGCCGCAGGTTTGGCGTTGCTGGGCTCGTTCCTCGACGGGCGCGCGCACGGCTATCGGCGGGGCATGTCGAGCCCGACGAGTGCAGCGGAGCGTTGTTCGCGCCTGTCCGCGCATCTGGCGTGGGGCACGCTGTCGATGCGCGAGATCGCGCGCCGGACCGAGGAAACGCGCGCCGCGGGGCCGCGGAGCCTCGCGGGCGAGTTGACCGCGTTCGGCGCGCGGCTGCGCTGGCATTGCCATTTCATGCAGAAGCTCGAGGACGAGCCGGAGATCGAGTTCCGCGCCCTGCACGCCGATCCGGACTTGGCGCGCGTCGAACACCCCGAACGCCGCCGCGCCTGGGAGGAGGGACGCACGGGCTTCGCCTTCCTGGACGCCTGCCAGCGGGCGCTGGC
>JADCGK010000018.1 GCA_020249045.1 Azospirillum sp. | reverse complement strand
TCGAGGAGGCCCCCGATCGTCAGCGTGCGCGCGGCACCGCTTGCCGCCCGAACGACGATTTTGTCGTCGATACCCACGCCGAGATCGCGGGCAAGCTCGATGCCGATTACGGCCGTTTCGCTCGTCAGCCGGGCTTCGCCTGCGGCGATATACTCAGGAACGCGTACGATCCGGAAGTATTCTGCCGGATCGACTCCGGTGAGCACGATCGACCGGCTGACATCCCCGCGTAGTGCAAGGACCGAACCGACGACAACAGGCGATACGGCATCGATCCCCGGGATCGTCCGAATCTCCTCTGCGATCCGGCGCCATTGATCGATCGAGACAAGGCGTTGCGCTGGGCGCTGGACGATCGTATCGACGATCGCTTCGGCTTCGGCGCGCATGGAAAGGGCCGCCGCCTCAGGCGCCAGGATCTGGATATGCGCTTGGGAGCCGAGGATACGACGCAGGAAATTCCGCTCCAGCCCCGCGAGCATCGCGGACATGAAGACGATGACCCCGACGCCGATCGCGATTCCGCCGACGATAAACCAGGTCTGCAGCCGACCCTCCCGCAGGAAACGGACGGCGACCGTAACCTCGAACGGCAGGGCGGGATTCATCGCGCAATGGTGCGCACGCGCGCACCGGCAAGGACGTCGCGATCCGCCGGGACGAGCAAGGCGCCATCTTCGAGACCCGCGAGAATCTCCACGGCGCCGTCCCCCCTCATGCCCAGACGGACCGACATGCGCACAGCACGGCCCTCGCGTACTTCAAGCACCCACGGCGCCGATCCGGCGAGCCCCCGCAGCGCACGCGCCGGCGCCACGAGCGCGCCCGCGCGGCGGCCGACCTCGATATCGACGGAGACGGTCATGTCCTGGCGCAGGAACTCGGGCGGGCTCGGCACGTGGAGCTTTATCTCGACCGAGGCCCGCGCCAGATCGACCGCCGGGTTGACAAAAGCGACCACGGCGTCGAACCTCCGATCCGGAAACGCGTCGGCCGAGGCAATCGCCGGCTGCCCGATCTCCAGCAGCGCCAGGTTCCGCTCGTCGAGATTGAGCACAAGGCGCACCTCGCCGTCCGGTGCGAGCACGAAAAGCGGCCGTCCAGGCTGGGCCATAGTTCCGCGTTCCACGTCGCGCGCAATCAGGATGCCGTCGCGCGGCGCCCGGATCGTCGCATAATCGCGCCGGATCTCGGCCGCCTCCACGGCCGCGCGCGCAGTTTCGACTTGCGTACGTACCAGCGCCTCCTCGCTTCCGCCGAACGAAAGGGCGCTTAAGCGCAAGCGGGCGGAAGCGGCTTGCGCCGCGGCGACGTCCCGCGCGCGCGTCGCCTCGTCCAGCGCGGCTTGCGCGAGGTGGCCGCCCTTGGCCAGTGCGGCCGCACGCGCGTAAGCGGCCAGCGAATCGCGCAGCGCGGCCTCGGCTTGGATGGACGCCTCGCGGGCAAGCGGCCGTTCTAGTTCGCCGATCTGACGCAGCCGCGCTTGCGCCTCGGCCAATACGGCTTGCGCTTGCGCAAGGGTCGCATCCAGTTCGCGTCCGTCGAGCAGCGCTACCACGGCGCCCGCACGAACCCGCTCGCCCTCGGCGACCGGCACGTCCGCGACGCGGCCGGTGATCTGCGCTGCGATTTCGACGCGATAAGGCGATTGGACGTGCCCGCTTGCCACGATGGTACGGACCAAATCCGCGCGAACCACCCGGTCGACCGGTACTTGCTCGCCCAAGACGACCCTCAGGCCGATCCAAAGCCCAAGCGCGGAGACGACCGCAAGCGCGAGAGCGGCAAGGCCGCGCGAGTTTGCGCGCCCCACGAAGGCTGGCCGCTTAGATCGCTCCGTAAGCGTAGGCGAGATTCATCGGCGCCAGATCGTCCACCACCCGCTTCACGCCGGGAACGCCCTTGGCAAGCACATGCAGCGCGTTACGCTGGTCGCTGTTCTCGATGAACCCGTGGAAGTAGACGACCCCGCCATCGACAACCGCCGTCACCATGCGCCCGGGCGCCCAGCTTGCGTCGCGCATCAGGGCCTCGACTTCATCGAGGATCGCGCCGTCGGCGCGCTCCACCCGGGCCGGAACGGGTTCGCGCGCCAGGACGCGGAGCAGATCCGACCGGGTCAGAACGCCGATGGGTCGCCCGGCCTCGAGCACGAGCAGCCGGTGGACGTTTTTCTTGAGCATCAGCGCGGCCGCCCCCGCAAGCGTGGCGCCGGGCGCGATCGCGACGATTTCGCCCGTCATCACGTCTCCCGCCGTTTGACCATGCGATTTGACGAACGCCTTCGCCTCGACTTGACGGCTCGTGAAGACCGACTGCCACCAATTCTTGGCGGTCAGCGTATGCGTCTCCGGCCGCGCGATCAGATCGGACTCGCTGACGACCCCGATTGTTCGGCCGTCGGGAAAGACGACCGGCGCGCCGCCGATCCCTTTCTCGGTCAGCAGGGCGGCGATCTCCTTGACGGGCATGTCGATGGGAACGGTCACGACGTCCTTGGTCATCGCTTCGGCGACGTTCATTTGCGCTTCTCCCCTTTTCGGCTCGCGGAATACCGGCCTTACTGAGCGGCTTGCTGGCGTATCTTCGCGAGCGAACCATTGGTGGCGTTGGTCACTTCCTGCGCCTGCTCGGCGACGTCGCCCAGATAACGCCTCAGATAGACGACGTTTGCCGAGGCCACTTCGGCAGGCGACTTGCACCCGGTCAATTGCGCGGCGTAGTCGCTGACCGCCGAAATCCGGCGGATTCCGAACCGAGCTGAGCTCGTCAAAAGTTCCTGCGCCGTTTCGATCATCGCGCGCTGTAGCGCCGAGAACTCGGCGAGGCCGTCGGGAAGCGCGGCATCGCCCGCGCCTGGTTTCTGGGTCGAGTGGTGCTCCGCTTTCGTCATGCGCCGATCTCCTTGCTTCGTCGCCGCGAAACTACCGGCC
>JADCGK010000179.1 GCA_020249045.1 Azospirillum sp. | reverse complement strand
CGTCGTTCTGGTGGGCCCTTCGGGTTGCGGAAAGTCCACCCTTCTGCGGATGATCGCGGGGCTTGAGGACATCAGCGGCGGCGAGATCGCCATCGGCGGCCGGGTGGTCAACCATTTGCCGCCCAAAGAACGCGACGTCGCGATGGTGTTCCAGAACTACGCGCTTTATCCGCACATGACCGTGCGCGACAACATGGCTTTCTCGCTGACCTTGCGCAAAGCCGGCAAGGCCGAGATCGATGCCCGCGTGGCGCGCGCGGCCGAGATTCTGGGGCTCGGCCCCTATCTTGACCGCTTTCCCAAGCAATTGTCGGGCGGTCAGCGCCAGCGCGTGGCGATGGGCCGCGCGATCGTGCGCGACCCGCAGGTCTTCCTGTTCGACGAGCCGCTGTCGAATCTCGACGCGAAGCTGCGCGTGCAGATGCGAACCGAGATCAAGGCGCTGCACCAGCGTCTCGGGACGACCACCGTCTACGTCACCCACGATCAGATCGAGGCGATGACGATGGCCGACCGCATCGTCGTGATGCACGACGGCATCGTCGAACAGGTCGGCGCGCCGCTCGAGCTTTACGACGCCCCGGCCAATCTGTTCGTCGCGGGTTTCATCGGATCGCCGGCGATGAATTTCCTGGCCGCGCGCGCGGCGGGCGGCGCGTTGGAACTGCCGGGCGGGATCAGGATCGCCGCGCCCGCCGATGCGGGGACCGACGTCAAAGTCGGCATCCGGCCCGAGCATCTTGACTTGGCCGCGGGAGCCGAGGGCTTGCCCGCGACGGTGAAGGTGGTCGAACCCACCGGGGCGGAGACGCTCGTGCTGTTCGACATCGCGGGCCACGATGCGACGGCCGTGTTCGCCGAACGGCACGCGTTCCGTCCGGGCCAGAACGTGACGCTGACCCCGAAACCCGGCACGCTGCATCTGTTCGACGCGGGTTCCGGCCGGCGCTTGGCTTGAGCCCGGCGCACCGGGGCTATCGGGTCTCTCCGCCGGTGCGCTCGATCAAGTCGAAGGGCAGAAGCCGGGGCGCGGAGGGTACGCCGCGCCGGGCTTCGTCGAGCACGGCGGCGATCGCCGCGCCGAACCCGCGATACGGCACGCGAACCGACGACAGCCAGGGCGCGATCCAATCGTTGAGCGGATTGTCGTCGAAGCCGAAGAGCCGCACGTCCCCCGGGACGCGGATGCCGGCGTCGCGCAATTCCCGGCGGACGCCATAGGCGATCAGATCGGAGGCGCAGAAGATCCCGCGCGGCGCGCCGTTCGCCAGCAAACGCGCGGCACCGCGCCGACCGATCTCGAGATGGTCGAGCCCGGGGGCCGTGGCGACATCCGCCGCCGCGAGCTTGCGGCCCAGTTTCGCGAGTTCGCGCTTGAAGCCGTCGACCCGTTCGGCCGTCGCGGAGGAGGCGAGCGGCCCGTGAACGACTGCGAGCCGCCCGTTCGGCGCCGAAGCCGCCAGCGCGCGCGCCACCGCCCGGCCCGCCGCGCGGTTGTCGATCCCGACGAAACGCGTCGCCCCCGGAAGCGGGCAACGCCGGTTCACGAACACGAGCGGCGTCGGCCCGGTCAGCGCGGTCCGCAAGCCTTCGCTGGCGACGGCCGCGAGCAGAACGCACGCGCGGACGGATTGGGCGCGCATCTCCAGCAGATACTCGTCCTGAAGATCGGCACGGTCGTGCGTGTCGCACAGCACCATCGCCACGCCCGTGTCGCGCAGCGCCGTCTCCGCCGACGCGGCGATGGCGGCCATCGTCGGGTTCGAAAGATTGGCCGCCAACACGGCGACCAGGCGGCTTTGCCCCCGGCGCAGCGCCTGCCCGGCACCCGTCGGCCGGTAGCCCGTTTCCGCGATCGCCGCGCGCACGCGCGCGATGGTTTGGGGCGACGCCTTTTTTGCGATGCCGTTGACGATCCGCGACACGGTCGCGATCGAAACGCCCGCCCGTTTGGCGACTTCCCCGATCGATACGTTGCGCGCCACGGCGCCTCCCCGCTTGCGGATGTTTTTCGACGCGCGTATACTGCCTGGGTAAACGTTTTCCCACGACAAACAAATCGGAAGACGAAAAACGGGAGGATCCCATGCGTATCGCGCGTATTCTGGGCGCAGCGGGCTTGGCGGCGTTCGTCGCAGCCGCGGCGCCCGTCTCGGTCCAGGCCCAACAACTGACGATCTGGCACGATCTCGGCGACAACGGCGTGGCGTGGTTCGAACGCGCGGGCGCGGAATTCGCCAAAACACGCCCGGGCGTCAGCGTCCGCTCGATCAGCTACCCGACCGACCAATGGTTCGGGCGGGTGATTTCGGCGCTCAACACCAATACCGCGCCCGACTTGATCTTCAACAACTACGAACGCGTCATCCGGATCCAGACCCAGACGAACAAGATTCTGGATCTGCGCGCGACGCTGAACGAGATCGCCGACAAGGGCTTCCTGGGCGAGGACGATCTGCGGGTCGCCACGTTCAACAACCGGATGATCATCCTGCCCGCACAGCGCGTGCAGATGGCCTTCGGCATGCGCGCGAGCTGGCTCGCCAAGGTCGGCGAGCAGTTCCCGCAA
This sequence comes from Azospirillum sp., assembly GCA_020249045.1. Lineage (GTDB taxonomy): Bacteria > Pseudomonadota > Alphaproteobacteria > CACIAM-22H2 > CACIAM-22H2 > Tagaea. The sequence goes on along the minus strand of JADCGK010000179.1, from coordinate 28,417 downwards.
ACCTGGGACGACGTCCGGCGCGTCGCCGGGAAGTTCCGCGACGCGGATCCCGACGGCAACGGACGGCCCGACACGTTCGGCATGGCGCTTCAAGCCGCGCGCCCGCGCGATCTGATCCACATGCTCGATCTGTTCGTCTTCGGCTCGGGCTTGCGCCACACGCTGATCGATCCGCAAGGCCAGATCACGATCGACCGGCCCGAACACGCCGAAGTACTCGAGGAGTTCCTCAAGACCTACACCGAGTACCGCTTCGTGGCGCCCGATACGATCAACCACTCGTTCAACGAGATGTATCAGGTGATTCTGGGCAACCGGGCCGGCATGTTCCGGGTCGGCGACTGGAACGTCCGCGGCTGGGACGGCGCCAACGCGCTCGCCGGCGATTTCGTGTCGGGGCCCTGGCCCTCGTTCCGCGGCCGGCCGAACTCGGTGGTCATCGGCGGCATGCGCGGCGTGGCGGTTCCGGAAAACTCGCCGAACCGCGCCCTCGCCCTGGAGTTCGCGAAGTTCCTGCTGGGCAAAGAGGCGCAGCAAGCCTCGCTCGAACTACTGGGTGCGGCCGTGCGCAAGGACTTGAACGTGTCGGCGCTGTCGCCGCGCCAGCAATACTTCGCCCGGGCCGAACACCGTCTGGCGGCCTACGACTTCCCGGAGTCGGTCCACACGTTCTATCCGGAGCTCGAAGCGGCCTTCCATCGCAAGCTGCTGAGCGGCATCGCCAATCCGCCGCGCGACTGGAAGCCCTTCATCGCCGAAACCGCCCGCGAGATGCGCGAACTCGCGGCGCGTTTGGGCCGCAACTGAACCCGGCGTCGCCGGCGGGGCCGTATCCCCGCCGGCGAACCCCGGTATTCCGGCCATGATCGCCGCCGTCGATCTCGCCTGGCGAAACCGAATATTCTACGCGTTCGTGGCGCCGTTCGCGGCGCTGACGATCGTGTTCGGCGTGTGGCCCATCGCCCTTTCCGTCCAAGTCTCGTTCACGGCGTCGGCGAGCGCGCTGGGCACGACGCCCACCTATGTCGGCTTTGCGAACTACGCGACCGTGCTGGCCGATCCGTTGTTCGTCGCGTCGATGGCGCGGACGCTGCTCTATACCGGGCTCGCCGTCGTCGCGAACCTCGCCTTCGCTTTTCTCGCCGCCGCGTTGATCGACTCGCCCCGCTTGCGGCGCGGCACGATGTTCTTCCGCCTCGCGCTGTTCCTGCCCGTCGTCACCCCCGACGTCGCGGGCTACGTGGTTTGGCGCTGGCTGTTCGACCGCAGCTTCGGCGTCGTCAACGCCGCCGCCGATCTGCTGGGGCTGCCTCCCTTCGGCGGCATCGCCAGCGTCGACACGGTGCTCGCCGCCGTGCTGATCGCCGAGCTTTGGCACCACGCCGGCTTCTACATGACGATCTTCCTCGCCAATCTCGCCATGCGGGACCGGGCGCTGGAGGAGGCCGCCGCCATCGACGGGGCGAACACCTGGCAGATTTGGCGCCGCGTCATCCTCCCCCAACTGCGGCCGGCGATCGCCGTCAACCTGGTCTATGCGACGATCCAGTTCCTCAAGACCTTCACGGTCGTCGTGGTCATGACCAAGGGCGGCCCCGCCGACCGCACCAATTTCGTCAGTTATTACGCGTACCAATTGTTCGACCAAGGCCGCTACGGCGAGGCGACGGCGATGGCGACGCTGCTTTTCGCCGTCGTGATCGCGCTCTCGCTCGGCGCGTTGCGCTTCGTCGAACGAAGCGAGGTCCGATGAGCGCCGCCGCCCGCCGATGGCGCTCGATGCTGACGACGGCGGCGCTCTACGCGCTCGCCGTCCCGATCGCGCTGCTGTTCCTGTTTCCCTACTGGTGGATGTGCCTTGGCGTCTTCCGCAGCCCGCGCCAGGTCCTCGCCGATCCGTTGCGCCTGTGGCCGGAGAGCTTCGATTTCTCCGCCTTCGCGGAAATCGCGCGCGTCGGCGGCGTCGACATTTGGGTCTACGCGCTCAATTCCCTCGGCATCACGACGGCCGCGACCGTGCTCGGCGTCTGCGTCACGGCGATGGGCGCCTACGCCCTGACCCGTCGACCCGAATTGCCGGGCTTCCGATGGCTGCGCGCGGGGTTCCTGCTGACGATCATGTACCCCTATATGCTGCTGGTCATTCCGGTCTACATCGTCGTGTTCAAGATCGGGTTGCTCGGCTCCTACGCGGGCATCGTGCTGTTCCTCGCCCTCGGGCCGATCCAATTCTTCCTTTTCGACCGTTTCTTCCGGACTTTGCCCAAGGAAGTGATCGAGGCCGCGACGATGGACGGCGCGACGGAAGCGCAGATCCTTTTCCGGGTCATCCTGCCGATGGCCATGCCCGTGCTGGCGACGGTGGCGCTGATCACCTTCCTGATCAATTGGTCGCAATGGTTTCCGATCCTGGTGATTTCGCGCTCGCCGGACACGTTCACGCTGCCTGTCGCCTTGTTGACGATGAACGGCGAACTCGGCGCGAGCTTCCGGGCGATCATGGCGCTGGCCTTCGCCACGACGCTGCCGGTGGCGCTGTTGTTCGTATTCGCGCAGCGTCGCGTGATGGAAGGCATGGCCGCGGGAGCCGTGAAGGGATGAACGACATCGCGATGCACGCCGAAGAAGCCGACACGCTCGCCGCCCGGATCGAAGCGGCGCGCGCGCGCACGGTCGCATGGCTTCGCGCGATGCGCGCGCCGGATGCGCCGGCGGGGGTCTTGCGCATCTCGCCCGCGCACGACGCCGCGCGCTGGCCCGGCGTTCTGCTGCCGGGAACCTACAACGGCATCATGTGCGCGGATCTGATCGGTTGCCTGGACGAGATCGGCATCGACGGCGCGCGCGCGCGCGCGGGCCTCGTCGGATGGCTCGAATCCTTCCGGCTCGGCGACGGACGCTTCCGCATTCCGGAAATGCGCGACGAGGACGTCTTCAAGAAGCCCGATCCGGCCGAAACGTGGCGGTACATCGATTTCCACGTCACCAACTACACCTTGGGGGCCATCGAAGCCCTCGACCCCGACCGCGCGCCGGTGCTCGACTTCGTCCGCCCCTATCTCGACCCGATCCGGTTGAAGGCATGGCTCGCGGACCGGGATTTGCGCGATCCCTGGCAGGAAGGGAACAACATCGTCAATCTCGCCGGATTCCTGCTGGCGCTCGAACGCCACCACGGGGTCGACGTGTCGGCGGCGCTCGGGATTCTGTTCGACTGGCACGATCGCTTGCAGGAGCCGACGACCGGCTTCTGGGGCGTGGGTCAGCACGGCGATCCGCTGCGTCTGCTCCATGCGATGGCGGGATCGATGCACAACTATCATCTGTGGTACGCGCGCGGGCGCCCCCTCCCCCATTTCGACAAGGCCGTCGCTTATTGCCTGACGCTGCCCCCGCGCGTCGACAGCGCCTGCATCGACGTGGACGTCGTCGACGTGCTGATCCACGGCCTGCGCGCGAACGCGGCCCCGCCGGCCCGTACGAAAGCGTGGTTGCGCGCCATTCTCCACGCGATCCTCGATGCGCAGAATCCCGACGGCGGGTTCTGCGACGTGCGCACCGGCACGCGCCGGCAAGACGGCTGGGTGCGCGGATACGAGGAACCGCAAGGCGTCTCCAACACCTTCGCGACATGGTTCCGCTGGATCGCGATCGCCATGGCGTCCGAGGCGCTATTGCCCGGGACGCGCCGCTGGCGCTTCCGCCGATCCATCGGCATCGGCTATCGCGCCCCACCGATATGACCGCCGAAGATCCCTTCGCCCATCTGCACGACGAGGACTACGCGCGGGCTTTCTCGCGCGACTGGACCGCCTGGCGCGACCTGCTCGATCCGGGCGGGCGGGCGTGCCTGCCGCTCGACGGCGATTGGGCCTTCACGCTCGACCCCTTCGACGAGGGCCTGCGCCAGCGCTGGTACGCGCTCGACGACGCCGCGCCGGAGACGTGGACTGTCCCGCGCGACTACGATCCCGGCGGCGCGCACACGGTGCCCGTGCCGTCCTGCTGGAACGTTCTGAAACCGGAATGGACCCACTACGAGGGCGCGGTCTGGTACGCGCGCGAGTTCGTCCATCCGGGCCCGGACCGGGATCGCGCTGCGATCTTGCGCTTCGGTGCGGCGAATTACGCCGCGCGCGTCTTCCTGAACGGGGTGTTCCTGGGCGCGCATCGCGGCGGTTCGACGCCGTTCTGCCTCGATGCGGCGCGCGCCCTGCGCAGGGGCGCCAACCGTCTGATGGTCCACGTCGAGAACCGCCGCCGGGACGACCGCGTGCCGATGTCGCATTTCGACTGGTTCAATTACGGCGGACTGCATCGCTGCGTCGGCCTTTACGATTTGCCGGCGCACCATGTGCGCCGGGCTTGCGTGCGCTGGCGCGACGGCGCCATCGAGGTCGACGCCGTTCTGTCGCCGGAGGCGTCCGGATCCATGCGCTTCCGGGTGCCGGCGCTCGGCGTCGATGCGCCGATGGCGGCGTCGAATGGCGGCGCGCGCGCGCGCATCCCCGCCGCGCCCGAGCTTTGGTCGCCCGAGCGGCCCAAGCTGTACGACGTCGAGATCGCCTTCGGCGAGGACGTCTTCCGCGATCGGATCGGGTTCCGCACCCTGGCCGTCGACGGCACGCGCATCCTGTTGAACGGCGCGCCGATCAGACTGAAGGGCGCATGCGTGCACGAGGACGACGCCGTCCGCGGCCGCTGCACGGACGACGCGGACATCGACCGGCGCTTGCGGCACGTGAAGGAACTCGGCGGCAACTTCCTGCGGCTGTCCCACTACCCGCACGACGAGCGCGTCGCCCGGCGCGCGGATGCCGTCGGCGTGCTGCTCTGGGCGGAGATCCCGGTCTATTGGGCGATCGACTTCGCCAATCCCGATACCTATGCCGACGCCGAGAACCAGATGCTCGAACTCGTCGCGCGCGACGCCAACCGCGCCAGCGTGGCGCTTTGGGGGGTGGGCAACGAAAACGCCGACACCGACGCGCGTTTCGCGTTCATGGCGCGTCTGGCGGAGGCCGCACGCCGCGCCGATCCGACGCGGCTCGTCTCGGCGGCGTGTCTCGTCAATCGCGAGAAATTCCGCATCGAGGACCGGCTTGCCGCCGTTCTCGACGTGGTCGGGCTCAACGAGTATTTCGGCTGGTACGAAGCCGATCCGCGCGATCTGCGCCGGCTTCTCGCCAATTCCGATCCCGGCAAGCCCGTCCTGGTCAGCGAAACCGGCGCCGACGCGCTCGCAGGACTGCGCGCCAACGACGGGCGGCTGTTTTCGGAGGAGAAGCAAGCGGGCTTCTACGTCGATCAAGTCGCGATCTTGCGCGAATGCGCGTACGTGCAGGGACTCGCCGCGTGGCTGCTCTACGATTTCCGCTCGGAGCGGCGGCAGACGCGATTCCAGCGCGGCTGGAACCGCAAAGGCCTGATCGCCGAGGACAAAACCACCCGCAAGCTCGCCTTCGGCGCGTTGCGCGACGCGTGGGCCGATTGGCGGTGATATCGGGATTTGCGCAAAGGGCGTCGGCGCAAGCCGCGACCTGACCCGTTGGTCGGAGCGAGAGGATTCGAACCTCCGGCCCCTAGCTCCCGAAGCTAGTGCTCTACCAGGCTGAGCTACGCTCCGACCGTGCGGGGCCGTTCGTATACCGCCCCCGGCGTTCCTTCGCAAGCGCCGCCTGCCGCCGCCCGCCAGGGTCGGCCGATACCGACCGGAGCGGCGTCTCCGGCTTGGCACGGGGGTTGCGAAGTGGGGCGGGCCATGACCCACGCTTTGCTCGTTTCCAACCGCGCCCCCGCCCCCGTCCGCCAGGCTTTGGCCGAGCCGGCCGCGCGGGGAACGGCGCCTTTCGCCGAGTTGTTGGAGACCGCGCGGCGCGAAAGCGGCTTCAAAACCGACGCGAAGAACCCGAATTCCACCGCTACGGGCCTGTTCCAGTTCACCGAGCAGACATGGCTCGACCTCGTCCGGCGCCACGGCGCCCGATACGGTCTTCGCGATGCCGCCGCCAAGATCGCGCGCGATCCGGCAACCGGGCGGAACGAAGTGCCGAGCGCCGAGGACCGGTCGGCAATTCTTGCCTTGCGCAAGGACGCCAAACTTGCCGCCGCGATGGCGGGCGAATTGTCGAAAACCAACCGGGCGTCGCTGCAGCGCGCGCTGGGCCGCGAACCGACCTATCAGGAGGTCTACGCCGCGCATTTCCTGGGCGCCACCGGCGCCGCCCGACTGATCCGCGCGGCGGAGGAAAATCCCGATCAGCCTGCCAACCGCCTGCTGCCCCAAGCCGCGCGCGCGAACAAAGCCGTCTTCCGCGATGCCGAATTGCGCCGCTATCGCACGGCGGGCGAACTCGCCGGCCATTTGGAGGTCGCGCACGCCGCACCGGCCGATCCGCGCGGCGCCATTTCGGGCGCCGCGTTCGTCGAAGGCATCTCGACCACACGGCGGGCCTCCGGCGGCGTGCTATCGGCGCAAATCGCCGCCCAACTCGCCGCCAACGAAAGCTGACGCGTCAGCTTCCGACGTCGCCGCCATCGATCCGTTCGATCGCGACCACCGCGGGCCGCGGCGGCCAGCCGTCGCGGAAATCGGGCCAGCGCGTGGATGGGTTTTCATAGTTCGAGCCGCGCGCCTCGCCCGGATGCTGGATGGCCAGAAACAGCGTCTTGCCGTCGGGCGTGAAACATGGCCCGCAGACCTCCGCCCCGGACGGCGCGCCGTAAAGCCGCTTGGTCACCGCGCGGCCGGGGCCTTCGGTTTCGGTCGCGAAGATTCCGTCCGAACGGCCGGGCTGGACTTGATTCGGCATGCCGTCGGTCGCGATCCACATCCGGCCCTTGGGATCGAAGGCGACGTTATCGGGCGCGGCGACCCATCCGTGGGGCCCCACGCCGGGGCCGTATTTGGCGCCCGACGCCGGATCGGCGGGATCGCCGGCGAGCAGGAAAATCTCCCACCGGAAAACATCGGCCGCATGATCGGCACGCGCCCCCCGCCCGCCCGGGGGGATCATCTCGACGATATGTCCGGTACGATTGCCGACGCGCGGGTTGGCCGGGTTCACGCGCGCGCGCGGATCGGCGGCGTCCGCCGCCGCGCGGCGGTCGTTGTTCGTGCACAGAACATAGGTGCGCCCGGTCGCCGGATTGGTCTCGACGTCCTCCGGCCGGTCCATCGGCGTGGCGCCGAGCAGATCGGCGGCACGCCGCGCTTCGATCAGCACGTCGGCCTGGCTTTCGAACCCGTTGGCCGCGGTCAGCGGGCCTTGGCCGTGGACGAGCGGCAACCATCGGACGGTTCCGTCGGCGTCGAAACGCGCGACGCTGAGCGTGCCATCGTCGAGCAGATCGCGGTTCGCCGCGCGATCGGCGGCATCGTATCTGCCGCGCGTGACGAAGCGATAGACGTACTCGAAGCGCTCGTCGTCGCCCGAATAGACCGCAACGCGCCCGTCCGGGCATACGACGCATGTGGCCCCTTCGTGCTTGAAGCGGCCCAGGGCCGTGCGCTTGACCGGCGTCGAGCGCGGATCGTAGGGATCGTATTCGACGACCCAGCCGAAGCGGTTCGGTTCGTTGGGATTCTTCTCGACGTCGAAGCGGTCGAAGTATTTCGACCACGGCGCGCCCTGCCAGGGCTGCACGCCGTAGCGGCGGTGATTGCGCGCCTCGGGCGTCTTCGCCGCGTCCCCGCCGAAATAGCCGTTGAAGTTTTCCTCCCCCGACAGGACCGTGCCCCAGGGCGTGACGCCGCCCGCACAATTGTTCAGCGTGCCCATCACGAGTGTGCCCGTGCGGTCCTCGTTGGAGCGCATGCGCGGATGGCCCGCCGCGGGCCCCGCGATCAGGAACGCCTCGCCCAGAACGCTCAAACGCCGGTTGTAACGGCTGTTTTTGACGACCCGCCAGGCGCCGCCGGTCTTGGCGATTTCGACAACCGTCAGACCGTGCGCGGCCATCTCGACCTCGCACTGTTCCTTGGTTTGGTTGCCGCGCTCGCCGATGTTGGGGAACATCAGGTTGCCGTTGCAGTACTCGTGATTGACGTGCAGCAGCCCGCGTGTCGAATTCTTCGACCCGTATGGCAACGGGAAATAGGCCATGAAGTCGTTGTTGTAGCCGAACTGGCGATCCTGCTTGGCGCCGGTTTGCGCGGTTGGATCGAAATCCGGGGCGTCGGCGAAAATCGGATCCCCCCACCGGATCAGCACGTCGCGTTTGTAGCCCGGCGCAACGTGATCTTTGTCGTCGAGCACGCTGGTCGCGTCGGCGAAGCGCAGCGAAGACCCGCCCGTCCGGGCCTGCGCTGGCATGGCCGCAGCGAGTCCGGCCGCCGCCGCCCCGCCCAAAAGCGCGCGGCGGCTCAACCGCTCTTGCGCGATATCGGCGAAGACCCGGGCCATCGGCCGTTCCACGCCGAAGGTTTCGGGATCGTCTTCGAAATCCGCCATAGCCCCCTCCCCGGAGATTATGGCGGTTATGTTACGCCGCACGCCGTGCGGAACGCCAGCCGGCGCGCGTTACGCCGGCCAGGGCAGCGAATAGGTCTTCACGTTCGTGAACGACTTCATCGCCTCGGCCACGCCCTCCTTGTAGCCGAGACCCGAATCCTTGATGCCGCCGAACGGCGACATCTCGATCCGATAGCCGGGCACTTCCCATACGTTCACGGTGCCGACGTTCAATTCCTTGATGAAGCGGTTGATGTGATCGAGATTCGACGTGCATACGCCCGACGACAGGCCGTAGGCGGTCGAGTTCGACACGAAAATCGCTTCGTCGATGTCCTTGACGCGGACGACCGGAATGACCGGGCCGAAGGTCTCCTCGCGGACCAGTTCGCAATCGTAGGGCACGCGATCGACGACGGTGGGCGGATAGAGCGCGCCGCGGCGGTCGTTGCCCATCAGCAGCTTGGCGCCCAATCCGACCGCGTCGTTCACGCGCTTTTCGAAGCTTTGCGCCGCGCGCTCGTGGATGACGGTGCCCAAATCGGTCGCCGGATCCATCGGATCGCCGCATTTGATCTTCCTGGCGTGGACGAGGATCCGTTCGACCAGCGCGTCGGCGATCTTTTCGACCGCGAGAATGCGTTTGACGGCCGTGCAGCGTTGGCCCGAATTCTTGGTCGCACCGCCGACCGCGAGTTCCGCCGCCTTGTCGACATCGGCGTCGTCGAGCACGATCAGCGGGTCGTTGCCGCCCAGTTCGAGGACCACGCGCCGGTAGCCGGCCTTCTGCGCGATCATCTTGCCCACGCCGACCGAGCCCGTGAACGTGACGAGATCGATGTTGGGATCGACGATCATCGCGTCGCCCAAATCGGCGGGCGAACCCGTGACGACCGACAGCATCTCGGGCGGCAGGCCGGCCTCGTAAAGGATGTCGGCGAGCGCCAGCGCCGTGAGCGGGGTGAGTTCCGTCGGCTTCAGCACGACGCGGTTGTTGGTCGCGAAGGCGGGGGCGAGCTTGTGCGACACCATGTTGAGCGGATGGTTGAACGGCGTGATCGCCGAAATCGCGCCTTGCAGCGGCTCGCGCAGCGTGTGGATGCGGCGCGGCTTGCCGTGCGGGGTGATGTCGCAGGCGTAGGTCTCGGCATCCTCGCGGATGGCGAGTTGACCCGACAGCGTCCACACGTCGTAGGCGCGGCCGACCTCGTAGTACGAATCCTTCAGGCTCAAGCCGCTTTCGGCGGTGATGAGCTTGGCGAGCTGATCCTTGCGCGCGGCGATCAGTTCGCCCGTGCGCATCAGGATTTTCTGGCGGTCGTAGCGGGTCAGCTTGGCCTTGTAGCCGGCCGCGATGCGGAAGGCTTCGGCCACTTGGCGGGCCGAGGCGCGCGGGACCGTGCCCACGACGGCGCCGGTATAGGGATCGAACACGTCGAGCGTGCCTCCGTCGCCCGCGACCTTCTTGCCGGCGATGCGCAAGGACTCCGCGCGGAATTCGATGCGGGGGAAATGGGCGGGGGCGTTCATGCGGCGACCTTTCCGGCGACGCGGTTGAGGGCGAGATCGAAGACGTCGAAATTGCGGTAGGTCCGGCCGGGTTCGAGCGCGAGCTTGCGGTTCGAAACGATCGGCACGCGCCCCTCGGAAATGCCGCCGTGCGAGCGCAACGGTTCCTTGAGGCCCGAAAGATCGTGGCGCGAAACGCTGGTGCCGATCGTCTTGTGCCGGGTCGAAACGACCACCAGATCGCCCAGGCGGTCGGCCGGCAGTTGGAAGCGCGCCGCGGCCTCGCCCTTGCTCAACACGACCTCAACGCCCGGCAGGGCGGCGATCCTGGCGCGCGTGGCGGCGGCATCGGCGCCCGCGGGCAGATAGACGACCGCATAGGAGCCGAGCGCGCCGTGGTGCACGACGTAGGGGTCGGTGATCGGCAGGATGACGCGCGCGGCGGCGGCGCCGAGCCAGCCGTCGAGGGCGTCCTGCAGATAGATGACGTCCGGCTTGCCCGCGGCATCGTGCTTGGCGTTCATGCCGTGATCGGCGGTCAGCACGATCGTGGCGCCGGCCGCGTCGAGCCGGGCGAGATAGGAATCCATCATCGCGTAGAAATCGTCGGCCACAGGCGTGCCGGGGGCGTGCTTGTGCTGGATGTAGTCCGTCGTCGACAGATACGTGACGTCGGGCCGCATCGTCTCCATCAGCTTGACGCCGGCCGCGAACACGAATTCCGACAGGCCGGCGGAATAGACGTCCGGCACGCCCATGCCGACCAGCGCATTCACGTTCTCGATGCCGTTGTCGGCCAGCGTCGTCTTGTCCGACTTCTCCGACGAGAAGCACACCGCCTTGCCCGGCGCCATCGCAACACCGTGGCCGAGCAACGCCCGCAGCTTGTCCTTCGCCGTGACGATCGCGAGCGTCTTGCCGCGCGCCTGGAACTCCCGGAACAGCGTCGGCGCGCGCAGGAATTTGGGATCGTTCATCATCACTTCCTTGCCCGTGTCCGGATCGAGGAAGTAATTGCCCGAAATCCCGTGCACCGAAGGCGGCGCGCCGGTGACGATCGACAGATTGTTCGGGTTGGTGAAGCTGGGCACCACGCAGTCCCCGACGATGGCGGTCCCGCTTTCCCAGCACCGTTTGAAGAAGGGCGCACGGCCCTTGGCGACGGCGCTTTCGATGTAGCCGGGCTCCGAACCGTCGACGCACACGACGACGACGGGGGTTTCGGGCAGCGTGTAGCGGCGGCCGTTGACGTTCATGTCCATCGCCGTCACTCCGCCGCCGCCGCGCGCGCGGGCGCGCCGGACGCCACGCCCATTTCCGCCAGCGTCGCCGCGATCGCGGCCAGGCAGCCGCGCATCTGGTCCTGGTCGATCCGCCCGATGCAGCCGATGCGGAAGGAATCCGCGACCGTCAGCTTGCCCGGATAGATGACGTAGCCGTGATCCTTGAGCCGGTCGTAGAACGTTTGGAACCGGAATTTCGGATCGGCGGGCATGCGTACGGTCACGATGATCGGCGCCTGCAGCGCGTCGGGCAGAAGCGTTTCGAATCCCAGTTTCCGCAGGCCTGCGACCAAGACCGCGCAGTTCGCCGCGTAGCGCTTGCCGCGCCCCGCCACGCCGCCTTCGGCGGCATGCTCGTCCAGCGCCTTGGCCAGGGACATGATGGTGTGGATGGGCGGGGTGAAGCGCCATTGTCCGGTCTTCTCGAAACCCTGCCATTGGTCGTGCAGGTCGAGCACCAGCGTCGTCGCGTTGCCCTTGGTTTGCGCGAGGGCCGCCTTGTCGCACACGACGAAGCCCAAGCCCGGCACGCCTTCGAGATTTTTGTTCGAGGACGCGGCGAGCGCGTCGTAGACGCAGGCCTTGGACAGCGCGAGCGCGCCGAAGGCGCTCATCGCGTCGATCAACGTGCGGCGGCCGCGTTTGGCGACGATTTCCGCCAGCGCATCGATGGGGTTGAGCACGCCCGACGTGGTCTCGCACTGGACCATGAAGACGTGCGTGATCGCGCCGTCTTTGGCCAAAGCGGCGTCGAGTGCGGCGGGATCGACCGGCGTGTCCTCGGGGAACTCCAAGGTCGCGACCGCGCGGCCGGCGATTTCCGCGATGCGCTTGGCGCGCACGCCGTAGGCGCCGTTGATGCAAATCAGAACCTTGCCGGATTTCGGCACGAAGCTGGTGATCATCGCTTCGACCGCGAAAGTGCCGGAGCCTTGAACCGGCACCGTGACGTGGCTTTCGCCGCGTTCGGCGATCTCCGCGATACGGCGCAAAACGTCCTTGTTCGCGGCCAGGAACACCGCGTCCCGACTGCCCCAATCGTGCAGCATCGCCGCCTTGACGGCTTTGGACGTCGTCAACGGACCGGGAGTGAGCAGCAGCTTGTCGCCGGTTTGGGAAATTCCTTGGGGTACGGACGTCATCGCGGTTCCTCCATCGAAGGCTTGCGACTATCGCCTTGCTCTATCCATAGGTCCAATACATAATCGCTATGTTTCAAATCGGATTTATCTATAAGTGAACCCCGCCCATCTGCGTGCTTTTTGGCAAGTCGCGAAAGCCGGCGGGTTCAGTCGCGCGGCGGCTGGCGCGCGGGTCAGCCAGCCCACGCTCTCGGCCCAGGTGAAGGCGCTCGAAACCCGCTATGGCACGCCGCTTTTCGTCCGTCAGGGCCGCGCGATCCGGTTGACGCCCGCCGGCCGGCGCTTGCTGGACGTCGCCGAGCGGTTTTTCGCGCTCGCCGACGAGGCCGAAGCCGCGATCGCCGGTACGGCCGGGCCGACGCGGCTGTTCTTGACCGTCGCGGCCGACGGGCCTGCGCCCGCGCTGGCCGTGTTGAAGGCGATGCGCGCCGACCGGCCGGATCTCGGCTTTTCGTTGAGCGTCGGCAATTCGGAGGATGTGGCGCGCCGCCTGCTCGCCTACGAGGCCGATGTCGGTATCCTCGCCAAAGCGATCGCCGATCCGCGCTTGACGCTGGTGCCGCTCAAGCGCGACCGGTTGGTGGCGTTCGCGCCGTCGGGCCATGCGCTCGCCAAGCGCAAACGCTTGCGCCTTGCCGAGGCGGCGGCCGGGCCGGTGATTTTGCGCGAACGCGGCTCGGTCACGCGCGAACGCTTCGAGGCCGCGTTGGCCGCCGCAGGCCTGCCCTTGGGGCCGGCGGTCGAGGTCGCCACGCGCGAGGGGGTCGCCGAGGCCGTCGCCGCCGGGTTCGGACTCGGCCTCGTTTTCGAAAGCGAATTCGGCCCGGATCCGCGCTTCGCCAAACTCGGCTTCGCGGACGCCGATCTCGACGTCGGCGAGTACATCGCGTGCCTCGCCGATCGACGCGGACAACCGGCGCTGGCCGCGTTCTTCGATACCGCCCGCGCGGTTTTTCCATCCGATTGACGCAGGTCATTTCGCGGTCCCGAAAGCGCGCCTATCAAGGCCGCATGCTGGCACCCGAAACCCTGGCTTTGGCCGAGGCCAAAGTTCCCCGCTACACGAGCTACCCCACGGCCCCGCATTTCGCGCCGAGCGTGGGCGCGGCGCACGTCCACCGCTGGCTTGGCGCCATCGACGACGCCAAGCGCGTTTCGGTCTACGCGCATGTGCCGTTCTGCAAACAGCTTTGCTGGTATTGCGGCTGCAACACGTCGATCGCCTCTCGCTACGAGCCGGTTCACCACTTTCTGGAAGTGCTTTTGCGCGAAATCGCGCAAGCCCGCCGGATCGCAGGCCGCCGCTTGCGTGCGGGCCACGTGCATTTGGGCGGCGGCACGCCCAACGCTCTGTCGGCGGCGGATTTCGGCGCGCTGGCGCACGCCTTGCGCGCGGCGTTCCGCTTCGACGCCGAAACCCAGTTCGACGTCGAACTCGACCCGCGCACGCTCGATCCCGCGATGATCGCCGCGCTGAAGGAGGCGGGCGTCACGCGCGTCAATCTCGGCATCCAGGATTTCGCGCCGGACGTGCAGCGCGCGATCAATCGCGAACAGCCCTTCGAGCTGGTCGCGGACAAGCTTGCGGCCTTGCGCGCAGCGGGCATTGCGCGCGTCGGGATGGATCTGCTCTACGGTCTGCCGCACCAGACCGAGGAAAGCCTGCGCGCGACGATCGACCAAGTCGCCGAATTGGGCGCCGAACGCGTCGCGCTGTTCGGCTACGCGCACGTACCGTGGATGAAGCCCCACCAGAAACTGCTGGAACCCGAGGGGCTGCCGGGCACCGCGGCGCGCTGGGCCCTGGCGACGGCCGCCCATGTGCGCCTCGCCGAGCGCGGCTACGAACGCGTGGGCATCGATCATTTCGCCTATCCGGACGACGAAATCGCCGTCGCCCGGCGCGAAGGCCGCCTGCGCCGCAACTTCCAAGGCTATACGACCGACGCGGCCGACACGCTGATCGGCTTCGGGCCGTCGGCGATCTCCGCCTTCGCCCAAGGCTACGCGCAGAACCATACGCGCCTGGACGATTGGCGCAGAGCTGTCGAAGCGGGCGATCCGCCGGTCGCGCGCGGCACGGCGCTGGACGACGAGGATCGTCTGCGCCGCGCGGCGATCGAACGGCTGATGTGCGACCTCGAACTCGATCTCGACGCCCTATGCCGGCGCTTCGGTGTCGAAGGCGGGGCGGCGGCGCATTTCGAAGCCGAGTTCGCCCGTCTCGCCCGCATGCAGGCCGAGGGCCTCGTGCGCGTCGAGGGCGCGGTCCTGCGCGTGCCGGAATCCGCGCGCGCCTTCGTGCGCGTGGTCGCCAGCGTCTTCGACGCGTATCTCGAACCCGGCCACGCCAAGCACTCGGTCGCCGTCTGACGAGCGGCTGGACGGCCGTCGCCGATCCGGCCGATACTCGGACGATGACCCGCGAAACAGCCATCGCCAACGCCGAGCGCTATTTCGACGAGGGCGGCTATCGCGCCGATCTCGCGCGGCGCGTGGCGATACCGACCGAAAGCCAGAACCCTGATCGCGGCGCGGAACTCGCGCGCTATCTCGACGCCGAAATGCGCCCGGCCTTCGAAAAGCTGGGCTTCGTCTGCCGCGTCATCGAACACCCCAAAGCCAAGGGCCCGTTCCTGCTCGCGACGCGGATCGAAGACCCGAAACTGCCGACCGTGTTCGGCTACGGGCACGGCGACGTCATCCGGGGCCTCGACGAGCAATGGCGCAAAGGTCTTTCGCCGTGGGAGATGAAGGCGGAGGGCGATCGCTGGTACGGCCGCGGCACGGCCGACAACAAAGGCCAGCATTCGATCAATATCGGGGCGATGGCGGCCGTGCTCGCCGCACGAGGCAAACTCGGCTTCAACGCCAAATACCTGATCGAAATGGGCGAGGAGATGGGCTCGCCGGGCCTGCGCGAAGTGTGCGAAGCCAACAAGGCCGACTTCGCCGCGGATATGCTGCTCGCCTCCGACGGGCCGCGCTTGCGCGCCGAGCGACCGACTCTGTTCTTGGGCTCGCGCGGATCGATCAATTTCGATCTGACGATCGACGCACGCGCGGGCGGCCACCATTCCGGCAATTGGGGCGGGCTGATCTCCAACCCGGGCCTGCAACTCGCGCATGCGATTTCGACGATCGCCGGTCCGACCGGCCAGATCCGCATTCCCGAATGGGTGCCGGCCGAATTGCCGGAGTCGGTTCGCCGGGCGCTCGCCGATTGCGAGGTCGACGGCGGCGCCGACGGCCCTGCGGTCGAACCCTGGTGGGGCGAGCCCGGACTGTCGCCCGCCGAGCGCGTCTTCGGCTGGTGCTCGTTCGAGGTGCTGGCGTTCGAAACCGGCAATCCGCGCAATCCGGTCAACGCCATTCCGCCGCGCGCCTGGGCGCGCTGCCAGTTGCGCTTCGTCGTCGGCGTCGAGCCCGCACGCATCCTGCCCGCGCTGCGCGCCCATCTCGACCGGCATGGCTTCCCGTTCGTGAAGCTCGCCCCGTCGCGCGAGGCGTTCTTCGCCGCATCCCGGCTCGACCCCGAACATCCTTGGGTGCGCTTTGCGGTCGATTCGATGCGCCGCACGTCGAACGCCAAGCCCGCGATCCTGCCCAATCTCGGCGGCTCGCTGCCCAACGACATCTTCAGCGAAGTGCTGAACCTCGCCACCGTCTGGGTTCCGCATTCCTACCCGGCATGCTCCCAGCATGCGCCGGACGAGCATTTGCTGCCTGCCATCGCCCGCGAAGGCTTGCGCTTGATGGCCGGGCTTTATTGGGATTTGGGCGAACCAGCAGCCCGCGAGGCCGCTGGAAAATAGGTTTTATTTCAAGCAACTGGGCGAATTCTTGGCACCTTCACGGATTCTTAGTAAATTTGGTTCAAATTTTATGGGAATTGGAGACGTGCCCATGCCCCGGTTTCATCGCCTCGCCCTCGTCGGCGCCCTCGGCCTTAGCGTGGCCGCGTGCTCGAGCTCGCCCTCGATCCACGGCAGCCCACCGCTGACCAACGCGCCCGCGAAGATCGATACCTTCGTCAAACCCTACGAGCGCGCGTTCAATACGCTGGTCGGACCGGGCTTTTACGGCACGGCGATGATCGTGGGGCCGCATTTCATGCCCGGCGCCTGCGAAGGCTGGGTGACCGGCGACCGCAAGCTCGTGTGCGATCTGCGCGAGCGCTACATCGACGACCCCAAGGAAGCCAAGCCGGACGCCAATATGCGCTATCGCTGCATCCGCACCCTGGGCGGCGGCACCGAATGCGCCGAAGCGACGCCGTAAGCCCTATTTTTTGGCGTCGGGTTTGACCTGGCGCGACGGCGCCACGTAGACCGAACCTTCCAGCGGCCGGCCGGGACCGGCGTGAAATACGTTCGGATTGCGCTGATTGAGCTTTTCCGAGTCCGGGTTGGCCTTGGGCGGGGTGGAATTGGGGCGTTGATCGCCCGACCCTTGGGCCCCAACGGGGCCGGCGGCGAACAAACCGATCGCGGCGATTAGAACGACAAGACGCATCGCATCGTCTCCGGAACGCGCTACAGTGTTTAGGCAAGCCTATCACGTCGCGCAAGGGAACGCCCGAGTTGAACGCCGATCAATTGATTGCCGAGTACGGCACGCTCGTCTACGCGGCGACGTTCCTGTGGACGTTCTTTGAAGGCGAAACCTTCGTGATTTTCGCCGGGGCCGCCGCGCAGCAGGAAAAACTCGCCTTTCTGCCGCTGCTGCTGTGCGCTTGGTTCGGCAGCTTCGCCGGCGACCAGTTGTGGTTCTGGCTGGGCCGCACGCAAGGCAAACGCCTGCTCGCCGCCCGCCCCGGCTGGAAGCCGGGCGTCGAACGTGCGATGGCCGCGCTCGAACGCTACGACACCTGGTTCATCCTCAGCTTCCGCTTCATCTACGGTGTGCGCAACTTCGCGTCCTTCGCGATGGGGCTCGCGCGGATCGCGCCGCTGCGCTTCGCGGCGCTGAATTTTGCCGCGGCTTTCGTCTGGGCGCTGTCGTTCGCCGGCTTCGGCTACGTGTTCGGCCATGCGCTGGAAAGCGCCTTCGGCGATCTCGCCGGGTATTTCCACTACGTGATGCTGGCGGTCTTCGCCGTGGTCGTCGGCGTGATGGTCATGGTCGGTCGCGCGAAACCGCCGGCGGGTCCGTCAGCGCCATGAAAAGGGCCGCCATGATCGCGATCATGCCCGCGTAGTCGAGGGGGGCGAACCGCTCCCCCGTCAACCACGCCGAGGACGCCACGCCCACCGCCGGAACCGCAAGCACGCCCAAGGCGGCGATTTGCGCGGGCAGGATCTCCAGCACGCGGAACCACGCCCAGTGGCAAAACACCATCGGCACGGTCGTCGCGTAGAGCGCGCCGATCAATCCCGCTTGGCTGACGCCGCCGGCCGAAACCAGCCCCGACGGGAATTCGAAGACGAGGCAGCCGACGATCAACGGCACGCCGCCGAAAGCCAGTTGCCACGCGGTCAGCGTGACGGCGGGCATCGCGAAGGCCTGGCGCTTGACGTACAGCGTGCCGACAGCCCAGCCGATCGCGGCCGCCAGCATCAGGCCGAGCCCGAGCGGGGAAGTGCCCAAGCCCGCGAAGGCCGGATAGGCGAGAAAGCCGAGCCCCAGCGTGCCGAACCCGAGCCCCGCGAGCAGACGCGGCCCGATCGTGGCGCCCAAAAACAGCGCGCCGAACAAGCCAACCCAGATCGGCATCGTGAAGGCGATCAACGCGGCGCGCCCGGCTTCGACATGCATCAGGCCGAACGCCGAACTCGCCTGCCAGATGGAGACGTTGAGCACCCCGCCGATCGCGAGCTTCACGCCCAAGCCGGGGGGAACGCGCAACGGCAAGCGGAGTTTGCGGGCGATGGCGAACAGCCCCAGCGCCCCCGTGTAGACGCACAAAACCCGGAACGCGAACGGTCCAAAATCGGCGACGGCCAGCTTCATCGCCGGCCAATTCACGCCCCAGAAAAGCGCGAGCAACAGCAGCAGCCAAGGGCCTTCGCGCGCCGACGCCGCGTTCAACCGGCTTTTCCGAGCTCGACGACGAACACGCCCTCGGCTTCCGCCGCCGATTTGAAGACGTTGCCCGAGGCTTTGCAGAACGCCTCGATATCCTTGGGCGCGCCCGGATCGGTCGCGTAGACCTTGAGCGTGGCGCCCGCAGGCAAAGCGGCCATCGCCTTCTTGACCCGCAACACGGGCAAGGGGCAATTCAGGCCTTTGACGTCGAGTTCGGTCGTGGACATGGGCCGGGACATTACGGCGCCCTCGCCCGGCCGGGCAAGCCGTTGCTTGCCGCCCGCCCCCGCGCCATATACACGTCCGCCATGCAGGATATTCCGATCCATCTCGTCGTCGCGCTCGCCGGCCTGGCCGCCGGCACGGCCTTCGGCGCGCTCGCCCAGCGCACGAATTTCTGCACGATGGGCGCCGTATCCGATGCCGTCGTCATGGGCGATACGCGGCGCCTGCGGGCGTGGGTCGCGGCGATGGCGGTGGCGGCTTTGGGGGCGAATGCGTTGCATGTCGCGGGGGTCGTCGACCTGCGCGGGTCCATCTACCTCACCCCCAATCTCGGCTGGTTCGGCGCCTTGGCGGGCGGCGGCCTGTTCGGATTCGGCATGGTGCTGGCGGGCGGGTGCGGCAACAAATCCCTGGTGCGCGCGGGCGCAGGCAATCTCAAAAGCCTCGTCGTGCTGATTCTGCTCGGCATCTCCGCGTACATGACCTTGCGCGGCATCGTCGGGGCGGCGCGCGTGGCGACGTGGGAACGCACCAATCTCGATCTGCGCGGCTGGGGCTTCGCGGGCCAAGGCGTACCCGAATTGCTGGGCGCGCCGCGTGCGGCGATCGCGGCACTCCTCGGGGCGGCGCTGCTCGCATGGTGCTTCAAGGACCGCGCATTCCGCGCCAGCGCGCGCGATGTGGCGGGCGGCCTCGGGATCGGGGCGTTGATCGTCGCTGGATGGGCGATCACCGGCGTTCTCGGCGCGGACGATTTCGACCCCACGCCGCTGGCCTCCTTCACCTTCGTCGCGCCGGTGGGCGATACGCTCGCCTATCTGATGTTCTGGACCGGCATGAAGATCAATTTCGGCATCGCCACCGTCGCGGGCGTGATGCTCGGCGCGGGCCTCGCGGCCAAGGCGGCGGGCGAATGGCGGCTCGAAAGCTTCCGCGATACGGCGGATTTTCTGCGCAACGCGAGCGGTGCGGTGATGATGGGCATCGGCGGCGTCGCGGCGTTGGGTTGCACCGTGGGCCAGGGCTTGACGGGGCTATCGACGCTGGCGCTGGGCTCGTTCCTCGCGCTCGCGGGCATCGTCGGCGGCGCGGTGCTGGCGCTCAAATACCTCGAAGAGGGTTCGCTTGCGGGCGCCCTTCGTGCGGTGTTCGCGCGTGCAGGCTAAAGTCGCGGGCTGTTGGCGGTCCCCAGCGCGGCGAGCAATTCGATCTGGGCCCCCATCAACGCGTAGCCCGCGAGATCCGGTTCGAGCAAAGCCGCAACACCGCGAACGGTCGAACGGCACCCCGTCCGACACGCCGACGACGCTTTCGACCCCCCCGTGCGGCATGTGGTAGCGCAAGCCATGTTTCCCCCTTGGCGGATCCCCCCGCCGACCGGCATACCTTGCGACGGGCCGCCCAATACCGCTTTGATCTGGATCAACGTCCGAAAGATTCCCGATGTTTGAGATATTTCAATCGTTTGGCATGGGATTTACCGGTGCCGTCGGCGCGCCGATGCTACCGCTGGCGCCCGCTTTGGCTGCGTGGGCTTGGGCCGCCGGACGCGATTCGGGCGGCCAGCGGGCCGTCCCGGCGCTGGGCTTCGCGGCGGGTTTCGCGCTCGGCTTCGCGGCGCTCAACGCGTCCGGTTCGATCTTCATCACGGTGGCCGACATTGGGGCCGTGCTGGCTGGATTTGCCGTCGCTGCCTACGGCGTCCATGCGCTGGGAGCGTTCCGAATTCCGGGGGCGAAATCCGCCGCCGCCGTGTTGGGCTTCGCCTTCGCGTTCGGCTGGACACCGATGCCGAGTGCGGCCTTGGCCGCTGCGGCGGATGACGGCTTCGCGGCGACCGCCGCCTATGGCGCGGGCCTCGCCGCCGTCGCTTGGATCGCACGACCGGTGTTGGGGCGCGTCGGGGATCTTGCGACCGCGCGCAAACTGGCCGGAATGACATTGTTCGCCACGGGTCTTGCGATCGCCGGTGGATTTCTGGCCGAGGCCGGCTTCGCGCTCGACGCCGTTTTCCCCGCATTGCGCGCGTTGGGCTGAGGCGGAGGCATCGACCCCGCCTAAATCGCCGCTTTAGTTTTTCGAGTTTGCGGTGCCGCAATCGCATATGCGAAGTGGCCCCGATCGGGCTTGTCAGGGTGCCCGGGTCCGTTCACACTCGCGCCAACGCGCCGCAGGAACGGCTTCGCCGGGCGGCCCGACCGAAAGGGAGAAAGATGCGCAAACTCGTCGTTATTGCCGCGTTCGCCGCGGCCTTCGTGGCGGGCGCCGCCGCCGCGCAAACGCCGGCCGCCGCCCCGATCCCGGGCAGCGTCCTGGCCGCGACCTGCTCGGGCTGCCACGGCACGGGCGGCCGCAGCGTCGCCGAAATTCCATCGATCTACGGCAAGACCGAGACCCAAATCGCGACGGCGATGCTGGAGTTCAAGAACGACCGGCGTCCGGCCACCGTCATGAACCGCCACGCCAAAGGCTTCAGCGACGCCGAGATCGCCGAGCTCTCGCGTTACATCGCGGCCAACTGGCGTTGAAGCGGAGGAACCCATCCATGACCGCCACCAAACTTTCCCGCCGCGCCTTCACGGGCACGCTGCTCGCCACCACCGCGCTGTCGGCCTGCGCCGTCCAGACGGCACCCGCCAAAGCCCATGTCGTCGTGATCGGCGGCGGCTTCGGCGGCGCCACCGCCGCCAAGTTCCTGCGCCTGGAGGACCCGGGCATCGCGGTCACGATGATCGAACCGAAGGACGCGTTCGTCACCTGCCCGTTCTCGAACTACGTGATCGCCGGCTTCAAGCGTATCGACGAAATCACCCACAGCTACGCCGCGCTGACGAGCGTGCACGGCGTGCGCCATGTGCGCGACATGGCCGCGGCGATCGATCCCGCCGCCAAGACGGTGCGCACCGCCGGGGGCCAGACGTTCAAGTACGACAAGCTGGTCGTCTCGCCGGGCATCGACATCCGCTGGGGCGCGCTGGAAGGCTATACCGAGGCTGCGGCCGAGCGCCTGCCGCATGCGTGGGCCGGCGGCCCGCAAACGCTGCTGCTGCGCCGCCAGCTCGAAGCCATGCCCGACGGCGGCGTCGTCGCCTTGTCGTTGCCCGGCAATCCGTTCCGCTGCCCGCCGGGGCCGTACGAGCGCATCTCCGTCATCGCGCACTACCTCAAGGCCAACAAGCCGCGCTCCAAGATCCTGGCGCTTGACGCCAAGGACGCGTTCTCCAAACAGGGACTATTCCAGGATGGCTGGAACGCGCTTTACCCCGGCATGATCGAATGGGTGCCGCTCGGCAAGGACGGCCGAGTCGTGCGCGTCCTCGCCGACGAAATGACGCTGGTCTCCGAGTTCGGCGAGCGTCATCGCGCAAATGTCATCAACGTCGTGCCGCCGCAATTCGCTGGCCGCATCGCGCGCGACGCCGGCTTGGCCGCGACCGAGGGCGGCATGGCGGGCTGGTGCCCGGTCGATCCGTTCACGTTCGAGTCGACCCGCGCGAAGGACATCCACGTGATCGGCGACGCCTCGATCGCGGGCGCCATGCCGAAATCGGGCTTCGCCGCCAACAGCCAGGGGAAGTTCGTCGCCAAAGCCATCGCCGCGGCGCTCAACGGCCGGCCGACCTTCGCGCCGGTTTTCGCGAACACCTGCTATTCGTTGCTGGCGCCCGAATACGGCATTTCGGTCGCGGACATCTTCCGCGCGACACCCCAAGGCATCGTCGCGGTCCAGGGGGCGGGCGGCGTCAGCCCGCGCACGCCGCAGGATGCCGCGCAGCACCGATTGCTCGAAGCCCGCTACGCATATGGCTGGTATTCGAGCACGACGCGCGAAGTATGGGGCGCTTGATCAGCGGCCCATTTTCGCCAGGACTTCGCCCTTCAAGAAGCGCTCGACCAGCAGCATGAACAGGATCGAGGGCACGAGCAGGATGAGGGCCGAGATCGCCGCGATCTGGATGTTGCCGCCCGCTCCGGCCGAGTAAAGGAGCAGCGGCAACGTTCGGATCTCCGGCGCGCCGACGAAATAGCTGCCGGTGAATTCGTCGAGCGACTCCAGGAACACGAAAATCGCGCTCGCGACGATTCCGGGGAGCGCCAGCGGTAGCGTCACCTCGAAGAACGTCCGGGGCCCCGAAGCGCCCATGTTGCGCGCGGCCTGTTCGAGTTCGGGATCCACGGCCGCGAAGGCTGCGGTCGCGATCCACACCGAAAAGACCAGACCGTGGACGGCATGGACCATGACCACGCCCGCGACGGTGCCGTTGAGGTCGAACTCGAAAAAGATCCGCGCGATATTGATGTACACGGGCAAATTCGGGAACGCCTGGGGCAGCAGGAAAACCAGCATGACGACAGGCCGCCAGGGCAATCGGCCGCGCGCCAGCGCGTAGCCCGCCGGGATCGATACCGCCAGACACACCGCCGTCGTCAGCAACGCGATCCAAATCGAAAGCCACAATGCTTCCATCGCCCGGCCCGTCGGACGGAAGACGACCTCCCAAAAACGGAATCCCCATTGCGACGGCAGCCGATGCGGCCAGAACCACTGCTCGGCCACGGACCAGATCGCCAGATTGGCGAGGGGACCGAGCACAAAGAACACGATCGAAGCCAGGACCGCGGCGCGCAGTATCCACTTCATCGGGGCGCTCCTTGCGCGGCTTTGTCGCGTACCGCCTCGCGCAGGTAGAACCACGCCGCCAAACCGGTGAGCAGATAGGACACGAAGCCGAGCGCGTTGGCCGTTCCGTAATCCCCGATCGAATTGATCCGCCATGCCATGTTGACGGTCAGCATGCTCGGGCTTTGTCCCGACAGCATGATCGGCACCGACAGAACCGACATCATCGTGACGAACGACAGGATAAGCCCGACGGCCAGCGTGCGACGGATCTGCGGTACGACGATCTCCAGCAGCACGCGCAACCGCGACGCGCCCAGGTTGCGTGCGGCATCGATCGTCGAACGATCGAGACCGAGCATGGCGCCCGCGACCATCAGCGTGACGAACGGCGTCTGCTTCCAGACGAACGTGACGACGATTCCGCGCCAATCGAGGAAGCTCTGCGCGGACTCCTGATCCATCAGACCCAGGAAGACGAAGCTGTTGTTCATCATGCCGTTTCGGCCCAGAAACGTGCGCATGCACAAGGCCGCGACGATGAACGGCACGAACAGCGGCCAGCGGTAGATCCAATCGAGCAATTTGCGCGCGAGCGGGGAGGATCCGAGCGTCAGATACCCGCCAATCGCGATCGAGAACACGGCGATCAGAAGGGTCGAAACGCCGACGATGACGACCGTGTACAGCGTATCGAGGCGATAGAGCTCCCACGCGCGCACGAAATTCGCGAGCGTCCAAGCCCCGCCGCGATCCTGGAACGCCCCGATCAGCGAATATCCCAGCGGATAGACGAAGAGCGCCAGCGCCATGGCCAAAGCCGGGGCGATCAGAACGATCGATATGCCGCGTGTGGGGCCCATTGCGGGAAAGCGGACGGCGGCGCGACCGTGCGCCGCCGTCCGGGCTCCGTCAGTTCAGCACCACCTTCTCGTACTGCTCCTGGATTTTGGTGAAGAAGTCCGATTGCGGCATGGGCCGAGCCATACGGCTGAGCATGTCCGGCGGTACGTCGCGGAACAGACGGTTCCATGTCTGCTGGTCGAGATGCGCCTGGACGTGCTGGGCGTCGATGCCCGGCAGCCAGTTGAACCGTTCGACGATGCCCTTGGCCTGTACCGGCGGCGACGTCGCGAGTTCGACGAACTTGCGAGCGGCGTCCAGATTGGCCGCCTTGTCGGGAATGACGTAGTACATCGGCTGTCCCGGCAATCCGCTTTCCAGCAGCGTCAACTTCAGCGTGGGCGGCAAGCGGCCTTCGCCCTGCCACGTGTAGAACATGTCCATCCAAACCGGACCCATGTCGATCTCGCCGCGATTGAGCGCGTCGAGCGTGCCCGCGTTGCCGGGAGTGATCGTGGCGACGCGATTGAACTCCTTGAGCTTTTGCAGCGCGGGAGTCAGCGCCTGCAACGAGGCCTCGTCGAATGGCCCTTCGATCAGACGTTTCTGGTCGGGGGCGTAGGCGTAAAGCCAGCCGAAGACGAAACCCACGCCCGACATGCCCCCGCGGATTCCGTTATGGCCGAAGCGTCGGGGATTTGCGCTCGCCCACGCGACGAGTTGGTCGAAAGTGCGCGGCGGGTTCTGCACGCGCGCGGGGTTGTAGGCGATGGCGACCTGACTGTTGAACATCGGCATGACGTAACCGTCGACGTTCACGCCCAGCGCGTTGCGCGTGACCGCGGCGGTCGTCATACCGCCGGTCGCAACCTGCTGGCGGTAGGAGGACAGCAACCCGTCGCGGACCATCTGACCCGCCATTTTCTGGTGCACGATGGCGACGTCCACGTCGACCGAACCGGCGCTTGCGCGCCGTTGGGCTTCGAGACGTTCCCAAATTCGCTGCGACCCCGCATCGCCCGGGCCGGTGCCGACGGCGCGGACGCGGACGCCGGGATTGGCGCGCTCGAACATCGGCCCGAGGAATTCGGTGATGTAGTCGACCATGTTTTGGTCGCCCGCGGTCATCACGTTCAGCGTGACCGTGCGGGTCTGGGCGGCCGCACCATGCGAAAGCAGAACGGCCGAGCCGCCCGCGACGATGAATTCCCTACGTTTCATGGTTTCCCTCCGATTCCGCCGGATCTGTCGTTGCGCCGCCCGTCCGGCGGGGCCGGTCGGCGCTTTTGCGGTATGATGGCTGGCGTCGGCGACGGTTCGATTACGCCTCCGATGCGGAGAAGAAATGCAGTGCGTCGGCCGGCAACACGATCCGCGCCGGTAGACCGACGTCGAGCTTGCGTGCGTCGTCGACGAGAAACTGCCGATCGCCCACGGCGACCGCATAGCGCCAGAAGCCGCCCGGATACGCCGCCTGGACAATCCGCCCGTCGAGAGCCAAGGCATTGTCGACGGCGTCTTCGTCGATCACGCCGAGCCGCGCGGCCTCGGAGCGGAAATGCGCCACGACCGGCCCTTCGAGCGGCCCGGCGGCGGTCAGGTCGGTCTCGCGATTGTGCGGCCCGGCGGCGATCCGCACGCGCCCGCCCGACATCGCGGCGTCGAGTCGGACGACGTTGTTCGCCCCCATGAACGAAGCGACGAACGGCGAGACCGGGCGGTTGTAGACCTCTTCCGGAGGGCCGGCTTGCGCGATTTGGCCGGCGTCCAGGATCACGATTCGGTCGGCCATCACCATCGCCTCCTCGCGGTCGTGGGTGACGTGGATCGTCGTGATGCCGAGTCGGCGTTGCAGCGCTTTGATTTCGTGCCGGACGTCCTCGCGGATGCGCGCGTCGAGATTCGACAGCGGTTCGTCCAACAACAGGATCTGCGGATCGATGGCGAGGGCCCGCCCCAACGCGACGCGCTGACGCTGTCCGCCGGAAAGCTGCGTGACGTTGCGTTCGCCCAATCCGTCGAGCTTGAGCATGGCCAGCGTCGCCGCCACGCGTTCAGCGATCGCCGCGCGCGCCACGCCGCGCAAGCGCAAGCCGTATCCGACGTTCTGCGCCACCGTCATATGCGGCCACAGCGCGTAGCTTTGGAAGACCATCGCCATTTCGCGCTTGTCGGGCGGCGCGTGCGTGATGTCGCGACCGCCCATACGCACCGCGCCGCCGGCGACCGGCACGAACCCCGACACGCAACGCAACAACGTCGTCTTTCCGCAGCCCGACGAACCCAGCAGCGCGACGAACTCCCCGGGCGCCACGTCCAGCGAAACGCCTTTGAGCACGCGCGTGCCGGAATACGCGGCTTCCACGCGCTCGATCTCGAGCCTTGCCGACATACGTAATCGTTTCCCCCGGCCGCGATCTTAGCCGAGGCGATATGACAAATAAATGACGACGTCTTGCCTTACCCCGGCAAGGGCGCCACTATCGGCCATCCGAGCGGCTCGCCCGGGGGTGGGTGGGCCGAAACAAGAAGGGGGACTTCATGTTGCGTCGTATCGCGGCGTCCGCCGCGCTCGTCCTATCGTTCGCCGGTGCCGCCGGCGCCCAGCAATTGGCGCCCAGCCCGACGCTTGACGCCATCCGCGCGCGCGGCAATCTCGAATGCGGCGTGCATTTGGGCCTGCCCGGCTTTTCCTTCGCCAACGACCGCGGCGTGTGGGAAGGCATCGACGTCGATTTCTGCAAGGCGCTGGCCGCCGCCGTGCTCGGCGACGCGACCAAGGTCAAGTTCACGCCCACCTCGGTCCAGCAGCGCTGGCCGATCCTGCAATCGGGCCAGGTCGATCTGCTGTCGCGCAACACGACGATCACCTTCTCGCGCAACGCCACGCTCGGCGTGAATTTCCTCGGGATCAATTTCTACGAGGGCCAGACCTTCATCGTGCGCAAGAAGGCGAACATTACCAAGCCCGACCAGATGGACGGCGCCACGATCTGCGTCGCCGCCGGTTCGACCGAGGAGAAGCAGGCGACCGACTGGTTCGCCGAGCGGCGCAAGCGCGTGACCATCGTCAACTTCCAGCGCAACGACGACGCCATCGCCGCCTACGACGCCGAACGCTGCGATGCCTACACCGCCGGGTTCGGCGCGCTGGCGGGCCAGCGCTCCAAGCTGAAGGCGCCGGACGACCACGTCATCCTCACCGACCTGATCTCCAACGACCCGCAGGGACCGACGGTGCGCTGGGGCGACGAACGTTGGCAGGCCGTCGTGCGCTGGACGCTCAACGGCATGATCGCGGCGGAAGCGCTCGGCATCACCTCGGCCAACGTCGACGAGCTGCGCCGCACCTCGACCAACGCCGAAGTGCGCCGCATCCTCGGCGTCGAAGGCAATTTCGGCCAGATGCTCGGCCTGTCCAACGATTGGCTCTACAACGCCATCAAACAGGTCGGCAATTACGGCGAAAGCTACGAACGCACGGTGGGCATGGGCTCGGCTCTCAAGCTTCCCCGTGGCCCGAACCAGCTCTGGACCAAGGGCGGATTGATCTTCACCCCGCCCTTCCAATGAGCCCGGCGTTCGCATGAACGCGAGCGCCCTGCGGCGCTGGTTTTACGACGCCCGCGTCCGCGCCTGGATCTCCCAGGCCGCGGTCGCGGGCGCGCTTTTCGCGACGATCTGGTACTTCGTCGCCAACGCATCGGAAAACATGGTCAAAGCCGGCATCGCGTCCGGCTTCGACTTCCTGTGGCGCAATTCGGGCATCGACGTGCCCTTCCGCATCGTCGATTACTCGCCGCAAGCGAACATCCTGAGCCTGCTGTGGGTCGGCGTGACCAACACGCTGCTGGTCGCCATTCTGGGCATGATCTTCGCGACGATCCTGGGCTTCCTGATCGGCGTGGCGCGCCTGTCGCGGAACTTCCTGCTGCGCAATCTTGCCGGCGGCTACGTCGAGTTCGTGCGCAACATCCCACTGCTGCTGTTCGTGTTCTTCTGGTATTTCGGCGTGATCCGCGCCCTGCCACCGCCGCGCGCGTCCTGGGATTTCGGCGGCATCGCGTTCCTGAACAATCGCGGGCTTTACGTGCCCGCCCCGGTCGACGCGTCGGCGTTCGCCGTCGTCCCGATCGTGCTGGCGCTGGGCGCGGCGCTGTTTCTGATCGTTCGGCGCTGGGCGCGCCGTCGCCAGGCGGCGACCGGCCAAGCATTCCCATTGTGGCTTGCCGGCCTGGGGTTGCTGGGCGCGGCACCGCTCGCCGGGATCGCGTTTTCGATCCTGTCCACGCCGTGGGACGCCCCGGCGTTGCG